>NZ_JBGQQS010000028.1:0-32013 GCF_045528365.1 Desemzia sp. FAM 23988
TCTTCCAAGGCTTAAACCGCGCGTTTGGATCGCAAACTAACGTTTTTAAACAGCATGTCCGTCAAGCATTAAAAACGCATGATTTAGATGAATTAACTATTTGGTTGGATACGTATGAAAGTACATTAGACGAGACACCGGCAGTGGAAAAATTGAATACGTTCAGAACATACGTATTACGGAATTGGGATCGGATTTTCGACTGGCGTGAAAAAGCAGAACAAGTGCCGAAGGACGCAAGAGGTTTAGGCGCAATGGAGTCGAATCAACGGCATATTTCTTTTCGAATGAAAAAACGTGGGATGCATTGGAGCGCAGAAGGCTGTGAAGCTATGGTAAAAGTAAAACAAGGCATGTTCAATCACACCTTACGCGAAGCCTATCTTCATCAGCAAAATAGAAGTACTCGGCAACAACGCAAGTTGAAACAAACGGTTCGTTTATCGTCGTTATTGCATGAGAAAACACGGCAATCAGTTGGTGCAAAGAATGGGACGATTCCATTATATGCCTCTCATTCATCGGCAATAGGACAATTAATCAAAAGTTTTCGTTAATTCCTGTCTTTTGGGAGAAGGTTCCTGGTTTTAGGAACGTTCTTCCAAAAGATGGGCCAGCAAGCGGCGGAGCCGTGCGGTAGCTGACAAGTGTACAAAAATAGAGTGCCTAAACTAGCGGAGTAATAGGACGCTCGAGAAAAACTTGACACAAACACCAACCATTCTCATTTCAGTCGCTCAACTTTTTTTGTTACACTAAAAAGGGTTAATAGAAAGGAGAAGTGATAAGCGTGTTAACATGGTTATCGAATATTTTTACAAAGATTGAGGAATTTTTAAATCTCCCGAAATTATTGTTCAATGGATGGGGATCAACAGGCAGAATAATATTGACGACGATTATGATTTATTTTGTTTTGGTTATTTCGTTAAAGTTATTTGGCAGCAGAAGTGTATCCAGCTTTAGTGTATATGATATGATCGCCACATTCACGATTGGTTCTATTATTTCTTCTACGGTGCTTTTAGAGGAAATCAATTTGATCAATGGAGTTTCAGCTATTATTGTTTTGCTTTTTATGCAATATGGATTATCGAAAATCTTGGTTAAATGGAAAAAACTGTACCCAAAAACCAATCCTGTTCCGAAAATCGTCTTTCTCAAAGGGGAATATATAACAGAGAATATGCAAAAAGGGCGTGTTAATAAAGAAGAAATCTTATCTGCTATCCGAAGAGAAGCAGGAACTACTTCAGATCAAATCTATGCCGTTTTATTAGAGGCAAATGGAGATCTATCTGTTATTCAAGATGTGACGTCTGGATTTGAAGATGAGATCACGAAATATTTGTAGGTTGCAAAAAAAGCTGAGGAAGAACTCTCTTTCTCAGCTTTTTTTAGTTCTGCCATTTGAGCATATTCCAGCTTTCACAACCATTTTTTATTTGTTATGGTACACACCGCTTTAGGGGTTAAGCCCATTACATATAGGAAATAGCAAAAGCGTCTTTGCCGGCATGAGTCATCAGAGTAGGACTGGCGTAAGCGATATGATAGGCAACATTGGGAAATGCTGCTTTTAGTTCCGAGATCAATTCTTCTGTAAAGTCAGTTAGTCCAACGTGCGTGAGTCCGATGTGTTGTATATCGCCGCGGTCCTTCATCGTTTGGACAATTTCATTGAATTTTTTCTTCAAAGCTTTTAACCCTCGCCCTTTGGTTACAGGAACTAAGCTTTCATCAGTTACTTCCAACATCAATTTCACATTCAGCAGAGTCGAAAAATGACCCAGTACTTTTCCTATACGTCCACCTTTGATCAAGTTTTCCAAATCTACAATTCCTACATAGAAAGCAATAGTTTCTTTTAATTTATCCAACGCTGTCAAAATCTCTTCCATACTGGCGTTGTTTTGCGCCATTTCTGCAGCTGTCAATACTTGATAAGCCATTGCTCGATCAACAGAACCGCTGTTTCTTACCGTTACAGTTGATCTGGTCATACTGCTTGCTTGAACTGCTGCTGAATAGGTTCCACTTAAATAATCCGCTACATGGATCGATAGTATTTCACTTCCATCAGCACCGAGCTGATTGTACAACTCGAGGAATTGGCCGACAGCTGGTTGAGAAGTCTTAGGCAAAATTGGACTATCAGTCATTTTTTGTAAAAATTCAGCTTTACTGATTGTTTGGTTGTCATAATACTGAGTATTTTGAATCATCGCTGATAAGGGGATAACCGTGATCCCATACTTTTCTTGTTCTTCTTGAGACAATTGGACTGTTGAATCCGTCATGATTTTAATCTGTGTCATATCTAACTCCTCCTGTAAAAACGTTAATCCAAGTACTATCAAGTACTATATTGATTATATCAAAAGATTTCTCAAAAGAGGAGCAAAGACCGAATATCAGTATATGTAATCCATCAAAATGCTGTTAGGAATAGTTAAGTCATGGAAAGAATTATGTTATACTAGTAAAGGCTAATAGAGAAAGTAGGGATTGATAATGGAAGGCATTTTGCCATTATGGAAAGAACGTGGCATGACAAGTCATGATTGCGTTTTTAAATTAAGAAAAATACTTAAAACAAAGAAAATAGGACATACGGGCACATTAGATCCAGATGTTGATGGAGTCTTGCCGATTTGTATCGGCAGAGCAACTAAAGTAGTAGAATATATGATGGAAACCGGAAAAGCTTATGTGGGAGAAATCACCATTGGATTTAGCACGACGACAGAAGATAAGAGTGGTGAGGTAGTCGACTCGCTTCCGGTAACAGAAGTGCCGTCAAATGACGCTATTGATCAAATGATGCAAGACATGACGGGGAATATTATTCAAATCCCTCCAATGTATTCTGCGATTAAAGTCAATGGGCGTAAATTATATGAATACGCTAGAGCTGGTGAAGAAGTAGAACGCCCAAAAAGAGAAGTCGCTATTCATCGATTTGTTCGAACTTCTGAACCTGTAATGAACAATGAGCAACAAACCGTTTCTTGGACATTTGAAGTGGACTGCGGAAAAGGGACTTATGTGCGTACGTTAGCGGTAGACTTAGGAGAAAAGTTAGGCTACCCGGCGCATATGTCTGATTTGACACGTGTGAAAAGTGGTACGTTTTCAGTCAAAGACTGCTTAACGTTAGATCAAGTGGCTGAATTGATGCAAGAAGAAATGATAGAAGATCGTTTGTATCCATTAGAGTATGCCCTTGGCGATATGGATACAAAAGAAATGACAGAAGAATTGTGGGAAAAAGTAAAAAATGGTGCTGTACTGCCTATTGAAACTTTTTCAAAAGAAGTTTCTTTTCCAGTCGTATTGATGTATCAAGGAAGAGCCCGCAGTATTTACGGTGAACACCCTACGAAACCGGATTTATTGAAACCCATCAAAGTATTGCGAACATCAGTTTAAATGAAGGAGTCCTAAAAATGGAGATTATTAAAATTCACCATCCTTATCAAAAAGAAACAATTCCAACTAAACCAGTAGTCCTCGCACTTGGTTTTTTTGATGGCGTCCATAAAGGACATCGAACCGTTATTTCAAGAGCTAAGAAAATGGCCGAAGAAAAAAATGTTGAATTAGCATTGATGACGTTTAATCAACACCCTTCTATTGTATTTAAAAAAATAAATCCAGAAGCGATCACGTATTTATCTACTACAGAAAGAAAAGAAGAATTTATGGCTGAACTGGGCGTGGATTATTTATATGAAGTCGATTTCACCTCCTCTTTCGCTGCTCTAACGCCTCAAGATTTTGTAGACCAATACATTATCGGCTTACATGCAGTCACTGTAGTGGCTGGATTTGATTACACTTACGGGAAAAAGGAGATCGCTTCTATGGAGCACTTGCCTGGATACGCTAAGGGAAAATTCGATGTCGTTGAGGTAGGCAAGGTAACAGGAGATGGAGAAAAAATCAGTTCTACCCGAATCCGGAAAGCGTTGGTAGACGGAGATATAGCAGAAGCGAATGACATGCTTGGCTATATTTACCAAACACCTGGTATCGTTATCCATGGAGATGCTCGGGGCAGATTACTAGGTTATCCTACAGCTAATATTGATACTGATTCTGGTATAGGGCTGCCTAAAGTAGGTGTATATGCTGTTCGAATCAAAATCGGCAAGACGTGGCATGAAGGGATGGCTTCTATTGGATACAACATTACCTTTGAAGCCAATCGCCAATTGTCTGTAGAAGTCAATATATTTGATTTCAATAGTGCCATCTACGGGGAAAAAGTTTCTGTTGAATGGCATGAATACATTCGGGAAGAAAAAAAATTCCCATCTGTTGAAGCCTTAATCGCTCAGTTAGCACAAGATGAAATAGATGTACGAAACTATTTTAAACAGTTGGACACAACGAAAAATTAAAAAAGTCACTAAGATCAACTCTCGATGACCAGCAGCGCATGTTCTGGATATTGGGAGTTGAGTTTGTTTTACTGAGAGTTGAAAAAATATTCCCATAGGGCTGGTTCTTTTTCGGTGATTTACCAATAAGAAAGTCAAAAATAGTCAGAAATTTTAGGTGCAACCATTGACAAGAGTGCTATTATTTGATAAATTATTAATTGTGTTAGCACTCATTTAATTGAAGTGCTAAAAAAAGAGGTGAGGCATATGTTAACGGAAAGACAAATTTCAATCCTCAGAGCTATCGTGATTTTATTTACGCAGTACGGTCATCCGATAGGGTCTAAAACGCTGCTTGAAGAAACTGACATCGTAGCGAGTTCCGCAACGATCCGTAATGAAATGGTTCGTTTAGAAGAAATGGGTTTTCTTCAAAAAACGCATTCTTCATCGGGAAGAGTTCCTTCTAAAAAAGGGTATCGTTTTTACGTCGATTATTTATTGAGACCAGCAAAAGTAAATCATGATGAAGTGGAAACAATACAGAGAGCTTTCGATAATCCATTCTTTCAGTTAGACGAGATTGTGGTTAAATCAGCTGAAGTATTATCTAATTTGACTAGTTACACAGCTATCTCCTTAGGACCTGAAATCAAAGAAAGCAAGTTGACAGGGTTCCGTTTAGTTCCATTGAATGAACGAAAAGTGATGGCCATACTGGTCACCGACAAGGGTCATGTGGAAGACCAAATTTTCACAGTGCCAAAAGGGTTTGATTTGAATAATTTAGAAAAAATCGTTTCTTTATTTAATGACCAATTAGTCGGCCGTTCTCTAGTAGAAGTATTTAAAAAACTGCAAGATGATGTGCCGCTATTGATCCATAAATATATGCATACTGCTGAAGGTATGATGGAATTGATCAATGAACTGTTCATAAAAACCGCAAGAGAACGCATCCACATTGGCGGAAGGATGAATATACTCGATTATTCGGAAAACCTGAATGTCAATCAATTCAAATCTCTTTATTCGTTTATGGATGGAAATCATGACCTGACATCATTGCTTGGTCATCAAAATGACGAGATTCAAGTTCGCATAGGCAATGAGTTGAATATTGATATCCTAGAAAACTTCAGTTTGATTTCTGCAACGTATGATGTAGAAGAATTAGGTACCGGGACAATTGCTATATTAGGCCCGACTAACATGCCCTATTCCAAAATGATTGGGCTCATGGATGTTTTTAGAAATGAATTATCAAAAAAAATAGTGGATCATTACCATTCTATGGATGACTACTAAAAAAGGAGTTATGTATTGTGGAAGATAAAGATTCGCATTTAGAAGAAAATGAATCAGTAGACCCTTCAATGAATGAAGAGTTAGATGCTGAAACAACATCAGAGGAATCTATGGAAGAAGTCAATACAGAGGATACAACAGACGAATTAGCGGAATTAAAAACAGCCTTGCAAGAAAAAGAAGATGCTTATCTTCGTTTACAAGCTGAATTGGCTAATATCCAAAAGAGAAATCGCAAAGAAAAAGAAACGGATGCTAAATACCGTTCTCAATCTTTAGCGAAAGAATTGATCAATGTATTGGACAACCTTGAACGTGCATTGTCGATTGAAACTTCTGAAGAAAACGAAACTTTTAAAAAAGGGATCGAAATGGTTTACGCTAGTTTCAAAACGGCTCTCGAAAGTGAAGGAGTTCAAGTAGTTGATCCATTGAATGAAGCCTTTGATCCGAATTATCACCAAGCTGTTCAAACAGTTGCCGTTGAAGAAGGGCAAGAAGCTGGTACTGTTGTGACTGTTCATCAAAAAGGGTATACTTTACACGAACGTGTTTTACGTCCAGCAATGGTTGTAGTGGCTCAATAAAAGCCGCAAAATTAATGGAAGCTTTTGAAGATAGATTAAAAAACTAAAAAAATTAAAGAATGAGGGATTACAGATGGCAAAAATTATCGGTATTGATTTAGGTACAACAAACTCTGCTGTAGCAGTATTAGAAGGTGGAGAAGCAAAAATCATTCCTAACCCAGAAGGAAATCGTACAACTCCTTCAGTTGTAGCCTTTAAAAACGGAGAAATCCAAGTAGGGGAAGTTGCTAAACGTCAAGCAATTACCAACCCAAATACGATCGCATCTATCAAACGTCACATGGGTGAAGATTACTCTGTAGAAGTAGATGGTAAAAAATTCACTCCTCAAGAAATCTCAGCAAATATTCTACAATACATCAAAGGATACGCTGAATCTTATTTAGGCGAAGCAGTTACTAAAGCTGTTGTTACTGTACCAGCTTACTTTAACGATGCACAACGTCAAGCTACTAAAGATGCTGGTAAAATCGCTGGTTTAGAAGTAGAACGTATCGTTAACGAACCAACTGCAGCTGCATTAGCTTACGGTTTGGATAAAACAGACAAAGAAGAAAAAGTATTAGTATTTGACCTTGGTGGTGGTACATTTGACGTATCTATCCTTGAATTAGGTGACGGTGTCTTCGATGTATTGTCTACTTCTGGAGATAATGAATTAGGTGGAGATGATTTTGATGATAAAATCATTGCTCACTTAGTAGCTGAATTTAAAAAAGAAAACGGCATTGACTTATCAAAAGACAAAATGGCTGTACAACGTTTGAAAGATGCTGCTGAAAAAGCTAAAAAAGATTTATCAGGTGTTACTTCAACTCAAATCAGCTTGCCATTTATCACTGCTGGAGAAGCTGGTCCATTGCACTTAGAAATGAACTTGACTCGTGCTAAATTCGACGAATTGACTTATGACCTTGTAGAACGTACTAAAAAACCTGTACAACAAGCTCTTAAAGATGCTGGATTAAGCAAATCAGATATCGATGAAGTCATCTTAGTTGGTGGATCTACTCGTATCCCAGCTGTTGTCGAAGCTGTACGTGCTGAATCTGGTAAAGAACCAAACAAGTCTGTTAACCCGGATGAAGTAGTAGCAATGGGTGCTGCTATCCAAGGTGGAGTTATCTCTGGTGATGTTAAAGACATCGTATTATTAGATGTTACGCCATTATCATTAGGTATCGAAACAATGGGCGGCGTGTTCACTAAATTGATCGATCGCAATACAACGATCCCAACAAGCAAAGCGCAAGTATTCTCAACTGCTGCTGACAACCAACCAGCTGTTGATGTACATGTATTGCAAGGTGAACGTCCAATGGCTGCAGACAACAAAACTTTAGGCCGTTTCCAATTAACTGATATTCCAGCTGCACCACGTGGTGTTCCTCAAATCGAAGTTAAATTTGATATCGACAAAAACGGTATTGTTAACGTAAGTGCTAAAGACTTAGGTACAAACAAAGAACAAACCATTACAATCAAATCTTCTTCAGGTTTAACAGACGAAGAAATCGAACGTATGGTAAAAGACGCTGAAGCAAATGCTGAAGCAGATAAAACTCGTAAAGAAGAAGTAGAATTGCGCAACGAAATCGATCAATTATTGTTCCAAGTTGACAAAACATTAGGTGATCTTGAAGGAAAAGTTGATGCAGATGAAGTGAAAAAAGCTGAAGATGCTCGTGACGAGTTGAAAGCTGCTGTTGAAGCTGACAATCTTGAAGAGATGAAAACGAAACGTGATGCTTTGAATGAAATCGTTCAGGCTTTAACCGTTAAATTATACGAACAAGCTGCTGCTGCTCAACAAGCTGCCAACCCAGAAGGCGAAGCAACTGAAGCAGCAAATGATGACAATGTTGTAGATGCAGATTTTGAAGAAGTAGATGACGACAAATAAGCACCTTGATTGAAATGGAGAAGAAGCCAGGGCAAACTGCTTTTGGCTTTTTCTCTTCAATCATGATATGCTCTTAAAGCAGGTTTATCACTAACCCCAACAATAACGACCTGTGATGCGTAACAAATAGAGCAGCACGGTTGGTTATTGTATGTACTAACGGAGGGAAAATATGGCAAAAAGAGATTATTATGAAGTTTTAGGTGTTTCTAAAAGTGCATCTGATGATGAAATAAAAAAGGCTTATCGAAAACTATCAAAAAAATACCATCCAGATATCAATAAAGAAGCGGATGCAGATGAAAAGTTTAAAGAGATAGCAGAAGCTTATGAGGTATTAAGTGATGCCAATAAACGGGCTGCTTACGACCAGTACGGACACGCTAGTACAGACCCGAACTTTGGAGCTGGTGGTGGATATGGCGGATTCGGCGGCGGTGCTGGATTCGGTGGTTTTGAAGATATCTTTGATTCTTTCTTCGGTGGCGGCGGTGGGCGCAGCAGATACAACCCAAATGCTCCTCGTCAAGGAGAGGACTTACAATACTCTCTTAACTTAGAGTTTGAAGAAGCTGTATTTGGTAAGCAAACTACCATTAAATACAATCGCAGCCAAGAATGTCATACTTGTCATGGGGATGGCGCTAAACCGGGAACCTCTCCTGTTACTTGTTCAAAATGTTCGGGAACAGGTTCGATCAATGTGGAACGAAATACGCCACTTGGCAGAATGCAAACTCGTACAGTCTGTGACGTTTGTGGGGGAACCGGACAAGAAATCAAAGAAAAATGTCCTACCTGTGGCGGAGCAGGACATGTAAAAGATGTTCATAAAGTGAAAGTAACAGTACCTGCTGGTGTAGAAGATGGCGATCAAATGCGCTTAAATGGTCAAGGTGAAGCTGGTAAAAACGGTGGACCTTACGGAGATCTGTATGTGATTTTCCGTGTGAAACCAAGCAAACAATTTCAACGTCGAGGATCTGAAATTTACTTTGAAACACCGATTCACTTCGTCCAAGCAGCTTTAGGGGATGAGATAGAAGTTCCTACTGTTCATGGCAAAGTGAAACTGAAAATTCCGGCTGGAACTCAAACGGGAACAACTTTCCGAATCAAAGGCAAAGGGGCCCCTAGATTAAGAGGTACCGGACAAGGTGATCAACACGTGAAAGTCAATGTAGTCACACCGAAGAGTTTAAATGACAAACAAGCCGATTTATTGAGAGAATTCGCTAAAGTGAGCGATGTTTCAATCAATGAACAAGCAGATGGCTCTTTCTTCAACAAAATGAAAGACGTCTTCAAAAAAGACTAACCAATAAAAGGAACCTGTTCTCAATCAGGTTCCTTTTTGCATAATGCGGAAAATAGTCAAATTAAAGTGTCATTTAAGAAGGGTTTGTAATGGGGGAATAGGCGAAACATTGTATTTTAGCCTTTAGACTGTTATAATTCACTAGAATACTTTAGGAATAATTGAATGAAAGCAGGAAATAACCAATGAATAAAAATGATTATTTGGAACGTCAGAAACGCATCCGGAATTTCTCGATCATTGCTCATATTGATCACGGGAAATCGACGTTAGCGGATCGTATTTTACAAATGACGCATACTGTTGCAGACAGAGAAATGCATGAACAATTGCTGGACTCGATGGATTTAGAAAGAGAACGTGGTATCACTATCAAGCTGAATGCTGTTGAACTGAACTATACAGCTAAAGATGGAGAAACGTATACATTTCATTTAATCGACACTCCAGGACACGTCGACTTTACGTACGAAGTATCTCGTAGTTTAGCGGCCTGTGAAGGGGCTATTTTAGTCGTAGATGCGGCTCAAGGTATCGAAGCTCAAACAATGGCCAACGTATATTTAGCATTGGACAATGATTTGGAAATTTTGCCCGTTATCAATAAAATCGATTTGCCGGCAGCGGATCCGGAAAAAGTCAGAACAGAAATCGAAGATGTGATCGGAATTGATGCGAGTGAAGCTGTATTGGCTAGTGCCAAATCTGGCATCGGAATTGAAGAGATACTAGAAGAAATCGTAAAAAAAGTGCCAGCTCCTTCAGGAGACGTGGACAATCCGTTGAAAGCCTTGATTTTTGACTCTGCTTACGATGCTTATCGTGGAGTGGTGTTGAATATCCGTGTGACGGAAGGTATGATCAAGCCTGGAGATACTATGAAACTGATGAGTAATGGAAAAACGTTCGAAGTTTCAGAAGTGGGTGTCTTTTCTCCTAAACCGATCAAACGTGATTACTTGATGGTTGGAGATGTAGGATATGTTACCGCCAATATCAAAACAGTTCAAGACACACGAGTTGGAGATACGATTACATTAGCGGATAATCCAGCAGAAGAACCCTTAGAAGGTTACCGCAGATTAACACCGATGGTATTTTGTGGAATGTATCCAACTGATTCATCTCGATTTGGAGATTTGCGTGAAGCATTAGAAAGATTGGAATTGAATGATGCTGCTTTGCAATTTGAAACTGAAACTTCTCAAGCTCTTGGATTTGGGTTCCGTTGCGGGTTCTTAGGAATGTTGCATATGGATGTCGTTCAAGAACGTTTGGAACGCGAATTCAACTTAGACTTGATTACTACAGCACCATCTGTAATCTATCATGTGAATTTGACGAACGGAGAAGAACTGGTCGTATCGAATCCTTCAGAAATGCCAGAACCGGTTAAAATCGCATCTGTAGAAGAACCTTACGTTAAAGCCAACATCATGGTACCGAATGAGTACGTAGGTGCGGTAATGGAAATTTGCCAACGCAAACGGGGGAATTTTATGACGATGGATTACTTGGATGATATTCGAGTAAATGTCGTTTATGAATTGCCATTGTCTGAAATCGTTTATGACTTCTTTGACCGTCTAAAATCAAGTACTAAAGGCTATGCTTCTTTGGACTATGAAATTATCGGTTACAAACAAAGCAATTTATCGAAAATGGATATTTTATTAAATAGTGAACAAGTGGATGCGTTAAGTTTTATTGTCCACAAAGATTTTGCTTATGATCGCGGGAAAGCCATTGTAGAGCAATTGAAGAAAACCATTCCTCGTCAAATGTTTGAAATCCCTGTTCAAGCAGCTATTGGACAAAAAATCGTAGCTCGTTCAACAATCAAAGCGTTCCGTAAAGACGTTACTGCTAAACTATATGGTGGGGATCCAACGAGACGCCAAAAATTATTGAACAAACAGAAAAAAGGAAAAAAACGGATGAAACAAGTCGGTTCTGTGGAGATTCCTCAAGAAGCGTTCATGTCTGTATTGAATATCGACGAAGAATAATAGATTGCTTCATCTCTATCTATTTAGCAAGAGTTAACTCACTAAATAACAGCTCGAAAAATGAATCTTTCTGTCATGCTCCCTTTCAAAATCTATTGGATAGATTTTGAAAGGGAGCATTTTTTAACGAAAAAAAAAGGCCGAAGCCTCTTTTTTATTCAGTGGTAATTTCTCTGGAAAATTTTTCTCCGTTGTCTTCCAATAAACTCAAATCTTTCAAGAACACAGGTTGGCCAGGGTAGAGAATTTCGTGACCGATGACAACTTCTACTGTAGCTCCTGGTTTAATTTCAGCTTCTCCCAATTTGACCGCTTCTGTTTTATAACCCTCAGGAAATTGTCCATTCGCTCCATCCAAAGTTTCGACTGTCACTTCAGTTTCTTGACTAGCGGCTATATCGAAAGCCCAAGCCAACCACGGACTTTGTGTATCTTCAGTCGTATTAGTGTAATTAATGGTAAGTGCCATGATTTGTTTGTCAGGGAACAGAGCACTTTGTAATTGCTCAATTTCAAGAATTTCATAAGTTCCATTCATGCCTTCATAAAGAGTTGTGTTAACTTCTAATACTTGTTCAGAACTTTTTTCGTTTGATTCTGCTTCAGCTGTATTTTCAGTATCAGCAGCAAATTTTTCAGCAGTTTGTTTCTCTCTACAAGCTGCAAGCACCAAACCACAAAGCCCTAATAATGAGACTAATTTCAGTTTATTCATGCGTAACTCCTTCTAAAAACTCTTTTTCTTATAAATGAACCACCTTGCTATATTAAAGGATTTCCAAATAGCTCCTGTAATGATGCATGTATTGGATGGAAATTAAAAAGCAAAAAAACTGCCAGTTTATCGGTTCCATGAAACTTATATTATCATATAAGCCGCCTACAAGATATTATTTATACAGAAATAGAACAAATTAAGTAAGAAAGGTTTTGCATAAAAGCAGTATGTGTCCAAGATTTAAGCTGTACATAAAATAGGGG
This sequence comes from Desemzia sp. FAM 23988, assembly GCF_045528365.1. Taxonomy (NCBI): domain Bacteria; kingdom Bacillati; phylum Bacillota; class Bacilli; order Lactobacillales; family Carnobacteriaceae; genus Desemzia; species Desemzia sp. FAM 23988. The sequence goes on from NZ_JBGQQS010000028.1 coordinate 12,498, forward strand.
AAGAAGAATGCTATATGGAAATATAAGGTTTGTTGACAGAAGATTTTTATTCAGTTTTTCTACCTATTTGTCCATTTTTTTGGTAATATAGTTACTTGTAGTAATTATATTAGGTAACTTAAAGAGAAAGGAGCAAAAAAGAAATGGATAGACAACTATCGGAAGAATACATTGACGCTTGTTTTAGTGCAAAACACACGATGCGTTTTTTGCCTGAACCTCCTCCTGAAGTGCAGAAAAGACACGTTTATATTATTAAAACCTTATACAACTTATCAAAAGAGTTGAGGGAGGTCCGAATCAGCGACATTGCTGAAACGATCGGTGTAACTTTACCAAGTATTACTAAAAATATCGCGACACTAGAGGATCTGGGCTATATCAAAAAAGAAACCAATCAAGAAGATAAACGAGTCGTAAATATTTATTTAACCGAGAAAGGGTTAGCTTTACATCAAAAAGTCGTTAGTGATTTTCACGAAAAAAATAGTGAGATTTTAAAAGATATCCCTGAAGAGGACATTCGTCTGACGATAAAAACGATTTACCGAATATACAATTTAATGGAGCAATCGAATTTGCTCAGTTAGTTAAAGGGAAAGAAGGAAAGAAATGTATAAAACGTTAGTAAAATCATTACGCCAATATAAGAAACCCTCTTACTTGACCATGTTATTTATGGCATTAGAAGTTGCAGTAGAAATTTTTATTCCTTTTTTGATGGCAAAAATCATTGACCAAGGATTGATTGAAGGCGACTTGGGGTATGTTTTAAAGATAGGTTTGGTGATGTTTTTAATGGCCTGCTTATCTATGTTGTTTGGAGTACTAGGCGGAAAATTTTCTTCTGATGCCGCGGTAGGTTTTTCTGCCAATCTCCGTCAAGACATCTACGAGAATATCCAAACCTTTGCATTTGATAATATTGACAAATATTCTTCTTCTAGTCTGATTACCAGACTGACGACCGATATCACAAATATTCAAATGGCTTTTCAAATGGTACTAAAGACTATTATTCGAGCTCCTTTTATGATTGCCTTTGCTTTTGCAATGGCTGCGTATACGAATTTGAGATTATCATTAACGATTTTAATTATTGTTCCTATTGTAGCATTTATTTTAATCGGACTAATTTATCGTGTGCATCCTTATTTTATTGAAGTGTTCAAAAAATACGATCGTTTAAATCAAACGGTGCAAGAGGATATCAATGGAGTACGTGTTGTAAAATCCTTTGTATGAGAAGAAAAAGAAATTGAAAAGTTTAAGATTGCTTCAACAGATATCAAAGATTTATTTACCAAAGCTGAAAAAATCACTGCTCTTAATGCTCCAGTGATGCAAATCGCTATTTATTCTTGTTTGCTTCTTGTTTATTGGTTTGGAGCAAAATATGTGGTTGGCGGAACTATGAGTACAGGAGAGCTGACCAGTTTTATTACTTACATGATGCAAATTCTAAGCAGTATCATGATGATTTCAATGATTTTTGTCATGATCGTTATTTCTGAAGCTTCGGTAGAACGGGTTGCCGAAGTGTTAAAAGAAAAAGCTACATTGACAAATCCCGAAAATCCTCGTAAGACGATTGAAAATGGGGAGATTGAATTTAGAAATGTTCAATTCAAATACAACGAAGAATCTGAAGAAGCGGATTTAAGTCAGATCAATTTTACGATCAAGTCTGGTGAAACGATCGGTATCATTGGTGGAACTGGTAGCGGAAAAAGTTCCCTCATTCAGTTGATCCCTCGATTGTATGATGTGTCTGAAGGGGAAGTCTATGTTTCTGGACACAATGTAAAAGAATATGATCTAGTGACCTTGCGTGATCAGATTGCTATGGTGCTGCAAAAAAACACCTTGTTTTCTGGAACGATTATGGAAAATTTAAAATGGGGAGATAAACAAGCTTCCAAAGAAGAAGTTCAACGTGTGGCCAAATTAGCTCAAGCAGATGATTTTGTTCAAGGTTTTCCGGATACTTATGAAACAGTCTTAGATCAAGGCGGATCCAATGTATCTGGTGGTCAAAAACAACGATTGACGATTGCACGAGCATTGTTGAAACAACCTAAAATCTTGATTTTAGATGATTCAACCAGTGCGGTGGATACCAAAACAGATGCGTATATCCGAAGAGCCTTTATAGAAGAGATCCCAAATACCACTAAAATTATTGTGGCACAACGTATTTCTTCCATTCAAGATTCTGACCGCATCATCGTATTAGATGAAGGCAAAATCAACGGAATCGGGACCCACGAAGAACTCTTGCAAACGAATAAAATCTATAAAGAAGTTCATGATTCTCAAGTAAAAGGAGGGACGATAGTTGAAGAATAAACCGATGTCTAAACCAACTGTTAGCCCATTAAAAATATTTAAACGAATCCTTTCGTATGCCACTAAGCAATACAAACTGCGGATCATCATTGTTATCGTCAGTATTATTATCAGTGCAGCAACCAATGCGATCGGGATCAGTTTTACAAAGACATTGATCGATGACTACATCGCGCCGCTTCTGTCTCAACAAACTCCCGATTACTCTAATTTAGCGCGTATCATTGGTTTAATGGCGTTACTGTACCTAACTGGAGCAGTATTTACCTATATCTTTAACCGAACGATGGTTACGGTATCCCAAGGAATCTTGAAAGATATTTGAGATGAAATGTTTACACATATGGAATCTCTGCCCATTCGTTATTTTGACAGCACTGCTACCGGAGATATTATGAGTCATTACACCAACGATACAGATACTCTGAGACAAATGATCAGTCAATCGATCCCACAGATTTTTTCTTCGCTGATCATGATTTTATCGATCATTATTGCGATGTTCATTATTAATGTTCCAATGACACTATTCGTTTTATGTATGGTTGGAATCATGGTAGCTGTTATCCGAACGATAGGCAGCAAAAGCGGTCGATTCTTCTCTATCCAACAAGCCGCATTAGGTACGTTAAATGGTTATGTAGAAGAGATGATCGAAGGACAAAAAGTCGTTAAAGTCTTTAACCATGAAGACGAAGCTATTGCTGATTTTAGCAAATTGAATGAAGACCTTAGAGAAAATGCCACAAAAGCCAACACTTACGCCAATATTTTAATGCCGATCATGGGAAACATCGGAAACTTTATGTATTTGTTGACAGCAGTTATGGGTGCGGTTCTTTCGATTACAGGTTTGACTGCTTTAACTGTAGGAAGTATTGCTTCTTTTGTTCAATTCACAAAAAGTATCACTATGCCTGTAGCACAGATTTCACAACAATTTAATGCGATTATTTTGTCCTTAGCAGGTGCGGAGCGTATTTTTAATTTGTTAGATGAAAAACCAGAAGAGGATACTGGAACGATCGAGTTAGTCAATATCGTTAAACAAGCTGACGGGGCCATCGAAGAAGCAGATCACCGTACAGGCAATTGGGCTTGGAAACAAAGCACTATTGCTAATGAACCGGTTTATAAAGAATTAACAGGTGATGTCCGTTTTAAAGATGTGACTTTTGGATACAATTCCAACAAAACGATTCTTCACAAAATTAATTTATTTGCAAAACCAGGGCAAAAAATAGCTTTTGTAGGTGCAACTGGAGCAGGAAAGACAACGATTACCAACTTGATCAATCGCTTCTACGATATTCAAGAAGGGACGATCACTTATGATGGTATTGATGTCAAAAAAATCAAAAAAGATGATCTTAGAAGATCTTTAGGGATCGTACTGCAAGATACGCATTTGTTCTCAGGAACGATCAAAGACAATATCCGTTATGGGCGATTAGATGCGACAGATGAAGAGATTGAAGCTGCTGCTCGATTAGTAAATGCGGATTTCTTTATCCGACAATTGCCAAATGGGTATGATACAGAATTAACGGGTGATGGCGGTTCACTTTCTCAAGGACAAAGACAGTTGCTTGCAATTGCCAGAGCAGCCGTAGCGAATCCACCGGTATTGATTTTGGATGAAGCAACTTCAAGTATTGATACACGTACAGAATTCGTTGTGCAAAGTGGAATGGATGCTTTGATGAAAGGCCGGACTGTTTTTGTTATTGCTCATCGACTTTCAACCGTTCGAAATTCGGATGCGATCATGGTTATGGAGCAAGGTAGAATTATTGAACGTGGAAATCATGATGAGTTGATTTCTCAAAAAGGAGAATATTACCAACTTTATACAGGTGCGTTTGAAATGAACTGATGAATAAATTTGAAAAGAGCTTTCCACTATCATGGAGAGTTCTTTTTTAGTTGAAGATAACGGGTATCTATCGACAAACAAAGATGAGTTTCTTTTCACCTGTGTGGCAATTTATTGTATACTGTATAAGGAACGTAATAATATAGAATGGTTAAGCATAGAAAGAGGATTTAAATGAATTTTTGGACAGATCAGACAAAAGCAACAGAAGAGATCGCTCAAGAGTTATTAGGATGCCTGCTGATCAAAGAAACAGACGAAGGGATAACATCAGGTTGGATCGTGGAAACTGAAGCTTACGTTGGAGAATTTGATGAAGCTGCGCATAGTTTTGGATTGAGGAAAACGCCTCGCCTGAAAGCTATGTACCAACCTGCAGGAACAATCTATATTTATCACATGCATACCCATACGATGTTGAACATTATTGCCAAAGAAGCTGGAAATCCCCAAGGAATATTGATTCGAGCCATTGAGCCGTTCAGCGGTGTGGAGTTGATGGAAGAAAGAAGAAAAATGTCTGGGATTAATGTGACTAATGGACCAGGTAAATTAACGAAAGCCATGGGAATTACAAAAGAGGATTACGGAACATCGATTGGGGAAGCGCCATTGTATCTTTCAACACAGCAAAGACGTATACCTAAAGAAATTATTGCTACATCAAGGATCGGTATCCCGAATAAAGGGAAATGGACAGATGCACCGCTTCGTTTTATAGTAGCTGGTAACCCGTATGTATCGAGAAAAAAGGGACCTGTTGACTTGGATTTTGGATGGCAGTAAAAAATATAAGAGAGAAGGTACTCAGATGAACAAAGACATGATCGATTATTTAGTAGCAATCTTGGAAGAAAATGAAGCGTCATTTGACTGGGAAGTAAATTGGAATAAAAGACAACATGTGATCGAGTTGTTTGTGACTATTTACGCTGAAACTAATCCGGATATGGTAATCCAAGATATAGAAGGAACCGTAAATGAAGAAGAAGGCATTCAATTTGAAGACGTAATCTGTTTTTACGATCCAGAAAAATCGAAAATTTTGTTGGATGACTACTTACAAGCTTTCCCGTTTTCCGTTAAAAAGGGTATCGAACAAGGATTTTTGGATGCTGTCATCAAGGTATTGCGCTTAGTGGTTAGTGAGGGACAAACCAATTTAATGGAATTTGCGCAAAATCCCGATATTGAAACATTTGAGATGAACTGGCAAGAAGAAAATTTCCACCAAACGATTGAGACATTAAAAGCTACCGATCGTTACGAAACTAAATTAGTCCCTTATCCAAAATTTTAACGGCCTAAAACGAGAGGAGTTAACAGCAGTATGAAATGGAATGAAGTAAGTGTACATACCTCAAATGAGGCCATCGAAGCTGTATCCAATATTTTTATTGAAGCAGGTTCGGGCGGAGTAGCTATTGAGAATGTACAAGATTTTTTATCCACTCCAGATGATGGATTTGGTGAAATACGGATTTTAGAAAATCAGCAATATGTAGCAGAAGGTTCCTTAGTGAAAGCTTATTTTCCTGAAACCACAAACTTGTTGGAGTTATTGCCTGAAATCAAGCAACGCATAGAACTATTGAAATCTTTTGGCTTGTCTATCGAACCGAATGTGATAGAAGTAAACGATGTTAAGGAAGAAAATTGGGCGTCAGCATGGAAGAAACATTATCATCCGCAACAAATTACGCGTTATTTAACGGTTGCTCCTCAATGGGAAGATTATCAGCCTGCAATGGATGGAGAAATCGTGATCAAATTAGATCCAGGTCTGGCATTTGGAACGGGAACTCATGCAACGACACGCTTATCCTTACAAGCGTTGGAAACGTATATTAGAGGCGGAGAAACGATTTTAGATGTTGGGACAGGTTCTGGAGTTTTAAGTATCGCCAGCGTGGCTATGGGAGCTGCTGAAGTGCATGCGTTTGATTTGGATGAAGTGGCTGTGCGATCGGCTAAGGATAATGTAGCCTTAAATACCTTTGCAACAAACATTCATGTGTCAGCGAATGATTTATTGAAGGGTATCGACAGGGAAGCGGAGATTGTTGTAGCCAATATTTTAGCTGAAATCATCGTGCCGTTGATTCCAGATGCTTGGCGTGTATTGAAACCAAACGGCTTCTTTATCACTTCAGGCATCATAGAATCAAAAAAAGAGTTGATTTTAAAAGAATTGGCAAAACAAGGCTTCACTATTTTGCAAGTTTTGCAAATGAAAGACTGGTTTGCGATTGTTGCTCAAAAAGTGGAGGAGGATTAAGCGGTGCAGCGTTATTTCTTAACAGAACAGCCGTCTGACTACCAAACGGCTGAAATCATCGTTCAAGACGAACAGTACCACCACATGATTCGTGTCATGCGGATGAAAGAAAAAGAACAAGTTATTCTAGTACTGCCAGATCACAAGGCCTTTAAAGCTGAGATCGCTCAAGTGCTGGAAGATGAAGTTCATTTGAAATGGGTAGCGGATGAAACGCAATCCAAAGAATTGCCTGCACGAATCACCATCGCCAGCGGATTGCCTAAAGGGGACAAGTTGGAATGGATCGTTCAAAAAGGGACGGAACTTGGGGCAAATGCTTTCCTGCCGTTCAAATCAGAGTACGCTATTGTCAAATGGGATCAGAAAAAAGCGGCTAAAAAACAAGAACGATTGAGCAAAATCGCTCAAGAAGCTGCTGAACAAGCTCACCGGACGAAAGTACCAGAAGTAAAAGCGGTAGCTACGTTTACGGAGCTGTTGCAGCAAAGCGCTGAATATGATTTTTGCTTAGTAGCTTACGAAGAAAATGCTAAAAATGGAGAGATGCAAAATTTTCGTTCTACTTTGAGCCAATTGAATCCCGATGATACGGTCTTGATCGTGTTTGGTCCAGAAGGCGGGTTGTCTCCAAACGAGATCAGTCAATTGGAAGAACGAAATTTTACAGTTTGTTCACTGGGACCGCGTATTTTACGAACAGAGACAGCTCCTTTGTATGCTTTAGCGGCTATTTCTTTTGCAATGGAGTTAAAAGGGCTGTAAAAGTCTTGTTCAGTAAAACAAAAGTAAGGTATACTAAGAATGAGAATTCAGAAAAGAGGGATGTATCGTGGTAAAAAAGTTAAACAAATATATCGATCATACATTGTTAAAGGCTGACGCAACGGAAGAACAAATCAAAGTGTTGTGTGAAGAAGCTGCTGCACATCATTTTATGTCAGTTTGTGTCAATCCTACTTGGGTCAAAAAAGCTGCAGCATACTTAAACGATTCAGACGTTGAAGTTTGTACAGTGATCGGTTTTCCTTTAGGAGCAACTACTTCTGAAGTGAAAGCTTTCGAAGCGAAAAATGCGATCCAAAACGGCGCCACTGAAGTAGACATGGTCATCAATATCGGAGCGTTGAAAGATAAAGACGATGCTGCTGTAGAACGAGATATTGAAGGCGTAGTAAAAGCTGCTGAAGGAAAAGCTTTAACAAAAGTCATCATTGAAACAAGCTTATTGTCAGATGAAGAAAAAATTCGAGCTTGCGAAATCGCGAAAAAAGCTGGAGCAGACTTTGTTAAAACCTCTACTGGTTTTTCAACCGGGGGAGCTACAGTAACAGACATCAAATTGATGCGTAGTGCTGTTGGACCAGATTTAGGCGTTAAAGCCAGCGGCGGAGTTCGTACTGCTCAAGATGCTGCAGACTTTATTGAAGCTGGTGCTACTCGTTTAGGTTCATCAAACGGAATCGCTTTGCTGAACAACGAAGCTTCCGGATCAGATGCTTCAAGCAGCTATTGAAATAAACAACCATTCAGCGTATAATACATGTGAGATTAAACAGTTGGATAGCACTCGATTCGAGTGCTATTTTTATATACCGAATTAGTAAATTAAAGAGAAGGTGACAAAATGCCTAAAAATAAAGAATATACAGCCAAAGAGGTTATTGCTCTAACCTTAACTTATATGAATAGTAACCACGTGGCTTTTGTCAAAAAGGCAAGCGATTTTGCTGGAAAGGCTCATGAAGGGCAGTTTCGTAAATCGGGCGAACCTTATATTACTCACCCTATCCAGGTAGCGGGAATATTAGCTGAATTAAAGATGGACCCCGTCACAGTAGCTACTGGATTCTTGCATGATGTAGTAGAAGACACAGATTATACTTTTGAAGACATTGCTAATGAATTTTCACAAGAAGTTGCTGAACTGGTCGATGGTGTAACCAAACTAGGAAAAATCCAATTTCAATCTCATGAGCAGCAACAAGCGGCTAATCATCGTAAAATGTTGTTAGCTATGGCAAATGACATGAGAGTGATCATGGTCAAGTTGGCAGACCGTTTGCACAACTTGAGGACCTTGAAATATCACCGGCCAGAAAAACAGCGCCGCATTGCTAACGAAACGCTGGAAGTCTATGCGCCCTTAGCAGATCGATTAGGGATCAACCGTATCAAGTGGGAATTAGAAGATACTTCGCTGCGTTATTTGAATCCACAACAATATTACCGTATCGTGCATTTAATGAGCTCAAAACGAGAAGAACGGGAACGTTACATTGCGAATGCTATTGCTGAAATACAAGAATCTGTGGATGATTTAAATGTGGAAGCGGAAATCACTGGACGGCCAAAACACATTTATTCTATTTACCGTAAGATGAGAGATCAGAAGAAACAATTTAATGAAATTTACGACTTGCTGGCGATACGTGCAATCGTGGGTTCGATCAAAGACTGTTATGCGGTTTTAGGAGCGATTCATACGCGTTGGAAACCAATGCCTGGCAGATTCAAAGATTATATCGCGATGCCTAAAGCTAATATGTATCAGTCTTTGCATACCACTGTCATTGGTCCTGGCGGCAATCCAGTAGAAGTACAGATTCGTACTGCAGAGATGCACCACATTGCTGAGTACGGGGTTGCGGCGCATTGGGCTTATAAAGAAGGTATCACGAAGAAAATAGATGGCGAACAAGTCAGTAATAAACTGTCTTGGTTTAGTGATATCATTGAGTTGCAAGACGAATCAATTGATGCCAATGAATTTATGCAAAGTGTAAAAGAGGACATTTTTAAAGATAAAGTCTATGTTTTTACACCAAAAGGGGATGTTACGGAACTGCCATCTGGTTCAGGACCGTTAGACTTTGCTTACAGTGTGCATACTGAAATCGGAAATAAAGCAGTAGGAGCAAAAATCAATGGGAAAATCGTTCCATTGAACTACAAGCTGAAGACCGGGGATATTGTAGAAATTTTAACGTCTACCAATTCTTATGGACCAAGTCGTGACTGGCTCAACTTTGTTTCTACTTCTAAAGCAAGAAATAAAATCAAACGCTTTTTCAAATTACAAGACCGTGAACAAAATATCACCAAAGGTCGCGATTTAGTGGAGAAGCAGTTGTTAGAAATGGGTTTCCAACCAAAAGAATTCATGAATAAAAGTAATATGAAAAAACTTTTGGAAAGATTTAATTTCACGACCGAAGATGATTTGCTTGCGGCTATTGGTTACGGCGAACTGACTGCTTTGGTAGTAGCCAACCGTTTGACGGAAAAAGAAAGACGCGATCGAAAAAATGATGAAAAATTCATGGAACTTGAAACGATCGAATTAAAACCCAAAAAAGCTGAACCAGAAAAAATGAAGATCCGACATGATGGCGGGGTGGTCATTCAAGGAGTAAACAATCTCTTAACTCGTTTGAGCCGCTGCTGCAGTCCTGTCCCGGGGGATGAAATCGTTGGTTACATTACCAAAGGCCGCGGTATTTCAATCCACCGTAAAGACTGTCCGAACGTACATGCTTCACCAGAAGTCGAAGACCGTCTGATCGAAGTAGAGTGGGAAGATACTTCAAATGCTGGAAAAGAATACAATGCTGAATTACAAGTTGAAGGATACAATCGTTCTGGTTTATTGAATGAGATTTTACAAGTCGTCAATACACAGACAAAAAATCTCAGCAATGTAAATGGCCGCATAGACAACAACAAGATGGCTACTGTTACGATGACGATCGGTATCGTCAACTTAAATCAATTAGAAAAAATCGTCGATAAAATTAAAAATATCCCTGATGTTTACACAGTTCGAAGAATTACTTCGTAAATTCAAGCAACAGGATATCGAAGCGCATTTTAAGACCAGCAAAGGAGGATATTAAAGTGTCCTTAATTTGCGGACTTAGAATGCGCTTTTTGTACTATAAGATGAGAAAAGGAGATTGAACAGTGAGAGTAGTTATTCAACGGTCAAAAAAAGCCTCAGTTTCTATAGATGATAAAATAGTAGGGGAAATCAATAAAGGTTTTGTACTGTTAGTCGGTATCGAAGAGGCAGATACCAAAGAAGATGTAGACTATTTAGTACGTAAAATCAGCAAAATGAGAATCTTTGAAGATGAAGATGGAAAAATGAACTTGTCATTAGCGGATGTTCATGGGGAGATCTTATCCATTTCTCAATTTACCTTACATGCCAATACTAAAAAAGGAAATCGTCCTAGCTTTATTGATGCTGCCAGACCTGATAAAGCCATACCAATGTACGAAACATTCAATCAAGAACTGAAAAATGCGGGGTTTACTGTGGCAACAGGCCAATTTGGGGCTGATATGCAAGTTGCACTAGTCAATGATGGTCCGGTAACAATCTTGATTGACAGCAAACAGAAATAACGAACACCACAGAAGAAGAAACCAATAAAACCTTGTGATCGTTTTGCGGATTGATCAAACAAAAGGTTTCGCAGTTAAGATAACAAAAAATACGTCTTATGGTTTCTTGTAATGATTACTTCTGTGATAAAAAACGGACATCCACTGATTCAAGAAGTGGATGTCCGTTTTTGTTTTTTAAGGTGTAAAGTATTGATTCAAGGCTTGATAGATGCCTTCAACGATTTGAGAACGGTAATTGTCTGTATTTACGACTTGCTGGTCGGTATCATTATTTAAATACCCCAATTCCAACAAAACTGCAGGTTGATAATTTTCTCTTAACACGAAGTAGTTTCCGTAGCGAACGCCATTGTTTGGCAACGGACCATATTGACTTAAGTTTAGGTTGATCAAATCAGCCAAAGCTTTTTCTTCTTCATGATAATAATATGTCGTAGTTCCACTGATTTCATTTCTGGTTTCAGTAGAATCATAATGTAAACTGATAAAGGCATCTGCATGATTATTGTTGCTGATATAAGCTCGATCCTGTAATTCGATAAACTCGTCACTGTCACGAGTCATGATCACATTCGCTCCAGCGCTTCTTAAGCGGGCTGCCAGCAGTTTAGCTGTTTTCAACGTGACCTCTTTCTCATAGAAATTCTGTGCCAAGGCACCTGAGTCGTGTCCGCCATGTCCGGCGTCAATCACGATAGTCGCTTCCGATATATTAGTGATGTTAGCAGTAGGGGCTGCTTCATTGTTCGCCGACAAATCTACTACCCAGTTGGCTACATATCCCTGTGTTCCATCTGCCAATTTAATCAAGTACCAATCATCCACTGCTTCGACAAAAGCAAATGAATCGCCTTTAAAAGCTGTTTCCACAACGGAGTCTTCAATTGAAGGACCGCTGCGAATATTCGTGCCGTCTGTTCGAACAGTTACTTGTTGGATAGGAGCGGCCGCATTGTTTTCTGTAGCTACAGTAGAAGTAGCCTCTTGTTTAGGAGTCACTTTCACATCAATTAAAGATGAACTGATCCAAGCTACTCGATTGTAGTACTGTACTTGAGTCCAGCCTTCTTGTTGGAATAAGACTGTCAGTTGTGTGCCTTCTGTAACAGTGCCCAAAATGTCACTGTCAGTATTGCTCTCTGCTCGGACATTTACTTCAGGATGGGTGATGGTCCCTACCAAGTTTGTAGCAGCACTGATTTCAATATTGTCTACTAACCAACTTGCGATCCATCCTACTTGATCGTTGCTGATGCGCACTTTGTACCATTCATTTTGTTCAGTAATAACTTGAACTTTTTCATCTTCCACAACTTGAGACATGACATCATAAGATAAACCAGGTCCCGTTCTCACATTGACTACACTAGCGTTGATGACTACTGTACTGGTTTGAGCCATCGCAACTGTTGCATAGGTTGTCAACAGTAAGAACAGACCAATCATAATGAGTAAAGTTGTTTTTTTAGGTCTATGTACTATAGGTGAGTCTTGCATAAAAGGTATCACTACTTTCTTTACATACTTATGTAGAAAAGAACAATCTGTTGTATTTAATTATAACAATTGTTTACTTGATTAAGCAATTAAAATATAAAGGGGATTAATTTATTACTTCTTTATTGAGTTAGACGTTTGTTCAAGAGCGAAGAATCAATTAAGGTAAGGGCTGCGTAAATCTATTCTATACCAAAGATAAAGTGATCTGCCATTAAAGAATCGCTGAAGAAATGGTCTGGTTAACGGTGAACTGGAAAATTTAGAAATCATCTTTAGAGAACCACGAAATAACATGTCATACGTATGAAAAAATTTAAATAAAAAAATAAGATTACGAATCCTCTCGTCTCTGGTCTGCTAAAAGAAAAATGCGGAGGCGGGCGGCATGAACGAGATTTTCCATCTGTTGAGTGAAGTGGAAGACTTCGGTCTTCATTATGAAAAAGACCCGCTTTCTTTGAACTTCCCGAAATACTTAGACACGCTTTTTTAAGCTGTGACTCGTTTGAGACCCGTGATATTTCTGGAGGAATAGGGGTTGCTTGTAGCCATGTAAAAAATGAAATGTGAATTACGGAGCGTTGGCACTTCAGCGCTTACGATTCCGTTTGAAGCTTGAAAGACTACAGGCTCCAGACGGTCCCATGGCTTTCCACAAGCAAACCCGTCTATTCCGGAGGAAACTTCACCCCATAGAGCCGCCCCTACTTATTAAGAGAGTGTTTTAAAAAGAAGACCTTAATTTTTGGGAGAAAGTACTTTTCATGCGCATGACGTGACGAAATAAGAATGTGTCTTGACAATCTGTTGTCTTTCTAGTAATCTTTAACTAATACAAAATATCTGACCCCAATGATAGAGGAAGTAACTTTATTAGCGTATCAAGAGAGAATTTTCATGGGCTGAAAAAAATTCTGCGCGAGATAAAACGAAAGACACTCTGGAGGGACAGTAGTGAAAAGCTGCTGCGTTACGAGCGTTAATCGTTGAGGAAAGCTGATGGCTTTCAAAACAAGGTGGTACCACGTTGACATGTTCAATCGTCCTTATTCTGCACAAGCAGAGTAAGGACGATTTTTTTTTGATAAAAGGGTAGATAAGAAGGAGAGACACATATAATGGCATTTCAAAAACCAAAAGGCACAGCTGATTTGTTGCCGGAAAATACAAAACAATGGCAATACGTAGAAGATATTTTTAGAGCTGTTTTAGCAGACTATCAATTTGAAGAAATTCGAACACCGATTTTTGAAAGTTATGACCTGTTTTCAAGAGGTGTTGGTGAAACCAGCGACATCGTTTCCAAAGAAATGTACAATTTTCAAGATAAGGGCGGTAGGGAATTAGCTTTACGTCCTGAAGGAACTGCTCCTATTGCCAGAGCATTTGTCGAAAATAAATTGTTTGGGCCAGAGCACGCTAAACCATACAAAGTTTATTACCAAGGACCGATGTTTCGTTATGAGCGCCCTCAAAGCGGCCGTATGCGTCAATTTCATCAATTTGGGGTCGAAGCGTTTGGAAGCGACAATCCGGCAACAGATGTTGAAACAATTGCTTTAGCAATGGATCTGTTTCAAGAATTAGGATTAGAAAGTTTAAAACTTGTGATCAATTCATTGGGAGATCTGGAAAGTCGTTTGGCTTACCGTGAAGCGTTGATTGCTTATTTGGAACCACATGTTGAAGAATTGAGTGAAGACTCAAAAAACAGACTGCACAAAAACCCTTTGCGCGTATTGGACAGCAAAGACAAAAAAGATCAAGCTATCGTAGCAAATGCGCCTTCTATTTTAGATTATTTGAACGATACTTCTAAAGAACATTTTGAAGCAGTAAAAGAAATGCTGGAAGCTTTAGATATTCCTTATGAAATCGACAGCAATATGGTTCGCGGGTTGGATTATTACAACCACACGATTTTTGAAGTGATGACAGAAGCTGAAACATTTGGTTCGTTGACAACCATTTGTGCAGGCGGACGTTATGATGGATTAGTCGAAGAAGTAGGTGGACCAGCTACTCCAGGCTTTGGCTTCGCTATCGGTATGGAACGTTTGTTGCTTATTTTAAACGCTGAGGATATTGAGTTGGCGGAAGAAGAAGCGTTAGACGTGTACGTCATCGGTATTGGCGAATCCACTAACTTAGAAACCTTAAAAGTTGTTCAAGCGGTTCGTTCAGCCGGTTTATCTGCTGATCGCGACTTTTTGAATCGCAAAATCAAAAATCAATTTAAAACTGCCAACAAGAAAAATGCGAAAGTAGTCTTGACGCTTGGGGAAAATGAATTGGAAAATGGTACGATCAACTTTAAAGTCATGAAGAGCGGAAAAGAATCCGTAGTGGAATTAGAAGAAATCTACGATGGTGATTTTGAAAAATTGTTTAATGTAAAAGTTGCCGATATGACAGCTTTTAATGAGTTTTTCAAAAAAGAAGATTAATCGGAACGAAAAATGAAGATAAAAGAGAAGGGTTGATTTAAAATGGCTAAACGAACAGTATATTGTGGCCAAGTCACTGAAGACTTAGTTGGACAAGAGATTGTGTTAAAAGGATGGGTACAAAAACGTAGAGATTTAGGTGACTTGATTTTTATCGATTTGCGTGACCGTGAAGGAATTGTTCAAATAGTATTTAACCCTAAATTCTCTAAAGAAGCCTTAGAAATAGCAGAGTCTGTTAGAAATGAATACGTTCTTGAAATAACCGGTACAGTTGTAAAACGTGCTGAAGGCATGCAGAACAACAAAATCGCAACTGGTGATGTTGAAATCGAAGCACGCCAAGTAAATGTATTGAATGAAGCAAAAACAACCCCTTTTTATATTGAAGATGGCGTTTCTGTTTCAGATGAAAAGCGTATGGAATATCGTTATTTAGACTTACGTCGTCCTGAAATGACGAAAAACCTGCTTTTACGCCACAACATCACGAGATCGGTACGGAACTTTTTAGACAATCAAGAATTTATTGACATTGAGACACCGTACTTGACGAAGTCTACTCCAGAAGGTGCCCGAGACTATTTAGTGCCTTCACGTGTGCATGCGGGAC
Organism: Desemzia sp. FAM 23988; assembly: GCF_045528365.1. NCBI lineage: Bacteria > Bacillati > Bacillota > Bacilli > Lactobacillales > Carnobacteriaceae > Desemzia > Desemzia sp. FAM 23988. The sequence continues at coordinate 27,974 of NZ_JBGQQS010000028.1, forward strand.
ATTTTTATGCTCTTCCGCAATCCCCGCAATTGTTTAAACAATTGTTGATGGGTGCTGGATTTGACCGTTATTACCAAATCGTTCGTTGTTTTAGAGATGAAGATTTGCGCGGAGACCGCCAACCTGAATTCTCTCAAATCGATATTGAAACCAGCTTCTTGGAACCTGAAGAAATTCAAGAATTTACAGAAAATATGCTGGCAAAAGTATTGAAAGAAACTAAAGGAATCGAAGTTGCTTTACCATTCCCACGGATGTCTTATGATGACGCCATGAACCGTTATGGTAGCGACAAACCAGATATTCGTTTTGCGATGGAATTGATTGATTTGAATGATATTGTAAAAGACTCCAGCTTCAAAGTATTCAGTGGAGCTGTAAGCAATGGCGGAATGGTAAAAGCCTTGAATGTAAAAGGTGCTGCAGCCAATTATTCACGTAAAGACATTGATGCTTTAGGCGAATTTGTAGGCATTTATGGTGCTAAAGGATTGGCTTGGCTGAAAGTTGACGAAGATGGACTTAAAGGACCGATTGCAAAATTCTTTACAGACGATGCTGATGCTTTGATTGAACGCACTCAAGCAGAACCTGGAGACTTACTGTTGTTTGTAGCGGACAAAGCTGCTGTAGTTTATGATGCTTTAGGTGCGTTGCGTGTGAAATTAGGAAAAGAATTAGACTTGATTCCACAAGATGAATTTGCATTCTTATGGGTTGTTGACTGGCCATTAGTAGAATTTGATGAAGAAGGAAGCCGTTATACTGCAGTGCACCATCCATTTACGATGCCTGAAGAAAGTACATTAGAATTCTTAGAAAACGAACCTGCTAAAGTAAAAGCTCGAGCGTACGATATTGTATTGAATGGTTATGAATTAGGAGGCGGTTCAATACGTATCCATAAACGTGACATTCAAGAAAAAATGTTCAAAACGCTTGGTTTTACACAAGAAGAAGCAGAAGAACAATTTGGTTTCTTGTTGAACGCTCTTGAATATGGTTTCCCACCACATGGTGGTATTGCATTAGGATTAGACCGTTTTGCAATGTTGTTGGCGGGCGAAGACAATATTCGCGAAGTTATTGCTTTCCCTAAAAACGGAAGTGCAGTTGATCCAATGGCTCAAGCTCCAAGTTTAGTGAGCGGTAAGCAATTGGAAGAATTATCGATTCAAACGACAAAAATCGAATCAGATGAGGAAGCAGCAGCAGAAGAATAAGCAGCGAGCACTATTCTTCTCTCCACTGTCCTCTATAAAGAAAATAAGAGATTAGAAAGTCAGGAGAATAAAAAAATGGTTTTGATCGGCTCACACGTTTCAATGAAAGGCAAAGAAATGTTATTAGGAGCAGCTCAAGAAGCTGCAAGTTATAAAGCTTCTACGTTTATGATTTATACAGGAGCTCCTCAAAATACGCGTCGTAAAGCTTTAGAAGAAATGAATATCCCAGCAGGCGAAGCATTCATCGCGGAAAATGGACTATCTGATATTGTGGTTCATGCACCTTATATCATTAATTTAGGAAACACGATTAAACCAGAAAATTTCAGTTTTGGCGTGGAATTTTTAAGAGCAGAGATTGAGCGAGCAGAAGCCCTAGGAGCTAGACAAATTACGATGCACCCGGGTGCACATGTTGGGGCTGGTGCAGATGCAGCTATCCAACAAATCATTAAAGGATTAAATGAAGTTCTGCATGCGGATCAAAAAGCTCAAATAGCGTTAGAAACGATGGCTGGAAAGGGGACCGAAATCGGTCGTTCATTTGATGAGATAGCTCAAATCATTGATGGTGTAACCTTGAATGACAAATTATCGGTTACTTTTGATACGTGTCATACCAATGATGCAGGGTATAATGTAAAAGAAGATTTTGACGGGGTGCTGAATGAATTTGACAAAATCATTGGACTAGATCGCTTAAAAGTGGTGCATGTCAATGATTCGAAAAATCCAATGGGCAGTCATAAAGACCGTCATGCCAATATTGGTTTTGGAACGATTGGTTTCGAAGCTTTGAACAAAATCGTTCATCACCCTCAATTAACAGATCTGCCTAAAATATTGGAAACTCCATTTGTAGGAGAAGACAAGAAAAATAAAAAAGCTCCTTATGGTCATGAAATAAAAATGTTTAATGAACAAACATTTAATCCTGATCTATTAGAAGATATTTTGAATGGGGCAGCTTTTTAAACCATAACAAACAACTCGAGAAACGGTCTTCAGCTTCGTGCTGTGAGCTTTTCTCGAGTTGTTTTGTTTAATCGTATTCTTGAATGTGACTCTGTTTCTTCTTGTCTAATTGCAAGGTACTGACAATGATAGCTGCTGTTTCTTCGATGGATCTTTTTTCAACATTGATCACTAAGCAACCTAATTTTTCATATAAATTATTGGAAAATGCCAACTCTTTTTCGATTCGTTCTTTATTGGAGTAAGGAGTATCTGGATTTAATCCATAAGCGATCATACGCTCTTTACGGATAGAATTGATCATGTCCAAATTATTGGTCAAACCGACAATTTTCTTAGGATCTACTTGCCACAGTTGTTCAGGTATATGAGATTCTGGTACCAGTGGCAAATTAGCGACTTTGTAGTTTAAGTTAGCTAAAAACATGCTCAAAGGTGTTTTCGAAGTTCTTGAGATACCTAGTAAAACAATATCAGCTTCTAAGAAACCTTTAGGATCTCTTCCATCATCATACGTTACTGCAAATTCAATCGCTTTGATACGATCGAAATAAGTTTGGTCCATTTCATGCAACGCACCTGGCTTATGCAAAGGCTGGATGCCAGAACGATTTTGGATTTCTCGAATAACTGGACTTAACAGATCTACACAAAAAATCGCATTTTTTGAACAATATTCTTGAGCGATTTGGCTCAAGTTATCGGAAACTAAGGTATGAAGAACCATAGCATTTTGACGTTGAGCTTTTTCTAATATAGAAATCAACGTATCTTCCCCACGAATAAAAGGGTAGCCATGTAATTTGATATCGGCGGATGGAAATTGCGCCATCGCTGCTTTGCCTATTGAGTTGGCAGTCCCTCCTACTGAATCTGATACAATGTAGATGTCTACCGGGTGATTATTTTCCATAACTGTTTTCTCCTTTAACAATGTATTTGGGACGATCAAACGGAAAGAATAGTTAAAAAGTGTGAAATAGCTGTTTCATTTGTCAAACTATTCCCGAGTGTTTAAAAATAGTGGTTGCAATCCAGTCATTTTCTGTATACCCTTTTAGTATAACGGATTAAAGAGTAAAATTATAGGCTGAACAGACTTCTTCTGTTTATTTTACGAGAGAGGTATCATAAAGAACTTGATTTAACACGTTGTCGTGGTATACTATAAATCGAAACGAGTCCGTTTTAAAGGAGGCTAGATTCCTGTGAACGAAGTGGAAAATGCTATTGGAATATTGAAAGATCATGGATATAAATATACCGATAAGAGAGAAAATATCTTGAGTTATTTTAATCAAGAAAATCGTTATATCACTGCCAAGGAAGTGCAGCAGTTTTTGAAAGTCAAGTATCCAAATATCAGCTACGATACGATTTACCGCAATTTGTATACTTTTGTTGAACTAGATATTGTGGAAGAAACTGAATTAAACGGAGAAAAGCTATTTCGATTGAATTGCTCCCATTCTGGTCATCACCATCATTTTATCTGTACTGTATGCGGAAAAACGAAAAAAATTGAAATGTGTCCCATGAACTTTTTTGAAGATCAATTAAATGGGTGCCAAATAAACTCTCACCGTTTTGAAATTTTCGGGACATGCGAGGAGTGTCTATTACCTGCAAGTTAGGCAGAGGCCCTTGGAAAGAACGGGTTTTATCGTCTAAAAGAAAAAACGCATATTTTTTTGAATAACAGCAAAGTCATATGTCAAGCGAAAGTTAAAATGTCCTAAAACCAAGGCTCACATTAATGCAAGCTTTTACTTCGCAAAAGCTTGCATTAATGTGACCGAATTTGTTAAAATTAGTCTTAAGCTGTTTGTTCAGCTTCGT
>NZ_JBGQQS010000029.1:0-30369 GCF_045528365.1 Desemzia sp. FAM 23988
CTGTCCTCATTTCAGTAAAAGTGCAAGGTTTTGTTTAACATCCTATAAAAACCCTTGCATCTATTATATCAATCATTAGTTGTAAAAGGCAGCAGAATAAGCATAGTTTATTATTCAGTAGACATTACTTAGCGTAATGATAACTAGATTCGTAAAAATCGTATTTTTAATCATAGGTATCGTTATTTTCCATAGCCTTTGCCAAGCAGATGCTCCATCTATTTTTGCTGCTTCTTCTATACTATCCGGAATATTATCTAAAGCAGATTGGAACATCAGCATACTCAATGCAGAACCTTGCCAGATATTTGCTACAACTATTGAGAAAATAGGAAAAGTGAATAACCAAGATATAGGTTCAATTCCCGAGCTCATTAAAATCTGGTTCAATGTTCCGCCATCATGTAAGAAAGAAACAAACATGATTGCTACAATCAACTCTGGAGTAACCCACCCTGCCATAAATACACTTCCGACTACTTTTCGAAAGGTCCGATTTGTATTTTTCATTAAAAAAGCTAATAGGAATCCAAACAACTGCTGACCCATAATTCCTGATAATACTAAGAAAACAATGGTAGTAAAAAACGATTGTTCAAATCGTGGGTCTCTCATTAAATTGCTAAAATTTTGAAATCCTACAAATTGAATATCCTGTGCAGCTGCCCCTGTTAAAGAAAAGTTTGTAAAAGAAAAGAAGAAAGTCATCATGATAGGTCCTACAAAAAACACTACTAATAATAGGAGAGAAGGTGTTAAAAAGAGTATCGCTTGCCTCTTTTTATTATTATTTTTCCTTTTTGCTGTTCTATTTAGTGCATTTTCATTCTGCATTATACTCCCTCCTCGTTTTAATTTATTTCTTTAAAAATGAGAGACCAACTTGTTAAATTGGTCTCTTATTTGAATTTATTGATTTATAATATTATCCGTACCAACAATCCGTTCTAATCCTTCAATATAGCTTTGAACAGCTTCTTCAGGAGTAACATTCCCTGATACAAGCGACTCCACAACTTCTTGAATATGAGTTGAAACAGTTGGGTAGTCATCTACTGCCGGACGGAAGTTAGTATAAGATAAAATTTCTCCAGCTTCCTCATAATTACTGATAGGTTGGTTTAAATATTCTTCATCCTCTGCCACATCAGTTCTTACTGTCATATCTCCTGTTTGGCGAACATAGTCGGTTTGGTGTTCTTGATCAACTGCCATTTTAATAAATTCAGCAGCTAAATCTTTATTTTGAGCATTAGATGGAATGGATAATGCCCAACCTCCAGACATAGAAGTGTATTCTGGATCTTCACCATTTTGAGTTGGAAAGGCCACAAAATCCCAAGTATCCAGAGCTTCAGGCCAAGGAGTTGCTCTCCCTTCGCGCCAACTTGCTGCTACCCAATTACCATCCATTACCATGGCAACTCCATCATTTATCATCAAATCTTCTGCTAATACAGTAGAAATCTGGCTATTTGAGGCTACGCTTAACTCTGGTCCTAAGTCATTCTGATAAACGTCATCAATAAAAGTAAACGTGTCTAATAAAGCCTGTTCATCTATGACCCATTTTCCTTCATCCCAATTGTACAATTCAGATCCTGTACCAAAATACAATTGTTGGAAAGTTCTCATTGCTGTTGCTTCTCCATTTGCCTTGGTAGAATACATAAATAACGGTATGGTTTCACTATTACTGCCTTTAATAGTCTCAGCAGCCGTTAAAATTTCTTCCCAAGATGCAGGTTCAAATGGAACAGGCAAACCTGCTTCTTCAAAAATATTTTTGTTGTACCAGAGACCTTGGACATCAGTACTAAAAGGGACTCCATAAATTTGTCCATCTTCAGCAGTAACCCCTTGTTTAACAGTCTCTTCTATTAAATCCCAATCCTCCCATCCATTTACCACATCGTCCATAGATTCCAAATACCCAGCATTTACATCTGAATTCAAGATAAAAGTATCTTCTACAGCTACGTCTGGGGAAGTTTCTGCCGATTGCATCATTAATGCTTGGCGAGTAGTTGTGTCATCAAATAATGGTATCAATTCCACATCGACATCGTCATGCGTGGCTTCAAAATCAGCTTCTAAGTCCGCAAACCAATCCTCCCACCAAGACGGATAACTCACCTTTAAGACTTGCTGCCCACTTGCTCCGTCTGTGTCTTCGGCATTATCGTTATTACCGCAAGCTACTAGACCAAACACTAAAGGAATGGCTAAACCAGAAAAGACAAATTTTTTCTTCATCCTATTCTCCTCCAATTTAATATAATTGTTTAGAAATTTGTTTTACCGATCTGTAAATCAGTAAAACGTTTTCATTTCTTATTCAAAGTATATCTTTACATCTTTATTGTTTTCAACTAATACGGTTGATATTTAGTCTTTCAACCTGTTCAGTTTTCATTTCATTTCACAAAATGTAAAAAAGGAAGTTGAGATAGAGACGCCTCAACTTCCTTTAAAGAACATCCTATTTCTATTTTAACGATAATACTTCTTTAGAAATTTGTTCATAATAGGAACCAAAATAGGAGCTAGTATAAAATAGAACCCACTATTCCCTAATGCGTGCATGGTGTCAAACGGCAAACCCGCTAGATAATAGGCCCAAAAATTTTGGATGCCAAAAAATGGTGCTTGTACTGCTGAAATGACAAAACCATAGATATATCCAGTCAATCCGGCGTAAAGAATCATCCCTACAAACGGAATACGAGGAACTAGAATTGTAAGAGATCCTGTTAACAAGATAATAACGGTAAAAGAGGCAATCTGTGCTATTGTCCAGACACCTAAACCTAGGTTAATATTTGATATCAAAATACTCAAAATAGCTACAATCAGTCCATCCCTTGTTCCTAAAGTAAGAGTAATCAGCAGTAAGATGACTGTTACAGGTTGTACATTTGGCAAAAACTGAAAAAGCAAGCGGCTGATATAGCATAAAGTTGTCAGTATACCCAACAACGCTATATGTTGAACTTGATACCTTTTTGAAGAGCTTTTAATAGCCATTCAAGCTCCACTTCACTTCATCTCCGTCTTTGAGCACATAATCGGCTGCTCCAACAGTTGGTTGTTCATCATTGACTGTGTACAACCAGTATTTGCTTTCTGTCTCATCTTGCTCATGTCCTTCAATAGAACTGACTAAACCACCCTCTTCGACCACTTCAAAATTCTCTTTCAAAGCTTCCAATACCGTTTGGCCTTCTTCAATGTCAAATTCTTGTGCTAAATCAGCTATTTCCTTATCGTCTTCTTCAAAGGTAAATGAGACAGTAATAGCTGTTTCAACTGAGCTGACTTCACTAGATGTTGCAGATGATGATTCAGTTTCTTGATTGTTACTCCCACAAGCAGTGACCAAAACAGCTGATGATACTAAAAGCATTAATTTGAATGATTTAACCATTTTTATTCCTCCTGATAAATTCCATTAGTTTTAAAGACAAAAAAAAAATGCCCCAACAAGGCGCAAATGTCTTATTAGAACTTCTAATTGAACAATAGAGTGCTTTGCCTCGAAGCCTCATTGTGTATAAACAATTGAAAAAAAGACCTGACTTAAAGCTGTTCGCTTTTCACAGTGGCGGGACCGTGTTGGATTTACACCAACTTCCATTTTTCAAGAGTTGTATTTAGTTTTAGGAATAGCCTCTTTTTTCAAATCTGTATGAAAAACGACTCCTCCTCTTTCGTAAAACGGTTCTTCAATTCCTTTACGATGATTGACCACTCGAGCAATAGCAAAGAAATAGTCGGACAAACGATTGATGAAAATCGGCACAATTGGATTGATAGTTGTTTCTCTACTTAACGCAACAATGATTCTTTCCGCTCTTCGAGTAACTGTTCGTGCAACTTGCAGTAAACTGGAAACCGGGTGTCCGCCAGGGATAATAAACTTTTCAATCGCAGGTGGTTCTTCTGCATAGATGTCAATTCTCGATTCGATCCACTCCACTAGTTCTTTTTGGACTTTATATTCTTTCAGTCCATCTGGAGTAGCTAAATCTGTTCCGCAGTCGAATAAATCATGTTGGAGTTTGATGAGTTCTTGTTTAATGTCAGTATCATCCAGTTGACTAACAATATACCCCATTAATGAATTCAACTCATCAATAGTACCGTAGCTTTCTACACGTATCGAATCCTTAGGAATCGTTCGGCCGCCAATGAGATTGGTATTTCCAAAATCGCCGCGTTTCGTATATACCTGCATCTTATTCTCCTTTCCTTGTTTACTATTTCACTATAAAACAGAATTCCATTAAAGTAAATCAATAATTTTTAGACTAACAACAATCCGTCTAAATTTAAAACTTGGATTTTCTTTTTCGGTTTCTGCTTGATCAAACCCGAATCCTCTAAATCGCTTAATTTACGGCTGATGGTTTCTGGAGTCGTTCCTAAATAAGAAGCTAAGTCTTTTTTAGTCATAGGCAAGACAAATTCCGTGGTATCCGTTTCTGAATCAAGGCATTCTGCTAAGAATAAAGCAAGACGGGTTTCCACTTTTTCGGTAGCAAATCGTGTCGTTTGTTCTTCAGACTTCTCCAATCGCTGGGACAATTCATTTAAAATTTTTAAAGAAATGGAAGGATATTTCAACAAGTATTCCTGCAGATCAGAGCGTCTGATCTGACATATTTTTGTATCCACCATAGCTTCAGCATAGGACTCGTGTTTCGTGTTTTCGGGACTGAACAAAGCCATTTCACCAGTAAAATCTCCTGGTTCCAAAATACGGACCACTTGTTCCTTCCCAGATTCAGCCAAACGATAAATACGGATTCTCCCTTTATTTACAATGTATAATGTATCGGATTCTTCCTCTGCGCGATAAACCATACTTCCTTTTTTAAATGATACTGATTGAGTAGTTTGCATAATTTCATCCATTTGTTCATCTTCTAAATGATTAAATATCGGTACTAATTGAATACAAGCTTTGTGAGTTCCAAACAAATGATCATGACAATTTGAATTCATAATAGAGTCCCTCTTTTCTATGTACTTAAGATTAGTATAACTCATTTCTTTTACTCTGTTAGTATACTCGTCCTTTTTTGATTAAAACTTGATCTTTATCAAGTTTTATTTTTTATCCATCCAACTTTTCTAATTACTTTTATTATGTTTTCTTCTTTTAGGATAGTATTAACTCTTGTTAAAAGTAATACAATGATGGTATATTATTAATGTACTTACATCAGCTTAAGAAAGAGGTCATTTTAGTGAAAACAGTAGCATTAGTAGGTAGCTTAAGAAAAGATTCATACAATTTAAAATTAGTAAACCACTTAGCAACAACATATCCAGAATTAGGTATCGAGGTTGCAGAAATCGGCAACTTGCCTTTCTTCAATGAAGAAATCGAAGCTGATCCAGGTCAAGAAGTTCGTGACTTCCAAGCTTTAGTAAAAGATGCTGATGCAGTAGTTATTGCTACTCCTGAATACAATGCTTCTATTCCAGCAGTATTGAAAAATGCTTTAGACTGGGTTTCTCGTGCAGGCAGAGAAATGGAAGGCAAAAAAGTTTTGATTATGGGTGCTTCAATGGGTAACCTAGGAACAGTTAAAGCTCAAATTCACTTACGTGATATCTTAGATACATTAGGAGTTGCTGCATACGTTATGCCAGCTGCTGGTGGTAATGATGTATTTGTTGGCGCTGTTCACGAAAAATTTGACGAAAACGGCAAATTGACGGATGAATTGACTGCTCAATTTATCAATGCAATCATTGGACGTTTCAAAAACTTCATCAAAATTGACGTGAACTTATAATCTGTCTGTAAAATGATAAAAAAGCTGTTTCGGATTCAAACCGAAACAGCTTTTTTATTCTACTCGAGACATGGTCAAGATAAAGTACTTCGCATCTTATAGTAGATCTGCGAACCCTAGCCGTGACAAACATCTCCCTATTTTCTAGTTAAATAGACCCGTAATAGCTTGCCAGATTTGTTGAAAGAAGCTGCTGATTCGATCTAATATGCCGCTTGCCTCTGCATCATCCATAAAATCACCAATCTTGTTTTGAACGAGTTCTGATAAATTGTTTAATTGTTCTTTTACAGCTTCTGAATCAATCGCTGCTGTTTGTTGATATTTTTCAAATAGACTCATTAAGCGGTCAATCTGTTCTTGTGTAACTACATTTTCTAAATTGTTGTTAGCTAATGCTTCATTGATAATACGTTCAATGTCTTCCTTTGTAGCTAACTCACCTTGTTGTTCTTTTAATTCCGCTAGAGATTGTTTAATTTCGATAATAGCTTGATCTAATTTGGAAGTATCAAAGTCCGCATTTTCTGCATTCTCTTGAGCAATCTCATTGGTCGTTTCCAACTCATCTTGCGCTACTTCCATGCGCTCTTGGTCTAAATCTTCACCGTTGACATCAAAAGCTTTATAAATACCAGACAGCGCACTTTCTCCTGTAGCTGGTCGAATACTAGCAACAACGATCGTGGCATCTGCAACGCCTGCTGTGATAGCTGCATTGGCATATTGTTCTTGAGTGATTTGTGTGATATTTTCAGGTGTTTGAATATTGACTACAACTCCATGTCCTTCATCTTCTTTTTCTACTAATACAGATGAAATCAAACTGGAAGTATTCGCAGAACCGGATCCTAAATACTCTACTAATTCTTCTCCTGTGACATTGACACTAGCCACATTTTCAGGGTTCTCTATCCCAATCAACTCTTCTGTTTCTGCTACTTCAGATTCAGACAAACCTCCACCATAAACAAAGGTTGGCTTACCCCATTTTTCATTAACTACTGTTGTATCTATACCAGTTTCAGCAGCTTGTACTGGAACCGATGCGGCTAATGTGCCACTAATCAATCCCGTGGTTACAAGTAGACCCATTCCAAGTTTTTTTAATGTATGTTTCATGTTTTCTAACCTCCTTGGTTTAGTTTAGCGAACTGCTGGAATTATTTCTTCCAACTTTAGACTGATTATTTTATTTTGGTATTAAATACTTTTGGTACCGGTGAAGTAAATCGGACTAATTTTCTCGAAGTTGGATGATGAAAAGCAATTGTTGTAGCATGCAATCCTAACCGTTTCAAATAATTTGTAGTAGAACCATATTTTCTATCTCCTACCACAGGATGCCCAATGTCAGACATGTGAACGCGAATTTGATTTTTTCTTCCGGTTTCTAGCTGTACTTCCAATAAACTGGTCACACCATTGGATTTAATTTTTTTGTAGTGAGTAACTGCATGTTGCCCGCCATTGTCTCTAGGGCTCGAATGAACTTTATACGATTTAGGACTTTCCGTCAGCCAAGATTCGATTGTTCCTGTTTCATCTTTGACTTCTCCTTCAACTAACGTAGTGTAGATTCTTTCTTTAACCATCGTCTTCCAATTGTCTTGCAATCTTTGTTTGATTTCTTCACTTTTAGCAAAGATCATGACTCCAGAAGTGTCTCTATCCAAACGATGAACAACATAAATACGGTTAGCTGGATTTTTTTGTTGGACATAAATCTTTAATTGTCTATGAGCTGTCATTTCTTGTTGACGGCCAGCCGCAATAGATAAAACGCCAGCTTCTTTATCGATCACAATAATATCCTCATCTTCATGCAAAATAGAAATTCCCATCAATTCACTTTGGATTTGAGCTGTTTTATTGTCCGCTATTTTAACGGTTTGACCAGGCTTCAAAGGATAATTGAATTGTTTCACAGTTTTACCGTCTACCGTTATTTGGCCTCTACTCAAAACAGATTTGATGGAGTTTCGGCTGCTTTTCACTTTGTTCTCCAATAGAAAATCCAATAATTCTTTTTCTTCTTTAATGACAAATTGCATAGCCGTTTGTTTGCTCTTTGTTGTGTTCTTAGATATCTTTTTCATTTTTTAATTCCTCACTCTCATTCTTTATTATACACAATTATGGGAGTTTAGCGAGGTATCCAAAAAGACATCTTTTGATTCCGTTCATTTTAGAAAATGACTTTCCGATCACACTAAACACAAATTTAGGTTCTACAATATTTGACGTTGGTAAGTAGAAAATACATTTCTTTTTAATGCTAAACCTTTTAGAAACGCATTTCTAGAAATTTCAGGAGGAATATGGGGCTGCTTATAGCCATGAAAAAGGATGCAATGAGAATTATTAAGCGTTAAGCTTTAGCCGTTACGCTTAGTTTGACGCTTGTAAGCCTTGAGACATGGTTGGCTCAGGGGTCCCATGGCTTTCCATAAGCAACCCCATAGGCCGGAGGAAATTTCTTTGCCAACGTTAGAAGATGAAGAGCCCAAATTTAAAGAAGACAAAAACAAGCTATTGACCAGATAAAATCCATCTGGCAAATAGCCTGTCATAACCTCTCTGATCGGATAATAGAAATCAGCAACCACATTCCTAAAAAACCCGCTCCCAGGAAAAATATAATCCCTAACCACGATGTGCCAGTTCCTTCAGCTGCAAAGATAATCAATGCTGACGCCAATATTAGTGCAGAAACAATAAGGGCAAAAACAACGCGGTTAACCATCTTGTTTAAACCGGTCCATTTATCGTCCATATTAATCAAGTCTAATTTTACTTTCGTTCGACCATTGTTCAAATTCTCAAACAATGTGCTTATTTGATTAGGCAAACCCACTAGACTTTTTGTCATTTGCAGCGAAGATAATAATAATTTTTCTTTGCTTATGGGCTCAAACAGTTTAAAGTTATCGCTTTCGATCAAATACCCTTTTGCAATTTGTACGATATTCAAGTTGGGAGCTAATTCTGTTATCAGTCCTTCCAATACCGTCAATGCGCGAACCAATAACGTGAATTCACTCGGCATAGATAATCCGTGTTTGCGTGTAACATCTAAAACATCTGCAATCAGTGTCCCAAATTGAATACTGCTGAAATTAGCTGCTAAATAGGTTTCAACCAGATAACTCAAATCTTCGTAAAAACGCGAACGATCGATTCGTTTCCGTTGTACCCCCATTTTTAAAAGAGTGTTCATCAACTGATTTAAGTCTTTAAAGACGATCGCTTTTAACAAATGATTTAAACTTTCTCTATTTTCAACAGAAAGGTAGCCCATGATCCCAAAATCAATAAAATAAATTTGGCCTTCTTTAATAATCAAATTACCTGGGTGAGGATCTGCATGGAAAAAACCGTCTCGAAAAACTTGCGATAAAAATGACAACAACAATTTTTGGGCAATATCTTCCTGTACATACCCAGCTGCTGTTAACCCTTCAGAGTCTAAAATTTTATACCCTTCAATATATTCTTCCACAATGACACGTTTTGAATGGTACGGTAAATACAATTTTGGAACACTGACACAAGCAATTTCTTTGTTCAACTCCCGAAATTGCATGATAGCATTGGCTTCATTGCGAAAATCCAACTCTCGTTTAGATGTCTGCCGTATTTCTTCAAAGGCTTCTTTGGGATTCACCAAGAAATCTTTGAACACATTTGGAGCCCGGTCAACGATGCGGATGAATAATTCAATGTCCTGCAACAGACTGGTCTCGATATCTGGTCGTTGAACTTTCAGCACAACTTCTTCGCCGGTTTTTAATTTTCCTCGATGGACTTGAGCTACCGAAGCACTAGCTAACGGTTTTACATCAATGGTTTCAAAAACTGTTTCAATATCTTGACCAAATTCTTCCACAAAAATCGCCTTTGCTTCTTCAAATGGGAAAGAAGGTGCTTCATCTTGCAGTTTGGATAGCTCCGCAATGTATTCCATCGGCAAAATATCTCTACGGGTAGACAAAATTTGGCCGATTTTGATAAATCCGGGACCCAGTTCCTCAAATGCTTTTCGTAAATTTTTAGGGTCTTGTTCTTTTTTTTGTGAGCGCACGCGCGTATTGTATAAATGACCAAAACCATACTTGCCCAGAATGCTCACTATTTCCCGTAATCTTTCTCCACTTGAAGGCACAAAATCACCCCTATTTGTTATTCTCTATCAATTCATCCATTTGAGCATTTAGAGCAGTAATCTTTAACTCTAAATCTTCAATGTCTTTTCGTTGAGCCACATTCATTTGAAGTAAGATTGCTTGTATCTCATCTTTATCAAGAGTGTCGTCTTTCATTTTCCCTTTGCCTTTGCGAATCAATTCTTCACTCAATTTCTTTCCTTGATCAACAGTGATCTGACCTCTAGTGGCTAATTCTTCAACCATTTCTTCTGCTTTGTCATAAGACATTGAAGCTCCGCCAATACCTGCTAATATCATTTTTTTCAAATCATTCATCTCTATCTTCTCCTTTCAAATTGAACTGCTTTTTAATGAATCAATTCTTTAGATATATTATATCACTAAATTGAGAAAGCGTTTTAAAGAACATTTTTTAAACGATAAAGTAATTGATACATCACACCATTTTCAACAGCCCATTTCATTTTACCGTTTTTAAAATGCTCTTTTCGAATAAAATATGTTAGGAAAGATTGAATGGTTTCCAAGTCTGCATGTGCAATGAAATTTTCCCATTCTTCACTAGAAGGCTCAGAGACCAAAAAATCATGAATATAATCCGTATAATCTCCTTTTTCTAGAGATAAGTCTCTATACTTCTTTGCAAAATCAATGATTCTGCTATCGTATTTAATGAAACCCGGGATGACTTCCCCTTCTATTTCTTCTTGCGGAATCTCTTCTGCGAATAATTGATCGGTCTCCTTAAAATAAGAAAGATACTCAAAGAGCGATTCTGTGTCCGCCATCTCTACACTTCCTTTCCTTCTAAATGAATGCAATGAAATAGGGTTATTTTCATTGCATTCATTATAACGCGAATTTTAACGAAGTAAAAAAAATACACTTATTCCTTATAGTTTTAGGTTCCTATTACAACAACTCTGCTTTTTTCATTCTATTACATCAACTTTTTTTAATTAGTGATCAATCTGGAAGAAAAACATGTTATCCTACAGAAGAGAAGAAACAACGCTATCTATCTTCTATATACATCTCTACCATTCTAATCTCTATGAGGAGGAAACAAATATGGATACAACCATTCAATCTTACTTTAAAGACTTATCGTCTACTGACAAAGAAAAACAATTGTCAGCTTATCACGCTATTCTCAAAATAACTGAAGAACCTGTAGATTGGGCATACGAAGTATGGGAGAATCTAAAAAGTGATTTGAAGCATAAAAACAATCATCGAAGATCCAGAGCGGCTCAGTTTTTAGCTAGTTTGGCCATTAGTGATCCCGAAAATCGTATGCTCACAGATTTTTCTGATGTGTGGAAAGTAACTTATGACGAAAAATTTGTTACTGCTCGTCATGCCCTACAATCCATTTGGAAAATTGCTTTAGCGGGTAAAGAACAAAAGGGTCTTGTTTTACAATATTTAACTAATCGTTTTAGAGATTGTGTTGTTGAAAAGAACTATACCTTAACAAGATTTGACATTATCGAGGATTTAAAAAAACTATACCTTGTTCAATCTGATGAAAACTTGAAGAATCTTTCTCTTGAACTCATTGAATCGGTTGACGAACCTAAATATAAAAAGAAATACTTGGATGTCTGGAAATAAATAATTGTTCTTAACTCAGCAAAAACACAATGACGATTTCCCCATTGTGTTTTTGTATTAAATAAGATAAAATGATCTTAACCTTTATAAAGACACCTTTTGTTGCATCTTCGATTTTTTCTGTTCATCCTTCTCTTAGACATATCCCACAACCATCACTATTATTCCCATACACCCTGACGCCTTTTAGCTTTCCCTTGAACATCATCTTAAGAACAAATCCGTATTTCTCTTAATTTTTTAAATCCACTAACAACCACAATCTATTCACCTAATTTCATTACCTATACAACCATCGAAAGTCAACATTTCTACACTCATTATGAGAAAAAATAAATAAAAAAGTCGTTTTTCTTGCTTTTTTCTAATAAACTAGTTATCATTAAGTGTGAAATCGCTTTATCCCTAATTGCTACATAGTAAAAGGAGAGATAAATATGATTAATCTTTATGTTACCCCAAGTTGTACTTCATGTAGAAAAGCAAAAGCATGGTTAGATGAACAACATCTTCCATATATTGAAAAAAACATTATTGCCAGTCCGCTTTCTATTGATGAATTAAAAAATATTTTAAGATTAACCGAAGAAGGAACAGAAGAAATTATTTCTTATCGTTCCCATGCTTATCAAAATTTAACGGTTGATATTGAGGAATTGTCGCTGGAATGTCTTTTGGATTTGATACATAAAAATCCGGAACTTATACGAAGACCTATTTTAACTGATGAAAGACGACTTCAGGTGGGATACAATTCAGATGAGATCCGTTGTTTCTTACCAAGAGACGTCCGTAAAGTAGAATTCCAACGCATACAACAAGAATTAGCTTTAGAAGCAAATTAAACAAAAGTGCGGGGATAAATCGTCCTTGCACTTTTTTTAGACGCGCTGCAAAAGTCAGCCCATACTACCACAACAGCCACTCAAATATTAGGTGAAAAACACCTAACTTTTGAGTGGCTATTGTGTCAATAAATGAAAAGACGTTTATCATGTACTTTTATTCTTGGGCGATTCTTGGATCTTTTACAAAGTACAGCAGTACTCCTCCAATAATAAAGAGAATGATCAATGCAAAAACACCATTTAAAGAATTGCCCGTATGTTGGGTGATTATCCCCATCAGGAAAGGCCCCATAACTGCAGCGAATTTGCCGAAAATATTGTAGAAACCAAAAAACTCATTCGATTTTTCTCCTGGAATCAATTGTCCAAACATAGAACGGCTTAGAGCTTGTACTCCACCTTGAGCCGTTCCAACTAGAACAGCCAGGATGATGAATTTAGTTAACGAATCTAATGTTAAAGCAAAAATACAAATAAAGATGTAGGTGACAATCCCAACATAAAGCATTTTTTTATTTCCTAATACTTTAGACAGTCTTCCATATATGATTGAAAATGGAAAGGCTACAATTTGGACGACCAATAAAATAACAATCAAAGAATTACCCGCAATCCCTATATCCGCACCCACTGCAGTAGCCATTTTAATGATAGTCCCTACACCGTCGATATAAAAGAAATAAGCCAGTAAAAATAGAAAAGCATTTTTATATTCTTTGATATTT
Organism: Desemzia sp. FAM 23988; assembly: GCF_045528365.1. Classification (NCBI taxonomy): domain Bacteria; kingdom Bacillati; phylum Bacillota; class Bacilli; order Lactobacillales; family Carnobacteriaceae; genus Desemzia; species Desemzia sp. FAM 23988. Next base: position 13,167 of record NZ_JBGQQS010000029.1, read on the forward strand.
TTAAATGTATCCCATAGTCGTTTAAAACTATTGCGCACCACATGAGGCTGTCTTTCAATATAATGTTTTTGCTCCACATTTTTCCAATATGGAATCGTGAACATGAACCACCACACAGCTGTCATAAAAAAACCGCCTTTTATCAATGCTGTTTGTGAAATAGGCAGTACGCCAGTTAATTGAAATAGAATAAAAATAATAAAAGGAATCGAACTGCCTATATATCCAAAGCCAAATCCCGCACTACTCACTCGATCCATTCGATTCAATGTTGTTGCATCCATAATAGAAGCATCATAGAAAATATTTGCTGCACTGAAACCAATAGAAGAAACAGCATACAATACGAGCAGCACTCCCCACTGACCTTCTGGAGCAAAGACAAAACCTAATGTGGATAGAATCCCCAACAATGTCCCAAAAGTAAATAAAGGATTCCGAAACCCTTTATAGTCTGCCAGCGCCCCCAAAATAGGCGATAAAAGGGAGACAATTAGTGTAGCAATGGCGTTCGCATAACCTAAATAAGCGGTTGAATCAGCTTCTGAAACACCTGCTCCCTCCGCAATAGCTTTATAGTACAAAGGAAAAACGGCTGTTGTGACCATAATTGAATAAACAGAATTTGCCCAGTCCTGCATAATCCAGCTTTTTTCCGGCTTAGTAAACGTAAACTTCTTACTGGTTTCTTGCACGATTAACCTCCCCTTTCCCTTCTAGAAACAACTCAGTTAATATTCTTCCATCTGTAGGATGATTGAATTCATATCCCATCGCATATAAGAAAGTAGGACCTTCATCCACTAAACGTGCAAATGGCACTAGTGCTGTTGAATCGATTCCTGGTCCTGAAAGAAACAACATGGTTTCATAACTCTCTTTAGTAGGTGAAAACCCATGTGTTGCTCTATGGTAGTCGCTGCCTTCCGTTGGTTCAATTAAAGATCCCAGATCGTCTGCGAAATAGTACCCTCTTTCGGCTTCAACCAAGAAACTGCAAGACCCGTCAGCACCCAATTGTTCAGCTTGCGCTTGAGTGTAGATCGTTTCGATTCCCTTTGGAAACTCTTCAAGTGCTTGACGAACTTTTTCTAAATCAGTTTCTGGTTTTGTATAAATGTAAGTCGCTCCCTCTGCTCCCTTAGCCATAACTTCCCAATCGAGAAGCTGTTCCTTTTCTCCCGTCTTGATCCAACCTAATTGCTGGAAATAGCTGTTTAAATGAATCACTGTATGGGTATCTATCTGATAGTGGTCTCCTAAAATCGCTATGACGGTTTCTTCAAAAATACCTTTTTGCTTCATCACTTCAATGATCTGTCCTAAATGCTTATCCATATTTCGAATCGCTTGTTGTGCTTCAGAGGAATGTACGCCAAAATGATGGCGCATACTGTCTAATTCAACATAATGGATCGCCATTAAATCAGGGTTCTTTGTGTCGATGGTCTCTAGTATACTGGCAGTTAAAAATTCATCCAGTTCTGGTTGCTGAATCCCATTTCTCAATCGGCCAAATTTCCGCTCCAACTCGAGAATAAATTTAGGCGTAGAAGAATAAAGAGAGACCAAGACTTGATTCTGCCAAGGACGATTCGGAAAAATCTCTGTTAAATTGTAATCGATCGATTTACTTCTTCCAGTTACTGGCCAAAGAAAACTGGCTGTCTTGTAATCTTTTTCATGTGCTGCATCAAAAAGAGTTGGAACTTGAATATCTTTCGCGTACCAGTGCCAATCTGGAGACTTACGACCTGGTTGTACATATGTATTATTCGTAATCCCATGTTTATTGGGATAAACGCCCGTCATAATTGATGTATGAGCCATATAAGTTAAAGAAGGGTACACCGTTTCTACTTTCTCCACTAGTGCGCTTCTTTCCAACAGCATTTTAAAATTAGGCAATGTTCTAGCGTATGTTAAGTCATTTGCACCAAAAGCATCTAAAGAAATGATGTACATTCGTTGTTTCTTCATATTTTCCCTCCACTAACCTGTTTTCTTATATTATGCCATAAGCTTCTCTATTAAAGAAAGCGACTAATTATTTTGTTTCTGTTAAGGAAAGACTTCAATTATTGAAGAATTGAACAGTCATTTATCCGGCGTTCAAGAAGGTCATGATTCAGTGATGAACATTGAGCATGAATACGGTAATTGAATGAAACGAACGATATGACAATTCCACAAGAAGTTATCGATGCAGCAACTAATCCACAATAAATCTTTTTTTTATTGATTGAATAAAGACGGTTAATTCGTCTTTATTTTTTTGTGCCGTCTAATTATGTCTTTATCTACTTCTCATGTGGCGGTATACTAAACATAACAAAATATAAATGGATGAGGGTCTACTATGATTACTTTTGATAACATCACTTCAAAAACAACGTTAATTGAAGAAAATGAATTTTATAAGCTGTACCACAATCACGATGCACTATTCATGTATGATTATAATTTTATGCGTTTAAAGTACCAGCCCACTTTAGAAGAATTCCGATTAATTGAAAAAATACTGTTGGAATTCCATGAAGATATGAAAATGGACCATGTGAAATTCTATTGGCCAGAAGACTATGGATTTACAGAGCCCATTATTGATTACCTATCCAGTAATGGTTACGGAATAGAAATTTTAGAATTATACGCTATCGATCCGAAAGATTTCTTAGCTACAAAAAGAAACTCTGCTGTTACTGTTGGACTTGTTACAGAAGATACTCTAGAAGTGTTCAAGCAGCTCAATCGCACTCAAGATATTCAAATCAGTGAAACCTTTGCTCGTCAAAAACAAGAACTCTATGAACAAGATTTTGATGATCCAAAGGTGCAGCAAGTCATCGCCTATCTAGGTCAGCAAGCTGTTGGCGGAGTTGATTTGCTGTTAGGGGAAGATACTGTAGAAATAGATAACTTTTTTGTGTTAGAGGACTACCAACGTCAAGGCATCGGCACAGAAATCCAACATTTTGTCATGGACATGGCAGGATCCCGGACGGTTATTTTAGTTGCTGACGCGGAAGATACTCCAAAAGATATGTATGTAAAACAAAATTATACTTATTTAAGTTATCAAGTAGGTGCCTTAAAAGAATTCTCTGCGCCTCAATAAAAAAATTACTCGTTCAAGACGATATATCCAAAAGATGCTGACTTGAACCGTTCCTATTTTTTTAATCTTCTTAGTTTCTTTTATACAGTAACTAAAAATAAAAACAACTGGTATAATAAATGACTCATTGATTCAAACTGCATCTTCAATAGTAAGCGACAACTTTGGAGGGATACCCATGCGTGAAATTTTAGAAAAATATGAAGAACGAAAACTGAAGCTTTTCGAAACCCTTTATGCTAATGAAGATTGGATGCCGATCCCCGTTCTTGCTATGACGTTGCATTGCTCTGAGAAAACACTCAAACAAGATGTGCTCTCTTTAAAAGAATTGTTAGCTAAAGACTATCTTCAAACTTCTTACAGAGGGGTTTGCTTATTTTTACCTACAAATATGAGTATTGAAATGGTTTATCGTCTCATCTTAAAAGAGAGTACTCATTTTTTATTTCTTGAAAGTTTATTTCATGATGAGACAAAATCTCTTGATGAAATGGCTGAATTCTTATACATCAGTTCTCCTACACTAGCCAGGACAATCAAAAAAATCAATCTCGTGTTGGAAGATTATCCCCTTAAAATCCTAACGAATCCTTGCCGGTTAGAGGGGCCAGAATCCACTATACGTTCATTTTATATTTCCTATTTTATGGAGAAATGCACTCATGTTGACTGGCCATACCCTACTATGGATAGAAAAATATTCGAGAATTTCATAGTGCTCTCAGCTAAATTCATCCATACTCCCTTGAATTTTTCAGATTTTGAACGTGTAAAACACTGGATCGCTGTTAGTTTGATTCGAACGCAAAAGGGACACTATATGGATATAAAACCAAATAACTTGGCAAAATATATCCCTGATTTAACAAAATTTCGTTTTATTTTGAAACCTCTTGAAAATATAATGAACATTTCTTTTCAGCCGGAGTTTATTGAACAAGTTTTTGCTGTATTTTTGACGAATAGTTTTGCTTTTACATATGACTAGCTCATCAAAGAAGCAGAAACAGAGCCAGTGTTAAAAAAATCAATCGCTCTACTATCAAATATGTTAGATAGTCTCTCCAACCAATTTAGAATTCCCATACCCAATAAAGAACATCTTCTGCTTGATCTTTATAACCTTTCGAAGATTGTTTCGAGGCCAAATAAACATATACGAAAAACACCTTATATTCCTTTTGATCAAAAAGAATATTTTGTTCGTTCACTTGAAAAAGATGTTCCAAATTTTATTCATTCAGCAACAAAGCAGATCCGTCATTACCAACAGGAAATGGATTTGATTTTCAGTCGTCATTCAATAGATGAATTAATATACACCCTAGTCATCCACTGGGATAACTTACTCGTTGCGTTACACAAGCAACGCAGAAAAGCCAAATTACTGATTATTAGTACGTATGATTTAGAACATGCAAAAATGTTGCGTGACCTTATCAACATTCAATATGGCGGTGATGTTGTTTCAGAACTTTATATGGAACCTAGATTATCATTAAAGCTGTTAAAAAATATGGACTATGATATCTTGATTTCTACCACTTCTATTGACTATCTTTTAGATAAAAAAGTGTTTTGCATCCAAAATATCCCTACAGAACAAAATTTGCGAGATCTTAAGTTGGCTATTGATGTAATCAGAAAAGTAGATACTGTTCTATTAGAAGAATAGCTGTGCCGTATGGGAAATCTACATTTTTAAAATCTAACGGTTACATAAAAAAACAAAAAAAGCTCGAGATAATCGCTTCCTAAGAAGCAATATCTCGAGCTTTTCCGACAGTATTGAATTTACATTCAATAGGTTCCATGAATTCCACAAAACAGAGGGATCCAAACACCTGCATCCCGCAGTGTGCTTACGCACTTGTGCCCTGCCTATTTCTTAGCAATCACTAGTCGCCGCAGCGAAATGACAAAATCACCTGATTGCTGGTCAACTCATCGCATGTATAGAATCATACCACCTGGTGGGGAAAATTACAAGTTGTTTTTTCGTTCCTGATGAATCTGTTTGGTCCTTAGTTTTCTTATCACCTTAGATAAAATCTCCTGCAATAAGTTGTATCCGATTACTATTTGGCAACAGTTTAAGCTATAAGGAGTTCATTAAGCACCTCATTATAGAAGAAAACTCATACGAACGCTTTTCCTTCAAATAATCCGAATTGTCCTAAATATCTTATACGTATCAATAGGCGGGTTTGTCTTTAATGCTACGTTTAGTCATCAATACCCTCATTCTCGCTTTTTTCTTAGATCTCTTAATGCAATTTTTCCGAGGTCGGGTTCAGTCTTTGTACGAACAATTCATAAAAAACTGAAAATAGGGTGTCTGCAATATTTGACGTTGGTAAGTAAAAATTAAGATGTATCCTATTGAGAAATTACTAGAGTAATAGTGTGAAAGAGATCTTCGTTTTTCATCATGGCAATTTTTCTCTTGATGTTCAAACTCCATTTTTCATCATGGCAATTTTCCCCTTGATGTTTAAACTACATTCTTCATCAAGGCAATTTTCCCCTTGATGTTTAAACTACATTCTTCATCAAGACAATTTTCTCCTTGATGTTCAAACTCCATTCTTCATCATGGCAATTTTTCTCTTGATGTTCAAACCCTATTCTTCACTTTACTATACTTTGACATAAAAAATCACTCCCACAAATCAGATTTTACTCTAACTCTCATTGGTCGCAGGAGAGTTCTTTACCAACGCCAGAAGATGAAGAGCCAAAATAAGAGACAAGAACCGATACCAGTTCTTGTCTCCTATTGTTTATTTCGTATAAATACTCACTCCAAAAGGTTCAAGCAGCAACTCTTCTGTTCCTTCAGCTGAGGACAAAATATCCTCATATCCTACAAAACTATTTGCTACAGTTTGTGCTTCATCCGTGTGGTTCATCACAAAAATAAATTCTTTGCCGTCTTTCACGCGGCTGGTGATTTCAATTCCCTCAGCCTGAACTCCGAAACCAACAATATTTTTTTCTTTCAATAAGTGATCAATAATTTCTTGAAGCATCTCTTTTTCAGGAAGTGTTGCCAAATACCAAGCTTCTCCTTTTCCAAAAGAGTTTTTCGTCACTGCAGGCATGCCTTTATAAAAATCACTCTTGTACTCAGCTATTGCCTCTGCCCCTTCTAAATGCAGCAAGTCACACAACATTGAACATTCATAAGACGGTTTGTTCCAATCTCTACTCCCAAATTCAACTGTATTGCGCTTTTCAGGAGCCAAGGCATCGATTTCTTCCACCCAAATTCCCAATAACTTTCTTAATGGTCCTGGATATCCTCCAAGATGGACATTATCGCTTTGGTCTACAATTCCACTCATGAAAGACGTCAGGAACGTTCCTCCCTTTGCTACAAATTGTTCCAACTTTTCAGCTGTTCCTTTTTTGACCATATAAAGAACAGGAGCTAAGATCATATCGTATTGCTCAAAATCAGCATCTACTGGAATAATATCTACCGCCACTTGATTATGGTATAACGTTTCATAATACCTCTGGATTTGATCCACATAATACAAATCAACTGTCGGTCCACTAGTGTATTCCAATGCCCAATAATTATCCCAATCAAAAATAATGCCTATTCTAGCTTTGGTCTCAGCACCAATCAACTGATTGCCTAAATGTGCTAGTTCATTTCCCAATTCTGCCACTTCACGAAAAACACGGGTATCATCAATAATGAGCTGTATCACGGTCGAGATGGACGCAGTGGAGAAATTGGGCATACGATCCTTTATCCTCATGGCAAAGACTGTCCTTGCGGAAATAAGGGGTGTTTGGAACAATACAGTTCTCAACGAGCCGTTCTTGCTGCTCTTCAGCAGTTAAAAAACGATCCGACATTTTCTTTAGCTGATCTCATTGCCTTTTACAAATCCGGGGACCCTGAAACGATTCAATTGATCGAAGAGTTTGCTTTTCATATCAGTATCGGCATCAATAACGCTATCGCAAGTTATGGTCCAGAAAAAGTGTATTTGAACTCTACATTGATTAACGAGATTCCTGCTCTTTTACCTTTGATCAGAAAAAATATCGTTAGTTCATTTAGTTTAAAAACCCCTATTGAAAATTCATTGTTGGGGGAAGAAGCGATTCTTTTAGGCGGAGCTGCTTTAAGCATCCAACAATTTTTTCATTTGCCGACATTTCCATTGATTCCAAATGCTGTTTCTCTTACAAATTGATTTTTTAAAGCCTACACAAAAAGAAACCAAAGCAGGAAATCCCTCTTTGGTTTCTTTTTGTATTTCGTTAGCTGATTACTTTGCTGTTTATTCTATGTTTTCCAACCATTTTTCGGTAATCACTCCATGGCCTGCAACAGTAGGATGAACTCCGTCTTCTCCTGTTAAATATTGGAAACTGTGTTTAATGCCGTAAGCATTCAACGGACCATCCAACGCTACAAAATCAGCTTGGAATTCTTCAGCTAATTTACGAGTGATTTGAATTCGTTGATCCAAGTCCACTCTCCAACTTGCTCGGTCTGTGGGATAAGGCAATACAAAAGGTTCCATTACCACAATTTGAGCACCTGTTTTTTCTTTGATTGCGCTCAATACTTCTCGATATTCTTGTTCGAATTGCTCCATTAGCACAGCTGACCCAAATTCTGCCGATCCTTCTTGGTGCCACGTATCGTTTATTCCGATCAAAATCGATACGACTGTTGGGTTTAACGAAACACAGTCTTCTTCTAACCGTTTCTTCAAATCTGCTACCTTTCGCCACTGATACCGCGGTTTAAAAAGGACAACTTTAATGCAGGGTATTCAGCTTGCAACCTGCCTGCCACCATCAACGGGTACCCTTTGCCTAAGTCATAAAAATCGTCACGGTCCCGACCAACATCTGTAATACTATCTCCAAAAAATAAAATACGCTCAGTTTGCTTTAATTTCATCTGTTCTCTCCATCTTTCCAGTAGTTTTTTGCAAATAATTGTACACCGCACCGACTAAATTGGCATCACTTTTAAACAAGCACGTTTCTACTTGAGGCATAAAAGGTGCTATTTGAACTTGAGTTAAAATGTCTTCAAATCGTTTATTTAATTGATCGATAATATCCGGTTTATTGGATACTCCGCCTCCCAGCAATACTAAGTCCGGATCGTAACTGTACTGCAAATTGAATATGCCGCGGGCTAAAGAGCGGTAAAATGTTTCTGTCTCTTCCATTGCTATTTCATCTCCAGCTTCTGCTAACTGAAAAACTTCCTCCCCGCTGATCTCCGATTTCGGTATTCCCTTGCGCTCTGCATAGCGTCCAGCCATTTTTACAGCCGTCCCCAGCTGGCTGAATGTTTGAGTCTCCGTTAACAACGTGTAGCCGAATTCCCCGCCAAATAAATGAGCTCCATGTTGAACCTCACCATCTACGATCACCGATCCTCCAATTCCAGTTCCAACCACTACCATCAATACATTCTTCAAGCCTTTAGCGGAGCCTCGCCACACTTCTGCTAAAGCCGCACAGTTAGCATCATTTTCGATAGCTACCTTGTACCCTAACAACTCTTCCAATTCCTCATAAATTGGAAAGTGGTGCAAATAGGGTAATGCACTGGCTCCCTCAATGACTCTTCCAATTTGATTGACCGCCCCTGGAGCACTAAACGTTACACCATCAATAACGTATTTTTCAGCCATTTCTTCTTTTACGCGCTGCAATTCTGCTTTCATTCCATCCCAAGTACGAGGCGACTTAAAACTGCCTTTATGACTCAACGCATCATTTTCCCAGATTCCATACTTGACAGAAGTCCCTCCAATATCAAAAGCTGCTATTCCCATTTCTTGTCCTCCAATGAATCGTTACTTTTCAAATAAAACATATTGCTGGTAAAGTCGCCATGACGATTGAACTTCCAAGTCGGCTCTATACCGTTAGTCACATCATCTGCAAATAATAATCCGACAGCCATCAAATCATCTCCATACCGGCTTTGATTTATCGGCTCTACAATATACATTGTTTCCGGATTCAAACCTGTTAATTTCAAGCGTTCATAAGCTGGATTTGGCGTCGCTAAAATTTGGTAATACCCTACCAATGCTTCAGATTGGTCTTTTGAAACCAGCATCCAAGCAACAGTGTTCCCGTCAAATGGACTCTCTAAACGATAAAATGTCCCTTGTTGGACTAATGCGCGATGTTTTTTGAAGAATTGAACATGATGACGAATAGATTCTTTACCAGCATCACTCAATGTTGTGATGTCCATTTCGTAACCAAATGTCCCAAAATAAGCTACGTTTGACCTTATATCCATTGAAGTCACTCGTCCGACTTGATGATTAGGGACTGCCGAAACATGGCTTCCGATACTGGACAAAGGATACACCATCGAAGTTCCGTATTGGATCTTCAAACGTTCTACAGCATCTGTATCATCACTAGCCCAAGCTTGCGGCGCATAATACAGCATACCCGGATCATTACGCGCTCCTCCGCCTGCACAAGATTCAAACAAAATATCCGGATATTTAGTAATCAATCGCTCATACAACTCGTATACACCTAGAATATACCGATGATAAATTTCTCCTTGTTGTTCTGGCGGCAAAGCGTCTGAATAAGCTTCCGAAATATAGCGGTTCATATCCCATTTGATGTAATCAACTTGCGCATCGTGCAGGATTGCGTCCATTTGCTGGAAGATTGAATCGACCACTTCAGGTCTGGAAAAATCAAGAACAAATTGGTTTCTGCCGTGAGAAATATTTTTCCCTGGAACGCCAATGACCCAGTCTGAGTGTTCATCATGGAGAGGTGTATTTTTGCTCACCATTTCCGGTTCGAACCATAATCCAAACTTCAATCCCAATTGATGGATTTTTTCAGACAATCCTTTGATTCCATTAGACAATTTAGTTTTGTCTTCTACCCAATCCCCTAATGAACTGGTATCATCATCACGTTTCCCGAACCAACCGTCATCCAGCACAAATAATTCCATGCCCAATTCAGCTCCATTTCGAGCAATTTCAAGGATCTTTTCCTCGTTGAAATCAAAATAAGTTGCTTCCCAGTTATTAATCAGAATTGGCCGCTCTTTATCGCGCCACCGGCCTCTCGCTAAACGTGTCCGATATAACTCGTGATAAGTCTGGCTCATGCCATTTAAACCTGCATCAGAATAAACTAACACTGCTTCAGGGGTTTGGAAGAAATCGCCTTCATTTAATTGCCAGTTGAATCGGAAAGGATTGATTCCCAACATGGCTCTCGTTACATGATACGTATCGACTTCTACCTGAGCTGTAAAATTGCCGCTGTAGATCAAACTGAACCCGTAGACTTCCCCATTTAATTCGGTCGTCTCAGGTCGTACTAAAGCCATAAAAGGATTATGTGCATGACTGCTGGCTCCACGTGCACTGGAAACAGATTGCAATCCTGTATGAAGCGCTTTTCGCTCCACATGCGTTTCTCTGGCCCAAGCTCCATTCAAATGCAGCAATTCAAAGTCAGCATCAGGAAAATCAACGCTGGCACTCATCGCATTTTCCAATTGGATTGTTGTTGTTCCGCTATTAATAAAACAAGCGCTTCTGGTGATAGCAGAAAATGCAGAAAAGATGGTGTAGTTCAACTGCACTTCTAATTCTGAATAAATATCTTTCAAGATAATGGTGAGAGTTTCGGCTTCTTCTTTACTGTCGACATATGTAGCTGGAAGACCTTCTAAAGTTGGTTTTCCTTTTGATATTGTGTAAGATGCATATTCAAGATGAGTAACTTGATCTCCAGACGGCCATTTAATTTGATGAGCCGGGTATCTAAAATCGGTCGTTCCGAAGCTTGGGTATTCTTGTTTGATGTGTTCTAAAGAAGAGGTATGATTCCCTTCATACAAGTTATTCGCTGGACGGTTTTCCCGTTCAACAAGATAGAAAAAGGATTTTCTGTGTTGAATTTTTTTACCAAAGTATAATTGTTCCAATTGATGAGTGGTTGGATCTACTCTAAAAATGTAGCTGACAGCTTGGTTGCTCAAGTGAAATTCGTTTGCTGCTTCGTTGATGTGAATGAATTGAAATTCTTTCAATTAGAATACCTCTCTTTTTCTACTATTTTTAACTCCATTTTATAAATCGCTTACATTTGTTTGCGACCCTTTTCGCCCAAATTATATTACACATCCAATTTTTAGTAAAGATATATTTTTAGATAATATGTATAGACTAATAGTCATTTCTTAAACAGCACAGTAAAAGAAGAAGTTCTTTTCGATTCTAACTTCTTCTTTTGTACAAAACAAGCTGCTCTTTTTTCCGCTACCAAACTGCGATATGCCCATCTGCTCTAGATTCTGTTCCACCGACCAGTACGCCATTTTCCTGTCGCAAAATGACTTGACCTCTTCCAAATGAACCGCTGCTGGTCGCGATTTGTACCTGGTGGCCTCTCTTCAGCAATTCTTGAATCACGGGATAAGGAAAGTGAGGTTCCACTAGAATCTTCTTCTCTTCCAGCCATTGCCAACGAGGAGCATCTAATGCATCTTGAGGATTCAACTGAAAATCGATCATACTGCTCAACACTTGCAGATGAGCTTGAGGCTGCATGCCTCCACCCATGACCCCAAATGGTCCGATTGCTGCTCCATCTCTTGTCAGAAATCCAGGAATAATGGTATGAAACGGTCTTTTCCCAGGGAGCAACACATTGGGATGATTTTCATCCAACGAGAACTGGTTGCCTCGATTGTGCAAACTGATTCCTAAACCAGGCACAACGGCTCCCGAACCGAAACCAGCGTAATTGCTTTGGATATAAGAAATCATATTTCCTTCCTCATCCGCCGCAGCTAAATAAACCGTACCAGGGTTATCAAATTTACCCGGCTCTGGCAAAATGGCAGTATCATTTACTAAATCTGCTCGATTTTTGGCATACTCTTTTGATAACATGGCTTCAATTTTAGTTTCCATTGTTCTAGAATCTGCAATATAACGTAAGCCGTCACTAAATGCCAACTTGATCGCTTCAATTTGTTTGTGATAGGTATCTGGATTCTCTTTGTCTTTTAACTCCAATTGCTCTAAAATATTTAAAGCCATCAATACTACAATTCCTTGTCCGTTTGGTGGCATCTCCCAAACATCGTACCCTTTATAATTTGTCGAAATAGGCTCTATCCATTCAACTTGGTGGTTCGCTAAATCTTCTTTGCGTAAATAGCCTTCGTGCTTTTTAGAAAAAGCATCGATTTCATCCGCTATCCACCCCTGATAAAAAGCTTCCGCATTCGTAGCCCCTATTTCTCGCAGCATTTTAGCATGCCCTTTTGAAGACCACATTTCGCCGGCTTTGATGGGTTGCCCATTCGGACAAAACGTCTCAAACCACGTTTGCAGCACTGGATATTTTTCCAGCTGTTTGGAGAAAATATGATAGGTTCTCTCCCACGCTTCAGCAATCTTACTGGTAACAGGATGTCCTTCCTCTGCAATCACCGCTGCCGGTTCCAACACCTCGCTTAAAGAGAGATTACCGAATTTTTCTGCTAAAGCAGCCCAGCCGCTCGGAACGCCGGGTACAGTGACTGGATCCAGACCATAGCGAGCAATTTCCGTTCCTTTTTGCTTTAAAGTTTCGTGCAGCATCAAGCAAGGAGCTGATCCACTTGAATTCAAGCCATACATTTCCCCTTTGTACCAAATAATGGCAAAACTATCTCCACCGATTCCATTTGCAGAAGGTTCGACGACAGTTAGTGTTGCTGCTGCAGCCAAAATCGCATCAATCGCGTTTCCGCCTTTTTTCAACATCTCTAATCCTGCTTGAGAAGCTAACGGATGTGTCGTCGAAACCATGCCTTTTTTTCCATAAACCAATTCTCTTCTAGATGAATAGTGAAACGAGCTTGAATCAAATTGCATTTAATATCCCCCTATGTAAAAAGAGAAATTCACTGGAGGCTAGTCATACCTCTAGTGAATTTGTCTTTTCTTGTATAATTCATTTTTTAACGTTAATTTTGGACAACTTCAATTTTATAACCGTCTGGATCCATGATGAAGAAGTACGTTGCTGCTCCATCAGACAGTCCTTTGATGTCCGTGATGTCGCAATTTTTAGCTTTGTATTCTTCATGTACAGCATTTAAATCGTCTACACCGATGGCAATATGTCCATAGCCGTTTCCTAAGTCGTACGCTTCAGCGCTGTAATTATACGTTAATTCTAGTTCATAGCCGCCTTCTTCAAATGCTAGGTAAACCAGTGTAAACTTAAATTCAGGGTAATCTAAGCGACGCATTTCTTTCATGCCTAAAATAGTTGTATAGAACTCTACCGATTTTTCCAAATCTTGTACTCGGTAACAAGTGTGAATCATTTTAGTAGCCATTTCAACATTCTCCTCTATTCAGTGATCTTATTGTTTCTTTTTCTATTTTAACGTAACTCACGAAAAGATTCAAAAAACGCGTTCTCTTTAACCTAGCACTATCATTTCTACCAACAGTCGAACACTAGCGGACATGCCTTCATCTTTGGGAACATAATCTAAAATACTGAACTCCAAAAACGACACTCTCCTTCATGATGTTATTTCTTTTAGTGTAACAGAAAAAAAGACTACTCATGCAATTCTAAAGGCAAACCATCTGGATCCCTAAAGAAAGTAAATTTTCCGCCTGTGAATTCATCTACTCGAATCGCTTCTGTTTCGATGCCTTTTTGATTCAGCTCTGCAACTGTTTCTTCAATATTTTCGATATAAAAACACAAATGTCTGAGTCCTGTTGCTTCAGGACCACTGGATCTTTTGGGCGGATTTGGAAAAGAGAACAACTCGATTTCGCTATCTCCTATTTTGAGATCTAATTTGTAAGAATCTCTTTCTGCTCGATAGTTTTCGCGAATGATTTCCAACCCCAGTAATTCAGTATAAAAACGCTTGGATACTTCATAATCAGAAGCAATGATCGCTACATGATGAATGTGTGAAAAATGCATATTTTTTTCCTCCTTAGTAAAAAGGCTCCTCAATCAACTAGACTGAGGAGCCTTGGTTGCTCATTCAATTATCCTTTATTTTCTGCTAGAATACCATCAATTTCACTTAATTCCTCTTTAGTAAAGGTTAGATTATCTAGAGCCTTAACATTATCTTCCAGTTGCGAAACGCGACTTGCCCCCACTAAGACACTGGTTACTTTGCCGTCTCGTAAGATCCAAGCAATGGCCATTTCTGCTAACGTTTGTCCACGACGTTTAGCAACTTCATTCAATGCTTGCGATTGCGTAATTTTTTTGTGGACCTGGTCAGTATTTAAAAATGGACTTGATGTCCGACTAGCACGTGAGTCTTCTGGAACACCATTTAAGTAACGATCTGTTAATAATCCTTGCGCTAACGGGCTATACGCTATACTACCTGTTCCATTTTCAGTTAAAATATCTTGCAGCCCCTCTTCTATCCATCGGTTATACATGTTGTAAGAAGGCTGGTGAATAATGAACGGTGTCTTTAATTCTTTGAAAATACTCGTTATCTCAGCAGTCTGTTCAGCAGAGTAGTTGGAGATTCCTACATATAATGTTTTTCCTTGACGGACCATCAAATCCAATGCTTGAGCTGTTTCTTCAAAAGGTGTTTCTGGATCAGGACGGTGTGAATAAAAGATATCGACATACTCCAATCCCATCCGTTTCAAACTTTGATCTATACTAGCCGTCACATTTTTCTTTGAGCCGAATTCTCCATATGGGCCTGGCCACATGTAATAACCAACTTTACTGGAAATGATCAATTCATCACGGTACGGTTTTAAATCTTTTTCGTAGATTCGTCCAAAGTTTTCTTCAGCACTTCCTGCTGGCGGACCATAATTATTCGCTAAATCAAAATGCGTGATACCTAAATCAAAAGCTCTCCGCACAATCGCTTGGCTTTTATCAAATAAATCTACATCACCAAAGTTGTGCCACATTCCCAATGAAATAGCCGGTAATTTTAACCCGCTCTTTCCTACTCGATTGTAAATCATCTTATCGTAACGATTTTCTGCTGCTTGATATATCACATGTCCCACTCCTTATTCTATTGTGTTGTTGTCAATCTCTTTATACAAGTACGTTAAAAATAAGCCTTTCTTTTTTTCGACAGTGCATCGGCAAACAATTGAATCGTTTTTTCTCTACGTGCATTATTATCTATATTGGGGATCAACATCACTTCATCCGCCTGATACTCTTCAGCCATTTGACTCACCTTTTCTACTACCTGTTCCGCGGAACCAATAATAGCTTCTTGAAGAGGAGAAATTACGGATGAATCTTGATTCAATTGGTTCCATTGAGCAAATTCCTTTTTCAATTGTTCATTTTCCTCTGAACTTTCTCCAATTGCAATGAAAACTCCCAGTATCACTGTCGCCTTTTCCACTAATTCGCTTTTCACAAACTGTTCTCTGTATTTTTTGGCAGCCTCTTTCAATTCAATGCTCGGATTCAAATAATGAGCCGCAAAAAATCCCGCTCCTATATTTGCTGTTAGGCCAACACTCTGTGGATGACTGTTTAGAATGAAAATTTCCGGGCTCCCCGTTTGCATCAAGGATGCATAAGAACTTTTTTCTTTCATTGTAATGGAAGAGCCCAACAATCTTTTGAGTTCATTCATTTCATTTGCAAATCGGGAAAATTCTGTCTTATTTTCATTTAAAGCTTTCGAAAACCATTGTCCGCTGCCAGCAACTTGTCCTATCCCAACGTCTATCCGACTATTTCTTACAATAGCCATCGTTTTGAAAGTATCCGCAATTTTTTCTCCATTGTAATAAGGAACCATAATTCCCGCAGAGCCAATACGAATGTCATTGGTCGCAAGAGCTAAATGAGACATGACCAATTCCGGCGTACTTCCGACTATGACGGGATTAGAATCGTTTTCCGAAATCCAAAAGCGGGTGTAATTTAACGACTCTGCAAGTCTCGCCAGTTTTACTCTGTCATTCAGGCTTTTTCTAGTTGAGACCGTTGTTTCTTTGGTAGAAAAATCTAAAACACTGTATTTCATTCAGCCACCTCATCATACTAAAATTCTATTTCATTATAGCACTAAAGAATCCGTTTACATATCATTTTATTTTCCCTTCCCTTACAAGAGGCTCAAAAAAAATAGGAAACTAAGGGTATATTTGTTGAACTATTCTATTCAATAAGCGATAATGAAGATGTAATAAAAGTCACTTGATTTATCATTTAAGTGCAGCAGGACAAAGCGTCGTTGAGAGAGGATGAGTGAAATGAACGCAAATACCCTAATTTTCAGTTCAGGATTCATGATGTTGTTTACCTCAGTATTTTTCCTGCATGCTCGCTTTTCTATGATGAAAAGAAAAGCTGTTCGTGTGCAAGTGCGAGTTCGTGACTCTGTAAACAGAAACAACAGATATTTAAGATAAACCATACTGCAGTCTTTGGCTAATGTGCTGAAGGCTGCTTTTTTAACACTACTTACATCAGATGAAGGAGTGATTAAATGACAAACCTTACTGATCGCTTAAATGAGCTGTTTCAACTTTTCTATTTGACTGCTTCAGCTCAACGCAATAAACCTCCGAATTATATTAGGCGGTCTACTTGCTTCTTCATCCAATTTCATTCTACTTAAAGGAGGGGATTGTCATTAATCTTTTGGGAGTTTACTACAAAAAGAAAGGTTAAGGTGATCCGACTATCTCGCTCAGCTGTGCGTTAACAGCTACCTATTATGTAACATAGAATGACTCTATCTACAGCGCACGTAAACAAGGAATAGTGATCCTTACACTTCTACTGCTGCTGAAGCAGCAAAAGTCCATTTGCGTGCCAGTTAGTTAAAAATTAATTCAAAAAAGGAACGCAATTTTAATTTGCGTTCCTTTTTGAAGATAATCTTACCTTAAAGGGAACACAACTTCTGATACACTCCCTACAAAGTAGACACTAGAAATAACAAAAATTTCTAAACTATTTTGTAGGGAGTGTTTTTTATTGTCTAAACGAGTTAAATTAAGCGCAGACGAAAAATTAGCCATCATTAAACCA
>NZ_JBGQQS010000030.1:0-29000 GCF_045528365.1 Desemzia sp. FAM 23988
ACCACTTTCTTCATCAAGGACATTTTACCCTTGATGTTCAAACCACTTTCTTCATCAAGGACATTTTACCCTTGATGTTCAAACCACTTTCTTCATCAAGGACATTTTACCCTTGATGTTCAAACCATTTTCTTCATCAAGGACATTTTACCCTTGATGTTCAAACCACTTTCTTCATCAAGGACATTTTACCCTTGATGTTCAAACCACTTTCTTCATCAAGGACATTTTACCCTTGATGTTCAAACCACTTTCTTCATCAAGGACATTTTACCCTTGATGTTCAAAGAAACTATCAACATTACCCATAAAAAGTTCTTTTGCAGACAGTAACAGCTTGAATTAAAAAACCGCCCAGATAGTGCCTCTAAAAGTTAGAATGAAAATCTAACTTTTGGAGGCACTTATCCTAGCAGTTTTTTTAAGTCTTATTCTAATCTAACGTAAAATCCAATTCTGGTCCCACAGGCACGATTCCTGTTGGGTTGATATTTTTATGGCTGCGGTAATAATGTTCTTTGATGTGGTCAAAGTTCACTGTCTCCGAGATTCCTGGCCAATTGTACAATTCTCTGGTATAGCGCCATAGATTTTTATACTCTCTGATTTGACGGATATTGCATTTGAAATGACCATAATAGACACTGTCAAAGCGAATCAATGTCGTAAATAAGCGCCAATCGGCTTCTGTAACTTGATCGCCAACTAAAAAGCGTTGATTTTCTAGCCGTGTCTCTAACTGGTCCAATGTTTCAAACAACTTAGTCACTTCTTCTTGATAAACGTCTTCTTTAGTTGCAAATCCAGCTTTGTAAACGCCGTTGTTGACATTTTGATACACGACTTCGTTGATCGTATCGATTTCTTCACGCAAATCTTCTGGATAAAAATCGCCTTCTTTGGCGCCCACACCGTAAAAAGCTGTATTCAACATGCGCATGATTTCAGAAGACTCATTATTCACGATTTTATTTTGTTTCATATCATACAGCATTGGAACTGTTACGCGACCGCTGTAATGGGGGTCCACATGTGTATAAATCTCATGCATGTACTTGGCATTGAATATAGGATCAGGAATCACACCTTCACCTGGTTCAAATGTCCATCCGTTTTCTGCCATCAATGGATTCACAACGGATATTGAGATCATGTCTTCTAATCCTTTTAATTTACGCATGATCAACGTGCGGTTTGCCCATGGACAAGCCATAGCTACATATAAGTGGTAGCGATTCGGCTCCGCCTTAAAGCCGCCTTCACCAGTCGGACCAGGGCTGCCGTCTGGAGTGATCCAATTGCGGTATTGAGCTTCCGTACGAATAAAGCGTCCTCCGTTACCTTCTGTGTCATACCACTGATCATGCCATTTCCCATCTACTAATAACCCCATCTGTTTCTCCTTCCAAAAATCCATTCTATTATTTTGTCTGTTTGCTTACTATATATCTATTATAAAGACCGGTGAGAGATTTAACAAATAGAACAGCTATTGATTTAACCCCCCCAGCCCACTCGATTGAATTAAAAATGGAATATTGCCTGCCCTATTCATTAACGACAGCATATTTTGTTTGCCAATTGATTAAAAACGTTCACAGTACACTAGTCAATCAATTCGCCTAGAACGACTTCTACTATGTCAGTTTCTTTTCGTTCGATTAAATAATTTCGAATATCATAATTAACGACCAATCGCTGTAACCGGATATCATCTTCCTCTGTATAAGCCATTCCAACTTCGTGCAATAACCGATGATAGGAATCCATTAATAAGCTTTTCGTTTCAGGAGTCCACTGTCTTACTGTTGGATTTTCCATTGACTTCTGTTCAAAAAAAGCCTCAGTTTCTTCTCTGTTTAACTGCCAGTCCAACACCAAAAATTTGTCCCATACGACTTCACGCATCCATTCATACATTAATTGATCTTTTTTCAACAAGGCGTAAAACAGAATTGCTTTGCTTGTTGGAATATCGGTTGCTAAAAACTGATTAAATAAATAGATGTCTAATTCTTCTAACCGTTTTTGGATTTCGCTATAAAACCTGCTTGATCTATCTTCACTGGCGAGTTGAAAACTATTTTCCTGTACAATTGTTTCCGCTATTTCATCATATGTTTTCCCTTGATGCAAAAAGGCAGCAACTTGCTTTGATTCTGCATACAAAAATGGTCGGGTATTCAATGTGGTTAAGTATTTTTTAGCAGCCATATATCCTCACTCTTCTCATTAGAATTGTCTAGTATAAGTATACCATTTATTCAAAAAGACAACTATTTAAGTCGCTAAATTCAATTGAATAATAACTTGACTGAACCTAGGGATGAGATTGGAAAAAAACTCATCCCTCATTTTGATGGTCATGACAACTTTCATCAAAATTAAAGAATGAGTTTTTTGATTTTATATTTGCTTTATAATAATTTAATCTTTGCTGAATGCAACAGTGTACAACAATCAATAAAACTTTTTTCAAGCCTATTTATTATCTAAGAGACTTTCTTATACTCCTACTTACTTCAGCGGCTAAATTGCACGGGATCCTCAAATCCATCTATCAAGGTCCTTGTTTCGCTTAATTTAGTTTCTGCAATTTTTTCACCATGTCTGTAAGAGTAGCGGACCGGTACTTGTCTGCGGATCGCTTCATATTCATTCTCAGTTGGCAGCACAATAAAATCAGCCGGCTTACCTTCTTCGATTCCATAACGTTCTTCAATGTGCAGTGTTTTTGCGCTGTTGATCGTGATCAAGTCCATAGCACTCATGATTTCTTCGTAGCCTGTCAACTGAGTAGCATGCAGCCCCATCAATAGAACCTGCAGCATATTTCCTGTTCCCAACGGGTACCAAGGATCATAGATATCATCATGGCCGAAACAAACGGTTAAATCAGCTTCTAATAATTCTTTGACTCGTGTCAGCCCTCGCCGTTTCGGATAGGTATCAAACCGTCCTTGCAGATGCATATTGACTAGCGGATTGGAAACAAAACGAATATCAGATAACTTCAGTAAACGGAACAGCTTAGACGTATACGCATTGTTGTACGATCCCATCGCTGTTGTATGGCTAGCTGTTGTTCGCGAACCCATTCCTCTTTCGTATGCTTCTTTTGCCACAACTTCAACAAAACGTGATTGTTCGTCATCGATCTCATCACAGTGGATGTCCACTAGACGATCGTATTTTTCCGCTAAGTCAAAAGCAATCTTAAGAGATTCTACACCATATTCTCTAGTGAATTCATAGTGAGGAATGCCGCCTACTACATCAGCTCCCATTTTCAAGGCTTCTTCCATTAGTTCTTTTCCATTTGGATAAGATAAAATACCTTCCTGCGGGAAAGCAACGAGTTGAATATCGACATAAGGTGCCATCTCTTCTTTCACTTCCAACATAGCTTTTAACGCTGTCAAATGAGGATCAGTCACATCCACATGTGTGCGCACATATTGTATTCCTTGAGCTATCTGCCATTGCAAAGCTTTTTTTGCTCGTGTTTTAACATCTTCATGCGTTAAAGAAGCTTTGCGTTCAGACCAGCGCTGGATGCCTTCGAACAATGTTCCGCTTTGATTCCAATTTGGTTCACCCGCAGTCAATGTTGTGTCTAAATGAATATGTGGTTCAATAAAAGGAGGCAGCACTAATGAGCCCCTGACATCCAATACACCCGTTCCTTTTTCTATGGATTCTGGCTGGGGTTCAATACTCGTAAACATTCCATTTTCGATCTTAATTTGCCAAAGACCTTTTTTTCCTCTTAATGCTGCATTTTGAATAATCATCTATTCTACACTTCCTTTAGTGTTTTTTTCAATTCCCATTGTCTTAGTGATTGGTAATTTCATCAGCCCTGTATACACCACGGCTGTGCCTACTAGTGCATTAAGCGGGGAGATTCCAGGTGCAAATTGAGCCAAAATGACACCGATGACCCACGCCAG
This sequence comes from Desemzia sp. FAM 23988, assembly GCF_045528365.1. Classification (NCBI taxonomy): domain Bacteria; kingdom Bacillati; phylum Bacillota; class Bacilli; order Lactobacillales; family Carnobacteriaceae; genus Desemzia; species Desemzia sp. FAM 23988. Next base: position 3,954 of record NZ_JBGQQS010000030.1, read on the forward strand.
AAGCGCTGTCCAGTTGACGGATACGAAAGTTGCTTCTTCAAATTTGGTATAGTTGCAGCGTTTCACGAAAAAGTAGTCAGCAATAATGATTGCTCCAATCGAAGGAATAGCCGCACTTAGCAGATTCAAAAAGCCGACAAAATTAGTGTACATCCACATAGCCAATACAGTTCCAATAATTCCATTCGCAAAAACCCAGAATTTCTTAGAGATTTTTGTAATGTTGGCAAATCCTAATCCAGATGCGTAAAGCGCATTATCATTGGTTGTCCAAATGTTCAGTGCCAATACTAATATTGCTGGTATCGTTAGGCCTTGCAAGAATAGGACTTCTGAGATATCTGAAAGCCCGTAAACCATAGCCCCCACTGCTCCGAATAAGAACATTAGCGAATTACCTAAGAAAAAAGCTGTTGAAGTAGCCCCGACAGCAGAACGCGAAGTTTTTGCAAAACGGGCAAAGTCAGCTGTCAATGTCCCACCGCTGATAAAAGATCCGATACAAATCGTCAAAGCAGCTGATAACGCAAGACTTGTTTCTGGTTCATATTCAAAGAGACCACGTAACCCACCTATAACTTCAGTTGCTTCAATAACTGAATAACTTCCTAGGACGGTAATCAAAGGAACAGCGATAAAACTTAGAATAACTAGCGACTTCATCCCGTATAGAGAAGCCAGTGTGATCGCAACCCCAAAGACAAAAATCAGTAAGTAACTATTCCAGCCCATTTCTTTTGCGATCGGAACAGCGAACATTGCCACACCAACTCCAAACCAGCCGACCTGAGTAAAGCCTAACAAGAATGAGGGGAAATAGGATCCTTTTTCCCCAAATGAGTACTTGGCCAGCAAGTGAGTAGACAATCCCATTTTTGCTGCAATATGCGCCAGTGCGCCAGTATAAAGGCAGAGCGCGAAGTTCCCCAGCAAAACAACAAGTAAAAATTGCGAGAATGTTAAATTTAATCCCAACTGACCTCCCGCTAACATACTGGCTGAAAAGAAGGTGAAACCTAGCATCACTGCCATTGTTTTTGCAAAAGAATTCCGGTTCGATTGCGGTACCGTTTGTAACGAAAACTCTGTATCTGTTTTCTTCATTTTATTTCCTCCCATTTCTATGGGTACCGAAAAGCACAAAAAGAGACGGATCATCAGTTTTCACCTGACAATCAGCCTCTTTTTTAAATACAGGAAAACACAGCATATACAATTGCTTGCCTACACTTCTTCCCTATTTTCATCCGCTTCCTTGTCAGTCTCTCTGGACTGATTTAAAGGTACCTGTTATTTGATTACACTTATTATTCCAGAAAACCCTTTGTCTGTCAAACAGAAAAAATACTATCCATCATTTTTGCGTTTCATTTATAAAAGAAATACGATATCTTATGGAAAAGCGTCTTTATTCACAAACTTTTTTGTGGTACTATAGGGTTATCTTAATAGTGAAATTTTGTAATAACAAGTTTTAACATAGGGATTTGCTTCAGAGCAAGTTCACCTTTGAGCATTTAAAACTAAAGTAACAATGACTTATAATTTAGTAAGCAGTCTTTTTCTAACAGCTATTCAGAAATGAGGAGAAACAGTGAAACGAATTGCATTAATAACGGTCGGATTTATGTCATTTGGTTTAGGTTCAATCGGAGTCTTATTGCCGATTTTGCCTACTACACCTTTTTTGTTGTTAAGTGCATTTTGTTTTACTAGAAGCTCTGACCGTTTTGATGTCTGGATCAGACAAACTCGTCTCTATCGTCTCTATGTCGCTGACTACATGGAAACACGCACTATTCCTATGGATCGCAAATGGAAAATTCTGCTCAATATTTATCTCTTGATGGGTTTTTCGATATTTTGTGCACCTATACTCCCAGTAAAAATAGGATTAGCCTTGTTGACGGTCGGCATCACGTTTTTCTTGTTTGTACTCATTCCCAGCAGCTAAAAAAAAAGACGGCTTTCTAAATCATGATCACCCTCCAACAGTTCGATGGATTCGTCGAACTGTTGGAGGGCTTTTTCTTGCTGGATTCTCATTCATTATGGGATGATACTCTTAGCGATCATTGAAAATAAGGAGAAAACCAACATGAAAAATAAAAAAGAGGAATACCGAATTTTAGCAACTCATATTATCCAGCTTGTAGGCGGAAAAAACAATATTGATAATGTTATCCATTGCGTAACACGTCTTCGCTTTTATTTGAAAGATGATACACTGCCTGATGAGGAGAAATTAACCGATTTAAAAGGTGTTATGGGGGTAGTGAAGGCAGGAGGGCAGTACCAAGTAGTGGTCGGTCAAGCTGTCGATGATATCCATAAAGAGGTCTTGGCACAATTAAATCTATCCGATGACGAGCCGCACCATGAAGCAGCAACTCTTTCTGAGAACAGTACTACCTTTGAAAAGATCAAACACGGCGGAAACCAGCTTATCGGTGTCATCACAGGCTCAGTGATGCCAATCATCAATATCTTGGCTGCTTCAGGTATCATAAAAAGTCTGCTAGCTGTATTGACCGCATCCAATCTGATTGCTGAAACAAGCAGCGCTTATTTGATCATCAGCGCAATGGCGGATGCCGTCTTCTATTTCTTGCCTATTCTGATTGGATTCAATGCTGCCAAAAGATTGGGCGGAAATCCTTTATTAACAGCCGTAATTGGTGGTGTCATCATTCACCCAACCGTTCTTGAAGCAGCAAACAATGGACTGAATATTTTATCTGTTGGTACCTTTGACTTTCCTTACGTAGCTTATACCTATTCTATTTTTCCCATGATATTAGCTGCTTGGATGGTAAAAAAACTAGAAGCAGGGTTAAAAAATTGGATTCCTACCTATATTCAAGCTATTTTGGTTCCGATTCTTATCATTGGAATTGTAGCTTCCATTACCTTTTTACTTACCGGCCCTGTCATCACATGGCTCTCTCTAGGTTTAGCACATGTACTTCAAGCCTTATTGAGCTTGAATGCGCCTATTTTTGGAGCCGTTATTAACGGCTTTTATCAACTATTGGTTATCTTTGGTTTGCATTGGGGAATCATCCCTATTTACGTCAATGACTTTGCCACATTAGGGTATAGTTACTTGTCAGCCATGGTAAGTATGACCATCGTCGCCCAAGGTGGTGCGGCTTTAGCGGTAGCGGTCAAATCAAAAAAAGACGACATTAAAGAACTAGGATACGCGGGAACGATCTCTGCTTTTTGCGGAATCACTGAACCGGCAATCTATGGAATCAATCTGCGCTTCCGTAAACCCTTTATCTGCGCTAGTATTGCCAGTGCGATTGGTGGCTTCCTTGCTGGAGTTTTCCAAGTCAATATGTGGAGCATTATTGGCTCTATTATTGGACTGCCTTCTTTTATCGATCCAGAAAATGGTATAACAGCTAACTTTTGGTACGCTCTCCTTGTAACAGCAGTTACTCTGTTTTCTGCGTTTGTACTTACTTATATCTGGGGCTACAATGACAATATGAAAATGCATGAGAAACGTGAGAAACCTAAAAACCCAGCTAAACAAACAATGGCTTAAACAGTACAGTCTGTTAAAAATATTCGAAAGAAAAAGGAGCTGACTCAAAATTCGAGTAGTGTTATTCGATTTTGGGAAAGCTTCTTTTTTATTGTCTGAACAAGTTACTGATTTCTTGGCAAGAGGTAAGAGCCATCCAACTACTTTTACTACCTTCGAATAGCTGCTAATCGCCTAATCACAGCCATTCGATTGCTTTTTCTAATCTCAAAAGAACTATCCCGTTCTATTTAACGCTTAGAAAAAATTCTTTATCTCTAATTTCTTCAGTTTATCTTTATGAATGCGATAATTTTTCCCTTCTTTTATCAACAACCCCATTTGCTGAAATTGTTTTAAGGTATGGAACAAATGTCGGTAACTAACGCCTAAGAATTCTGCAGTCTCTGTTTGTTTCTCCATGTAAATCCCATCAACTTCTACTTTTAAAATATATGTAGCCAATCTATACTTCAACTCATAATTCTGGCTATTCGTAAAATGATTGACTCGAATCAACAATTTTTTGGCTAAATAGGTAGATAAATAATTCATGAATTGGTTGTCCTTCAACAAGACAGCTTTGGCTACTGACAACGGTATCACTAGACAAGTCAGTTTATTGACTGCCATAATATCTTTTGTCTGTTTTTCGACCTCCAGCAAAGATAACTCACCGATCATATCTCCACTATCAATGAATTGCAGTAATGACCGTTTCCCGTTCTCATGGATCATATAGATTTTAGCCCGACCTTGAAGAATAAAATAGAGATACTCCGAATCTTCACCCAAATTCAAAACCATTTCCTTTGGTTCAAATTCAACTATTACGGCTTGGCTGGCTATTGCAGCTGGAGTTTCCACCATCATTTCTTCAATTGCTTGGATCTTTTCTAGAATATCAATTTGGTCCACATCTTTTAGGACTATTTTTTTCAACTAATCACCTCAAATAGGATATATCTCCTATTAATATACTGCATTTGAGTGTAAATTAGTAGCGAGGTGAAAGAAATGAAACAGTACAAACACTTGATTTTCGACTTGGATAACACATTACTGGATTTTAACGATACAGAAGAACAAGCGCTTAAAAGCGTGTTTAAAGAATTTAAAGTTCCTGAAACCATTGAAACCTTTGACACATATAAAATGATCAACAAAGGTTTGTGGACTTCTTTAGAACAAGGTGCGATCACGCGAGAAGAAATTTTTAATAGCCGATTCACTTTATTTTTTAACGAATACAGCTTGAAAGTGGATGGCGTAAAAGCAGAACAACTATACCGCAACTTTTTAAATGAAGGCTGCAAGACTATCGAAAATGCCGGTTTGCTTTTGAGCAAATTAAAGAAAAAAAACTACCGTATCTATGCGGGTACCAATGGAATGGGCATTACACAAAGAAAACGATTGCTGGATTCACACTTGCTGCCATATTTTGATGAATTGTTTATTTCCGAAGAAATAGGCTATGAAAAACCAGATACCCGCTTTTTTGATACCATCTTTGAGACATTACAGATTACGGAGAAAGACTCCTGTTTAATGATTGGAGACAGTCTGTCTTCCGATATTTTAGGAGCTCAGAATGCTCAAATCGATAGTATTTTGTATACTTCGGAGAAAAATATGACGTCTTCAACTGCAACTTACACCGTAAATGAGTTGCTCCACATTTATTCCTTGCTGGAAGACTAGGGTTTGAACATCATGGGAGTATACTCCTTGATGAAGATCAGCATTTGAACATCAGGGAAGTAAGCTCCTTGATGAAGATTAGCGTTTGAACATCAGGGAAGTAAGCTCCTTGATGAAGATCAGCGTTTGAACATCATGGAAGAAAGCTCCTTGATGAAGATCAGCGTTTGAACATCAGGGAAGTAAGCTCCTTGATGAAGATCAGCGTTTGAACATCAGGGAAGAAAGCTCCTTGATGAAGAATGGCATTTGAACATCATGGAAGTACACTCCTTGATGAAGATTAGCGTTTGAACATCAGGGAAATAGGCTCCTTGATGAAGATCAGCGTTTGAACATCAGGGAAGTAGACTCCTTGATGAAGATCAGCGTTTGAACATCAGGGAAGAAAGCTCCTTGATGAAGATCAGCGTTTGAACATCAGGGAAATAGGCTCCTTGATGAAGATCAGCGTTTGAACATCAGGGAAGTAGACTCCTTGATGAAGAATGGCGTTTGAACATCAGGGAAGTAGACTCCTTGATGAAGATCAGCGTTTGAACATCAGGGAAGAAAGCTCCTTGATGAAGATCAGCATTTGAACATCAAAGGTAAAACCGCTTTGATAAAGAATGTGGTCTAGATTGTCTTCTGCTCCAGCCATTCGTTTTCTCCCCTTGAACAATTTAACTCTATACAAAAAAACCTTACTATAGACACAATACAACCTTGTCTATAGTAAAGGATTCTTTTCTGGTAAGGCCTATGATACTTTCTGTAGTTTACTACACCAGCTGAATAATCAGTTTAGCGTAGGAGCGAACTATCTTCTACCTTCCTTTTGATAAAATCATTAATTGATTTCTGCCACTTCCTCATCATCAAATAAATAACTCTTCTTCTTAATCCCAAAATAAACGACCATCAACCCATTGCTTACAACCAACAAGACCACAAACAACCAAACAGCTGTCGACATCGATCCGCCGATCGAAATGGCATTTCTCAAAGCCTCGATCGCATACGTCATTGGTAAATAAGGGTAAATACTTTGGTAGATTCCATTTGATAAAACGATTGGGTATGTTCCGCCAGAACCGGCTAGTTGCAAGATCATAAAGATCAACATCAAGAAGGCCCCCACTTTGCCAAAGACGACATTGAATAAAGTCACCATCGACATAAAGGCCATCGATTCAAGAATCAAGAATCCCACTACTTTTCCTGGATAAATCGGCTCCATACCTAAGCCATAAATCAATACAACGAACACGATTATAGCTTGTAAAACACTCACTATGCCAAGGATCGACATCTTACTTGCCCACCAAGCGATACCTGAAGTAGGTTGGGTTTTTGGTTTGTAAGCATCAAACATCATATTAGCTGTCAATGTTCCTACAAACAACGCTACTGACATCATATAAGGAGCCATGGAAGTTCCGTTGTTCGCCACTTTATCTTCATCTGTGTGGTCCAAAGATACCGGTGCAGAAATCGCTTCTGCAGAATCTTTTCCTGTATTGACTTCACGAATTTTGTCAGCTCCTGCCGTCAAACTATCGGTCAGTGTCAACAAACCATCATCAACTTGTTTTAATGAACCAGCAACTTTTGCTTCCCCTTCAGCCAATTGTCCACTTCCAGAGGAGATTTGTTGCGCGCCATTCGTCAATTGCCCTGCGCCTTCTACTAATTTACTACTGTTCCCGGCTAATTGTGAAGTCCCGTCCGCTAAAGTTTGCGAGCCTGAAAGTAAAGCTGTGACACCATTGCTGAGGGCCGGAATTTTACTTGCAACAGTCGTCAAACCGTCTGCTAAAGATTCAGCACCGTTCGTTAATGCTGGAGCATTGCTGTCCAATTGCTCCGCCCCATCGGCGATTTGACTAGCTCCATCGGCTAATTGGTCCACGCCGGATACCAATGCTGGTGTTTTTCCATCTACGGTTGCTAACCCTTCAGAAAGCTGAATAACGCCATTGTTCAGTGTATCTGCTTTACCAACCAATTCTTTCGTACCGTCTAAAATCGACTGGCTGCCTGCTTGCAATTGTTGCAAAGAGCCTGTCAGCACAGGCATTGATTGGTTCAATTGACTGGTTGCATCAGCAATGCCTTGTGCAGCTGGCCCTGCTGATTGAGAAAGTTGGTATACACTGTCAACGAATGCTTCTAAGACTGGCATTTGTGCCTCAGTCACTTTAGCCAATTGCTCTGTCTTTGTTTTCAAATCAATTTCTGCTTGGCTGACACCAGCTGGATCTGCCGCTTCTGTTTGACCGCTTTGATTTTGCATCGTCCCCAACACCAAAGCCTCTTGTTCTTCGGTCAATTCAACTCCACTATCTGCTAAGGCCTGTGTCACAGCATCCGCTGTAGCTGTCAAATCCGTTTGGCTTGACTCTTCAACTGCAGATGAAGAATCTGAGGCAGCTAACACGTCAGATACTTGTTGAATATACGCTTGTACTCCCATTAAATAGTTTTCCAACTGCTCTTTATTTTCCGCACTCAAGTTTAGCCCTTGCAGGCTGTTCGCCAACTGAGTCGCGCCATCATTCAATTGTTGAACTTGTGTCGGTAGGTTTTCGGTCTGTTCGACTAATTGCGTCAATCCTCCATCCAATTGACCGACACCATCGTTGACTGCGCTCACGCCGGATGTGTATTGTTCAATACCGGTCATCAACGTTGAAGCTCCATTTGCCAAATGACTGATCCCCGTTGTCAATGCTGGCAGTTGTCCAGAAAGACCGATAATTCCAGTGTTCAATTGAGAAGCAGCTGAAGATAATGTGCCGACACCTATTGTGTATTGTTGGACCCCATTTGCCAAAGAACCGGCGCCGTCATTCAATTGGTTGATTCCTGTCGTCAATGTTGGTATGTTTCCAGACAGCGTATCGATGCCTATTGCCAATTGGCCCGCACCATTATTGACTTGGTCTACACCAGCTACGTAATCTTTCAGACCGACACTCAATGTTTGACTGCCTTCTGCAAATTCAAGCGAACTAGACGCTAATGTTTCCAGATTGGTTTGGATCAATTCACTAGCGTCCACCAATTGAGTCGTTCCATCTTCCAGTTTTTGACTTCCCTCTGCTGCTTCTTCCATACCTGAACCTACATTGCCAAATTGTTCCAAAATCGTTTCCGTATACATTCCCGTTACTTGATTGGAAACTTCACTTTTCAACTCTGTAATAGCCGATGACGCCATTTTGGAAGCTGTCAAATTTCTCCCTTGAGTCGTTTGGTAATCGATCGTCATCTGTTCTGGTTCGTCAGTCAAGAGCGTCGTCGCATTCTCTGAAAAGCTTTCTGGGATAGTGATCTTCAAATAATAATCCCCGGCAGCTAGTCCCTCATCAGCGTCTTTTTCCGACACAAAATGAAAGTCTAAACTGTTGCCCTCTTTCAAATTATCTACCAGTTCATCCCCTATTTTTAAAGTCTTCCCTTGAAAATTTACCGCTGTGTCTTTATTGACTACCGCGACCGGCAGCTGGTCCACATTCCCATATGGATCCCATAAAGCTCCCAGGAAAATCAGATTGTATAAAGCCGGTATTAGAATAATAGCCCCTAATACAATTAAAAGAAACTTATGCTTGAACATAAATCCCCACTCTTTTTTCATCATTAAAACCGTTCCTTCTTTCTTTTTTTGCTCTCGCGCATCCTTTAAACTATTTTTTCAACAGAATAGTTTTGGACACTTGTCAAACTACTAGAACCATGATAAATTCTATTTGACTCTAAGACAAGAAACAGATTTTGTTATCTGTTTAAACTTAGACAGAATTGCAAATCTGAAAAAGAAGTGAGTGAGATCATGAAATATGACTTGTCTAAAAAACCGACTCGTGGCGCTCAACGGACCCTCGAAGCTTTCTCGAAGACCATGTTCATTCTGCTGGCCAAAAAGCCCTTTGAAAACATCAGTGTAAACGAGATCTGTGAGATCAGCAATTTCCCTAGAGCTACTTTTTACAACTATTTTGATGACAAATACGACCTATTGAATTACTGCTGGCACTTACTAAGCAGTCAAATCTACCTTAATGAGCAGCAACACGTTGACTCAGAGAAAATATTGGCGACACTATTTGACCGGACCTATTATTTATTGTCCTCTCACAACGAATTATTGAACGACATTTTAAAACACAATCCTCTCAACAGTTCACTGATTGCTAATTTTAGTATTTATTTGAAACGTGTTATTCAAGATGTGTTTCATGAATATCTGCACTTCGATAACAAAGAAGTTCCCATAGAGTTAGTTGTCGATCACTTCAGCAATACGGTGATGTTGATTTTAGAGGCTATTTTCTTAAAACGACAACCGATTACTCTTGAAGAAGCACACACTTATTTGAACTTCCTGCTGGGCCATTTAGTGGAAAAACCCCACTAACGTTCATTTCCAGCTGCTTGCCTGGGTTAGCTCAATCGCTAGACATCATCATTCTGGGCTGCTAAATAACGTTAAAGTGCCAGACTTTATCATTCAGATCCGCTAGTTGATGTTCCGCAAGCCAGGCGGTGTAAAAAAAGAGTCTCAGAACCAATGAGAGCGCTTTTAAATTACCCAACTGCATTTAATTGTTTTAAAAAATGTGGTGGTCACAATTGAACGGTGCCTACAGTTTTTTTGTCTAGACGACAATCTGTCCAGGCCAAATGCCTGATGTATTTCGCTGTTTTATAGTACTATAAGAGTAGGTAGAGCTTTTAGTTAAACTACGTCTCCTTCCCAATTAGTTGTATCATATAAGAAGCGAGCAGCTGACCAGAAGTTGTCTGATTTTTATTTGCAGAAAGGAGAAGAAATGGTACATATTGTGACGGGTGTTTTATTGCTGATTTTTTTACTGGTTTATCTCCAAGATCGGCGAAAAGTGAGCAATGGATTCTTTTTATCCTTGTTTCTATTGAGCCTGTATCTATCGATCACTTATGAAGCTTTAACCACACGCCCACCTGTTATTTTTTGGTTATTTATTATTATCACGATCCTTGGGCTGGCATTTCTTTTACTAGGTGGTTTCGCATTGATGGTTTTCCTGCTCATTAATGCTAGAATATTGTTTAAAAGAGAAGGCTCACGCTTACGAAACTCGCTGACGTTAGCCACCGGCTTAGGTATTTTAAGTTTATTTGTATTATCGTTTTTTCCAATCCAAGATTATTTTCCTGAACAACTGCACTTTCTTTTTACGTTTTCGATTTTTTGTATTCAATACATCGCCTTTTTCTTTATTGAATTTTTTATTTCTTCCATGCTGTACCAAGTTTATTTTCCCAAATACAACAAAGATTTTATTATTGTTTTGGGAAGCGGGCTGATAAATGGAAACCAAGTTCCTCCATTATTGCAAAGCAGAATCAATAAAGCTTTATCTTTCTACCACAAACAAAGAGAAAAAACGGACAAGAGAGCTAAAATCATTTTTTCAGGTGGACAAGGACCCAATGAAACCACCTCGGAAGCTGAAGCTATGGCACAATTTGCTTTGATCAACGGTTTGCCGCCAGAAGATGCTATTCTTGAAGATCAGTCGGTCAATACCGAAGAGAATATGCGCTTTTCAAAACAAAAAATGGAAGAACGGAAAATGGATGATTATCAGGCTGTGTATGTCACCAACAACTTTCATTTATTGAGAGCTGGGATGTACGCTAAACGCGCTGGACTAAAAGCACAAGGAATCGGTTCAAAAACAGCTTTCTATTTTTGGCCCAATGCTTTCATCCGCGAATTTATTGCTTATATCGTATTGTATCGCAAAATCCATTTCGCCATTCTTAGTCTCGTATTTCTCATTTTGCTGGCTTCTACGATATTCTTGCAATGGATCAACTGATTTTTATGCAAATTGGTTTAAAAGAATCCGGGCTATCAAAAAAGCTCATTCCTCTTTTTGATGAACTATCATCAATATGGGGAATGAGTTTTTAATTTGCCCAGTCAATTCTACTTAGTCAACCACCGTAATGCCTAAAAAGGATTGGATGAAATAATTGGCTTGGCGAGAATTGATTTTACAGCCTTTTAAATTCTCTGATTGGATGGAAAGCTGATTAAAATCACACGAGCTCAAGTCCATCTTCTTCAAATGAGTTCCTGAAAAGTTAACCTGATCGATATCACACTGAGAAAAAGCAGTTGTTTGAAACAGACACTCAATAAAATCAGCGCTATTCAGCAGACATCCTTCAAACCGAGCCGCTTTAATTTTCGAGTCGCTGAAATTAGCGAAATTCATTTTGCAGTCTTGAAAATCAACATCACCGATATAATTTTCACTGAACAAAGTCCCCACCATTTTGCAATTGAAAAAATGTGTCCGGTGAATCGATCCCTTGGACAAATCACAATTAGATAAGTCGCAATTTCTAAATATACAGTTACTGATCTCAATACCAATGAAATCATTGGCTGCGAATATGACGTGTTCAAATACACACCGCTCAATAACAGGATGCTGAATAGCTTGTTGTTCAATCACTTCTTTAGATATATTGACATTCTCGATCAAAAAATCTTCGTCTTCAAAAATCTGAAAAAAAGATCCTTCTGCATTCGTTTTTTCATTTACGTTAGGCTGTAACATGAAGCGCCTCCTCAATCAGTTTCTCCCTTATCATACACAAATTTCGCGCAACAACCTAGCCTGTAAATTCGATTAAAAGAATCATTCAATATACCATTCTCTTCGCTGCTGAACAGCTTTATTGAAGATTTCTTTCAATTCTTCTTCATAATTTCCTTCCAACGTCTGTTTCAGAGCCTTCAATTCCACCTCAAACTGTTCAATCGATTTTAACAAGGCTGTTCGGTTGTTTAAAAACAATTCACTCCACAAGTCAGCGTTGATATCCGCAATTCTGGTCAGTTCTTGAAAACTATTTCCCGCAAACGTCAGAGTTTCTTTTGAAGCCTGTGCACTATTGACGACTGCCACGGATAAAGCATGCATCAATTGACTGACGTACGCAATCTGTTCATCGTGCTGTTCCGGAGAAACCCTTGTCACTTCCGCAAATCCAATCTCCTTGTACAGCTTTTCAATGGTATGTAAAGAAGCCTCTTTATTTGTCGAGGTAGGAGTAAGTAAAACATTGGCCCCTATGAAACGCGTATGATCTGCTCCAGAGATGCCCTTTTTTTCGCTGCCTCGCATCGGATGCGCAAAAACAAAATCCACAGTTGAAGGCAGTACTTTAGTCACTTCTTCAATAATCGCTGTCTTAACGCCTGTCACATCAGTCAGAATAGCTCCTTTTTTTAAGTTGTTTTTGTGCTGTTCGACAAAAGGTGCCACCTGACTTGGGTAAAGAGAAATCAAAACGACATCCATCTCTTGTAAAATACCGTCAGCTTTTACAAATCCTTTTTGGATCATTCCTTGTTCTACCGCAGTTTGCAGCGTTGATTCATTGACATCTATTCCGTACACTTGTTTATACCCGGCCGCTTGAAGCCCCATAGCAAATGATCCGCCAATAACACCTAATCCAACAATCGCAATGTTCATTTTTTACTCCCCTCCTTCCATACAGAAGCTATCGTTTCTGGAAGCTGCTCCTTGATCTGATTTAATACGTCGTCCAAAGTAGTCTGATTTTCTACTCTGAAGTCAGCTGCTGATCGATACAAATCGATCCGTTCTTCATACAATTGGTATAGCTTATTTACCCCTTCTTTTAATAAAGGCCGGTGCCCGATGATGATATCTTCGATAATGTGTTCAACCGGCCGATCAATAAATACGATCCAGCCTGTTTCACTTAGAGCCTGTATATTTTCTGGCTGGAGAACAACTCCCCCACCACATGAAATGACCGTGTGAGTTTCTTTTGCAGCCAGTGTTTTACAAGCTTTCGTCTCTATGGCTCTAAAGTGAGCTTCACTCACTTCAAATAATTCTGGAATGGATTGAAGAGTGATTTGTTCAATAAACAAATCCATATCTCTAAACGGTAAAGTTAACTGTTGGCTCAGCAGTTCTCCAATACTGGTTTTCCCACTGCCCGTCATCCCGATCAACACAATATTTGTTTTCATAGCCCCTCACCTTGTCGTCCTTTCCATTCAGAGATCAATTGTTCCGTGACCTGCTCATCAATGGAACACTTTTCCCAAATCTCGACTGCCCGAACAGCCTGACCAATCAACATATCTAAGCCGTTAGCAGTTTGTTTGTTCTGTTCCCGCCCCAGCCTTAAGAAAGTTGTTTCGCCAGGGTTATAGATTAAGTCGATCAGGTAATCAAATCGTTGGATGATCGTTTTACTTATCGGAGTGCCGTTGACGTTAGGATACATCCCAACAGGAGTCGTATTGATCAAAAAATCGCCAGCAAGTGTCCCCGCTTCTTCATAATTGGTATACGTCTTCCTTTTTGTGTTTTCAAATCGCTCAGGAGCCCGAGAAATAATGTACAGGTGCTTAATTCCATGATCTATTAAATATGCTTCAACCGTTTTAGATGCACCTCCGGACCCTAAAACGACAGCTGTTTTGTTTTTAACATCCCAACCTCTGCGGTCCAAAATCAGCCCAAATCCGCTATAATCCGTGTTGTGCCCTGTCAATCTTCCACTGACGTTTTCAATCGTATTCACTGCTCCCAATTTCTCAGCAAATGAATCGATCTCATCCAAATATGGGAGAACGGCTTCTTTATAAGGAATCGTAACATTAACTCCATTGATGGACAGCGCTCGAATCCCATCCATCGCATGTTGCAACTGTGTTGGAGGGAACGGAAAAAGTTTATACGCAGCATCCAATCCTATTTTTTGATAAATGAGCTGATGCAAATCTGGCGACAAACTATGTGTTAGTTTTTCTCCGAATAATCCATAGAATTTCATGACGAACTCCTTTCAAAATTTGATATTGTTTGAAGTATAGACAAAAGAACGCTAAAAAACAACGGTAAATTTCATACTGCTGTTACCAGCCCCTTAGGTCATTTTAATATTTTTTTAATTAATCTGTTGACAACCTATTTTTTAATTGTTAGTATTGGTCTCACAGTTGAACAACAGCTGAAATAACTATTTGAGGAGAGACCAACATGAACTTACAACTTCAAACTAAAATGGCCCCACAATTGAATAGTTATTTCTTTAGCTTCTTTAGGAACACATCTATAGAGGCTAGAGATTTTTAAGCTGCTGACAACAGTTGCCCTATAGATTTTGAAAGAAATCGAATGGGGCAACGAACTAAACTAACATCAATTTATTAGTGAACTTACCCAACGCTACATTCGATACTCTTTCACAAGACTATCGGGTGTGGCGTTTTTTCGTTTTTCAATAATTTTTGTGGAGGAAGAATAGATGATTATTCATACGTTAGGTCCAAGCAGCACCGATAGTTATGCCGTCGCAGAATCTTTACTGCAATCCCAAGACGATGGGATTGTGGAGTATCCGTCTTTTGATAGCTTGCTGCACAGCATTGATTCCCTTTCTGAACAGTACGTGTTGTTTCCTGTAGCTTTCAAAAGCGCTCGAAAAGATTACGGCTGGAAAGAATTCAACTATGATTACTGGGACAAAGTAGATTTGGTAGACGTTTTCCAACTTAAAACCAAGCCCATGGTCTTAGTGAAGAATAAATATTATGCGGAAGACCGAGCGATGATCCATCCGGCCACCACGATTTTTTTGAAAAAATACTTAACTGCCCAACAAGAGCAGACAGCCATTGAATTTGCAGACAGTAAATACAAAGCTTGGATAGCCTTCTGCAAGAAAAATTTGAAATACACAATCATCAGTGAGGATGTGTTTGAAAGAGAAAAGAAAGCAGATTACACGATAGAAGCTCGATATGAACCAGTAATGGTGTGGTGTTTGTACAAAATAAACTAACAATACAGAGGAGAATGACTATGATTATCGTATTAAAACAAGGAACTAATGCAAACTCGATTAAAGATTTATCAGCTAAATTAGAAGCAAAAGGAGTGGCTGTGAGTCACTTTACAGATATCAAACGCGATTTTTTAGGATTGATCGGCGATACTAGTGGAATCGAAATGCATCAATTGCAAGCTTCTCCGAATGTAGAACAAGTGATTCGAGTAGAGGAACCTTACAAGCGTGCAAACAGAAAATTCCATCCCGAAAACTCTATCGTGACTGTTGGAAATGAAACGATTGGTGGAAATCAATTGGGGATTATTGCTGGACCGTGTTCGGTAGAAAGTGAAGAACAAATTGTCGCAATCGCTAAACAATTGAAGCAAGCTGGCGCGAACTTCTTACGCGGGGGTGCCTTCAAACCCAGAACGTCTCCATACAGTTTCCAAGGGCTTGAACTGGAAGGTTTAAGAATGCTTGAAACAGCAAAAGCTGAAACTGGATTGCCTATCGTGACAGAATTGATGTCTACCAAATGGATCGATCAATTTGTAGACTCTGTTGACATCATCCAAATCGGTGCCCGCAATATGCAAAATTTTGATTTGTTAAAAGAAGTTGGCCGCACGCAGACACCGGTTCTGTTGAAACGCGGATTGTCGGCAACTTACAAAGAGTGGTTGATGTCAGCGGAATACATTATGGCGGAAGGAAACGAAAATGTTATTTTGTGTGAACGCGGCATCCGGACATTCGAAACTGGCACACGCAATACGTTAGATATCCAGGCCGTTCCGGTCATCAAAGAACTCTCTCATCTGCCGATCATTGTCGATCCGAGCCATGCTGGCGGAATGTCTTACTTGGTGGAAGCAGGGGCTAAATCAGGTATCGTCGCCGGAGCAGACGGATTGATGATCGAAGTCCACAACGACCCAGCCAATGCTTGGAGCGACGGCGAACAATGTCTGACACCAGATGAATTCGCTGGACTGATGGAAAAAGCTCGCAAGCTGGCTGATCTCGAAGGACGTTCGATCCAAGAAGCCTCCACTGTTCTAACACGCTAAGAAAATGAGGGATAAACTATGTCTGTATTGAACGTTAAACTTCCCTCGCAGGAAGTAACTTATGATTTAAAAATTGAAAAAGGATTACTCAACAGCATCAGTCATGAAGTCTCAAGAGTCTTTACTGGGGCTAAAATCGCCATTGTCACAGATGAGACTGTGCATGAACACTACGGAAAATCCGTCACTAAAGACTTGAAAACAGCGGGCTTTGAGGTGCAGTGCATTGTTCTTCCTCCTGGCGAACAAACCAAGACTTTTGATTCGATGCCCAAAATTTATAGTGAGTTAGCCGAATTCGGTTTAACTCGAAGTGACTTAATGATCGCTTTGGGTGGGGGCGTCATCGGCGATATCACTGGTTTCGCAGCTTCGTCTTACTTAAGAGGCATCTCCTATGTCCAGATCCCTACCACGCTGCTCGCTCAAGTTGACAGCAGTGTCGGCGGAAAAGTGGGTGTCGATTTACCAGAAGGGAAAAATTTAGTTGGGGCTTTTTACCATCCGATTCTTGTTTTGATCGATCCTTTAGTGTTGGAGACATTGACTGATTCAGCTTTTGCTGATGGAATGGCTGAAGTGATCAAATATGGCTGCATCAAAGACCTGGATCTATTTGATCGTCTCATGGAGTTCTATTCACGGACAGAAGTCATGCAGCACATTGAGTGGATCATTGAAACGTGCTGCACGATCAAACAAACGGTGGTGCAAGCAGACGAAAAAGATGTGGGTGAGCGTATGCTGCTGAACTTCGGGCACACATTGGGACATGCGATCGAAGCTTACTACCATTATGAAAAATACACTCATGGTCAAGGCGTTGCCATTGGTATGGTCGCGATATCAAGAATCGCAGAAAAACAGCAGCTGACTAAAGCAGGAGCCACTGATAGACTAGCGGCGCTCTTACAGCAGCATCATTTACCTACACAACTAGCGTCTCTTGAGGATTACCCTAGATTATTGCCTTACATCACTAAAGACAAAAAAAATATCGAGGGACATTTGACGGTGATCCTTTTAGCTGACATCGGCTCTGCCCAAAGGCATCAAACAGCTCTTTCATTCTTTGATTCTTTAAAAACTGGAGGGAAAACAGCATGACGAATTTAACTTTGACTCCTAAAAAACTAACTGGAGAAGTCACTGTCCCACCCTCTAAAAGTATGGCTCATCGAGCAGTGATTTGTGCCAGTTTGGCAACAGGCCGCAGCACAATCAAAAATATCCAGCTATCAGATGACATTATTGCTACTATTGAAGGCATGCGCTCGTTTGGAGCAGTCATTTCCTATGACCATCAGACATTGACTATTGATGGAGCAGGTTTTGGTACAGCTTCCCAGAGTCGCACGATCGATTGCAATGAGTCAGGCTCTACACTGCGCTTTTTAATTCCCTTAGCGACATTATTTGCCGGGGAAACCCATTTTGTCGGTAAAGGACAATTAGGCAAACGTCCACTTGAACCTTATCAAGAACTATTTGCAAATCAATCTCTCCCTTACCATTTGGCTGATTCAAAAAACTTGCACTTATCCGTCAAAGGACCACTAACTCCTGGAATATATGAAATGCGCGGCGATATCAGCTCGCAATTCATTACCGGCATGCTGCTGACTTTGCCCTTACTAAATGGAGACTCTGTCTTGAAAATCACGACTCATTTGGAATCAAAAGGCTACATCGATTTGACCCTTTCTGTGTTGAGATCATTTGGCATTGTTGTCAAACAAGATGAAAATGGACAAGAATTCCGGATTAAAGGCAATCAGGCTTATACAGCCCGTCAATACGAAGTAGAAGGAGATTATTCGCAAGCGGCATTCTGGCTGAGTGCAAATGCACTAGGAAATACTCTTTCCGTAACAGGTTTAGATTCCTCTTCTCTACAAGGAGATCGTGCTATTATAGATGTTTTAAATACATTGAGCACCGGATCTAATGAGAGCGAACACATCATCGACGGAGCCCAAATACCGGATATCATTCCAGTTGTTGCTTTAGTTGCTTCATTAAGTAAAGGCAAAACAACGATTACCAATTTGGAACGATTGCGAATCAAAGAAAGCGATCGTTTAGTTGCTACTCAAAAAGAGTTAGCTGCTTTAGGAGCGCATATTGAAATCATAGAAGATTCACTGTTGATTGAAGGAGTTTCTCAATTAGCAGGCGGTCAAGATGTTTGGAGCCATAAGGACCATCGAATAGCTATGATGTTGGCTATTGCTTCAACTGTCTGCCTTGATCCGATTCACGTAAAAGACAGCGACTGTGTCAAAAAGTCTTATCCTGATTTTTGGGAAATATTTCAGCAACTAGGAGGAGAAATTCATGAGCGGAATATGGGGTAACAATTTACAACTTTCATTATTTGGAGAATCACATGGTGTCGCTATCGGAATCACTATCAATGGCCTGCCGCCAGGTTTGGAATTGGATATGGAACAAGTCTTAATTGAAATGGCGCGTAGAGCACCGGGAAAAAATGCATTGACCACACCAAGAAAAGAAAAAGACCATCCAGAGATCTTAAGCGGACTTTTAGATGGTAAAACAACTGGTGCACCATTGACAGCTATCATCTGGAACACCAATACACGCTCAAAAGATTACAGTGTGCTGAAAAATGTCATGCGTCCAGGACAAGCCGATTACCCTGGACGTGTCCGTTACAATGGGCACAACGACCATCGAGGCAGCGGCCACTTCTCAGGACGGATTACTGCTCCATTAGTATTTGCAGGGGCTATTTGCCAACAATGGCTGGCACAAAAAGGCGTTACGATAGGCGCTCACATTCAATCTATTGGAACGATTGAAGACACGACTTTTAATGATCAAGAAAATGTCACATTGGAACAAATCAAGCAGTTAAAAGGACAGCAACTTCCCCTCTTTGATGCTGAAAAAGAAGCGGCAATGACCGAGCTGATTTTAGAGGCAAAAGAAGACGGCGATTCTGTAGGTGGCATTGTTGAGACATTTATCTTGGGATTAGATGCCGGGTATGGAAATCCATTCTTTGATTCGGTTGAATCTCAATTGGCTCACCTCGTATTCGCTGTTCCAGCCATCAAAGGAATTGAATTTGGTACAGGGTTCGACATCACTAAGATGCGTGGATCCGAAGCCAACGATGAATACTACTACGATGAACAAGGCCAGATCAAAACGCGTACCAACAACAATGGCGGAATCATCGGCGGAATTACATACGGGATGCCGGTCGTCTTTCGAGCTGCTGTAAAACCACCTGCTTCCATCAAGAAAAAACAGCAAACGATCAACATCCAAGAAGGCACAGAAACCGAACTGGAAGTCGAAGGTCGCCACGATCCTTGTATCGTACCGCGTGTATTGCCAGTCTTAGAAGCAGTTACCGCTATCGGTTTGATGGACTTGATGCTGGGAGGACAATCGAATGAGTGAACTAGAACAATATCGCAAAGACATTGATGCAATTGATCAAGAGTTGACTCGTTTGTTTGAATTGCGTTTGAACACAGTTTTAAAAGTTGGGCAGTATAAAAAAGAACATGATTTACCGGTACTAGATGCTAGCCGCGAACAAGCGGTCATCGAGAAAAATATTAGTCGTTTAAAAGACCCGCAATTCGAACCGCAAGTCACTCAGTTTTTTCAATCTATGATGGATATTACGAAGGAAACACAAGAGAAGCTGTAGTTGAAGTATCGAAAATCAATTTGCGTGCCCTTTTGACAAATTTTACGCCCGAAAAGGAACGCAAATTAGTTTTGCGTTCCTTTTTTGTGGCAATCTCACCATAAAGGTAACGTAACTAAATTTTGCGTTCCCTTTTTCCAAATCATTCATACATAAGGGAACGCAAAAAAACAAGAACGATGTATTCTCGCTTTTTTTCTGATTTTGCTCCGGCTGACTAGCCTATTTAATCTTTAGTATCAAATTCTATTCGATTTCAGCATAAATAAATAATGGTGATCTCTCCATCATTCGAAACTTTACTGGTGCCATGATGTTTATTATTTTTATTTTCTCATTCGATAATATAGCCGTCAGCGTCCTCTTCTGTAGAAATAATAGTGGTGTCTCCTAAATGATTTCTGTATTCTTCTCTGATCAATTCTTCAGCTTTAGATTGGGATATGGTTGAACAACCACTTAATATAAGCATAAGAGTTACACTGGCTAAGAAAAACTTGATCTTCATAAAGCAGCACCTTCCGTCTTTAGTTTTATTTTTCTACTTTGATTATAACCGTTTACGTTATTTATACACCACTTTACAAAAAAATTAGTCACTAGGTTTCTGTCTAACCCACCGGTTAAAAGCAGCTAAAAGTGAGAATGAATTTATCCTATCTTCGAGTGAAAGGACGAAGTTGTAGAAAAATAGTTCCTGCTGGATACGCATCCCGATTATCTGTTTCTTCGTAAGCGCACTTTCTTCCTTCAAATGGGTATACTCTTGCTGGTGGAACGGAAGAAGCTGTACACAACTATAGGCAACGGCAATCAGGTTTAAGTACACTTCAACACCGATTTTGCTTCTGACCATATAATTCCCGAAAGACCAAAAGGTCTTGTGCTCATAAAAGAGAACTTCTATGGCCCAACGGCGGCCATAGAAGAAGTAGGGCAACAAGGTATCCCGTGATTGGTAGGGAATATCCGGACAAAAAGAATCCTTTGCCTTTTCACCTAATGCCAGCTCCTCTGGAAAGATGGTACTGAGAAATAAACGGTAAGAGGATGGATCTTTCGGATTGACCGCTGTTACAGTGGCGTAAACGAGGTTGCTAAACAAGGTAGTCATTACTTTTCTCGTCCCGACCCAATAATCTCCGACCTTCAAGGAGAGGTCAAAATCGGCTTGGAGGTCCAGTGCACGCCCTTTTTTTGGCGGGCGCCCTCGTTTGCCCGTTGGAGCTGGCGGCAAGTCAAAAAGTCGGGTGTCTTTCCTTACGTTCGCAATCAATTCCAGTCCGAGTGTCTCGGATACTGCCTTCCGAACTGCCCCTTTTGGATACCAACTGTCACATAATAGGATTGCTTTTTTCCCGATAGGGAAATGAAGCATGGCTTGTCCCACCATGTCTGCAGCAATTCCTAACTTATTTTCCCGTTCCGCACGCAGCCGATAGCCAAGAGGAATGCTCAAGTACCTTACGGTCCCCTGAACAGTGACTGGGACACTGATGACCAAGCCGACAAAACAGTGCCCCTTCAAATAGTTACTTCCGTTGTGACGCGCGTGATCGAACATCACTTGGTACTCCTCGAAGTGCGTGCCGAACTTCGGCTGCAAGGTATCGTCAATGATAAGAAATACGGGATATTCTTCGTTCTCACGGGGAATACAAGTGAGAGCCAACTTAGTAGTAGCGTGGCTCAAGCTGGAAAATGACGCCTTGTCAGACGAAAAAAGATAGTAGTAGGCATTCAAGCTTTTTGGACTGATAATTTTTAGGAACCATTGGTAAACGTACCGAATCGAATGGACTCCCTGTATGGACAGGATAGCAAGCAACAATAGAAAGATTTTGTCCGCCGTAGGGCGGGGCATGCCGACAAAATATGGTGAAAAATAGTTCCTTAAGCTATGGATTGTGAATCCCTTTTGGTATAATGGGTTCATAACAACCAACTCCCTTTTTTGTTGGTTTTTTTGTCAAATCAATCATACAAAAAAGTCAGGGTTGTTTGTATTTTTATGTCCTCCATTACTTAAAAAGTTGTAAAGTGGTGTTAATAACTATAAAGCACATAATTTTAGGAGAATAAATGAAAGTATATTTTGAAGTAACTTATGCAGAAATGAATAAAATTAATGAAAAAATTGTGTATTTAACAGCAAATATTAAAAAGATAAAATTGTTTTATGCGATGATGGGCTTTGTACTATCTTTCTTTGCTAGTATCTACTATTTAACAATGATGTATGTTTTGTTTATTTCATTGTTAGTTGGACTATTTATCTATGTCTACGGTGCAAAGCAACTAATCAAGTTCCAAAACTTTTTAACTACCTTTCAGATAAAAGAGAGATTTCCAAGATTGTATTCTTTTAGTTTTAATAAAGAGCATTTTATTTATGAGAGACAAACGTCACCTAAAACTGCATATAAAACTCCTTGGTCTAACGTTAGCTCAGCTGCAGAATTTGATGATTTTTATCTTTTATACGTTAAACAGACAGGTAAAGTTTTTGTCTTGAAAAAAACGATTACTAAGCAATCAGAGATGAAAAATGAACTGTTTCAAGAAAAGTTGAATGACTTACTGTTGAAAAAGGGTTTATTATAAGATTGGAGATATTATGCACTATACCTATACACTTGATGAAAAAGATTTTAAAGAAGCATGTTTTAATTCCGTCCATGTATTAAAGTTTATTCAAAGAAGTAGAATACTCTATTCAATATTTTATTCTTTGTTATTATTCGTATTATTACCTTTTCTAGGAGTAATTACTGCTACGCCTCTTATTACTAGAGTATCTATATTTATCGTTGGGTATGTGATACTTAGCACTATTATGTATTTTTGGGCCTATCAAGAACGTCTATTTAACATAGATAGAAAAAGACGGGGTGCTCCTAAAAAATGGACCGTTCAAGAAGAAGTGAGTTTGTTTGAAGATAAGCTTGTAGAGAGTAGTAATCATGTACAAAAAACGATTTATTGGAAAGATATTGCGGGGGTTTACGAAACAAATAATAACTTCATTCTTTATCTAGATTCGAAAAGTTTAGATTTTTTAATTATAAAGAAAGCTGATGGGATCCTAAAAGATAAAAATGTGGAAAAATTCTTTCATATACTACGACAAAAATCTAATCAAATTTAAAATAAAATAAATAGTCCTTTAGATTCAGTACACTACTGCAGTGGATCTAAAGGACTATTTTAATTTAATTAACTAGGAAACCCAGTAAAACCTGCAATTATTAAAGCTATAAAACTACCGATTGCAGCTGGTCCGCTCGCTGCTGCCGCCGCGGAGATAACAATCAAAACGAAAATTCCGGCAGCAGCTGCGCTAACATTTTTTAAAAAGTCTACTTGTTCTTGTGAAATATCAGGGAAATTAAATTTAGAAACTAAAGTTACGCGACAAGTAAGATTTAACGTACCCATTTCGGTTTCAATGTCTTTTTTATATAAATCTATATGACAATAGGTTTCATCTCCTTTAATTTCAAGACTAACACCAATGGTTCCATTATAGATACCAAATGCAAATGATTCTAAGGTTTCTTCAATCAATGACAGTCCAAAAGAAGTTAAAACCGAACTATCTTCACCCAGATTTTCTTCTATACTACCTTCTATCTCTCCATTTGTTACATTGAACGTCAATCCTTCTATTTCTCCTTCAAGAGTATAATCAACTGAAGCAGAAGTCTCAAGACGATAAGTTAATGCATCAACTAAAGTATAAGTTTGATTAAATTTAAATTGTGGTGAAAGCAAGAAATAATGATCAGATAATAGAAGAGAGCTTTCGGCAGTAATTCAACGTTTTTCCGATATCTTTATTTAATTACCTATTCATGTTACCTTATATTAAATAACATAAGGAGAAGAGAATAATATGCAAGCAAATTATACAATCTCTTATAACGATTACCAAAAAGCAGTTTTGGAAATAAATAATAAAATACCTATTTACAGCAAAACCAAGCTTCGTACAACTTTACTTGCAACATTCTTTTTCTTTTGGATTCTTCCTTTTTCTTCTTATATCATTAAGCTTGTGTTTACATTCTTTTTTTTCTATTGATTCACTATTTTCTTTTTGACCGAGGCGTACATTTCTATTTAAAAATCTTATTGCACCGCAAAGGTAAAGAAAGTAATTATCCTAAAAAAGTCACTGTTTTAATCAGCGAAAAGCAATTTATTTATAAAAGTGAGAAGAATGAATTTACCGTGCCATGGAAATCTATTACATTAGCTGTAGAAACAAATGAAATGTATATTTTCTACTCCTCATCTATTTCTACGTTTTATATTGTTAAGAAAGAAACTGACACTTCTACTAACTTTTCAGAGTTTGATCGAACCATCAAAAATATACTAACCGAAAATTCAATATTACTGAAATAATTTTAAAGAATAGAGAGGATTAGATAATGAAAGTCACTTATGCCATAACCTTAAATGATATAAAAGAAACTTGCTCCGAAGCTGTCAACGTACTTTCTCCTTTTAAAAAAAGAAGAATACTATTCTCGTTAACATTCCCTTTTGTTAGTCTACTGTTTCTTTTCTTGCCATTTTTTGAATTACTTGCGCTATATGCTGTTATTCCCATAGCTATGATTTATTATTACTTTTATGGCTATGCACAAGATATCTTATTTACATCTTTAAAGAAACAAAGATACAAACATTCTCCAAAGGACATAGAAATTGAATTGACTCTTGATGAGAATCTTTTGATAGTAAAACAATCTGCTATCACTCGAAAAATCAATCCGGAAGCCATTATCTCCAAGGTTGAAAAAGAAGATAAATATATCCTCTTCTTGTCGGAGGATACTCTTGATTTCATTATTATTAAAAAAAGCCCCAAAAATTTGACACCAGAAGATATACAAAATTTTAATAAACTACTTCAAAAGTATATATAATCAAGCAGCAAGCAAGTTAATCTAAAAAAGAGCGAAAAATCATTATCTAATGAACCACTCCCCGTCAAGTAGACAGGTTAAAAAACAAAATAATTGTTTACCCTACCACGTTGAATAAGATGCTCAACGTGGTATTTTTTTATGAGGCTAAAGAACGGTACTCCGAAGGAGTTAAACCGTTAAATTTTGGTACATAACGCTTATGCATATAAAATTGAATGTAATCATCGATTCCGT
>NZ_JBGQQS010000031.1:0-26598 GCF_045528365.1 Desemzia sp. FAM 23988
CCATAAGTTGGGTCCTTTTTATTGGTCTTGGATAAGTCATCCAAGTTCAGTATAAAGGACTTTTTTGCATATTGGAATAGGATACATAACATTGTGAAACATATTATGTTTCATGCAACACTAGTGAGTCCAGATAATAAAATAGAATATTTACTTCTTAAGTTTCTCCATAACTTCTCGGATCCATTTCGTGAAGATAGACTTTCCTCTATTTTTGGAAGATCAATCTTTATTTGTTCATAGACTTCCTTTGTTATTTTGACCATATCAGCAGTCCTTCCTTAGTAAGTTTAATACTTGAAATCATAATTTGTTTCAGGATGAGTGCATTTCGATTGCAGCAACGTTCGGTACATGTTGCAATCGTTATTTTTGCTTACTCTTTAAATATCGATAGAGAGTAGCTTTACTAATGCCGGTCATTTCAGTAATTTCTTTGACACTGTATATCTGGCTCTCGTACAATTTCACGGCTCGTTCAATATCACGCGGGTTTACACGTGGGCGTCCTCCTTTGCGTCCTCTGGCACGTGCACTTTTCAATCCTTCTTTAGTGCGTTCGACAATTAGATCGCGCTCGAACTGGCTGAAGGCCTGAAAGACGGTCATCATGAGTCGTCCTTGTGGGATAGTCGTATCAAAGTTCTCCTTCAGGCTGACTAGCTTGACGTCGTGATCCTCGAAGTAAGTGACGAGATCAATCAGATCCTTGGTGCTCCGTCCCAAGCGGGAGAAGCTTTCCACCACTACCGTATCCCCTGGGCGCAGCTTGTCTTTTAATCGGTTTAATTCCGGACGGCTAGCCTTCGTTCCTGTCATCTTCTCCATCAGAATTTCGTTGCAGTTCTGTTTCTCTAGCAGATCTAGTTGACGGTTCAACTCTTGGTGCTGCGTGCTGACGCGCGCGTATCCGTAGACATACCCACTCATGGTCATCGGCCCCTTTTTTGCTTTTATTGTATCACAAAAGGTAGTTAAAGATCCATAGATAAAGATACAACTTTTGAAACGAAAAAACCCCCATTTACGGCCTGAAGAGGGAACTTTTTTATTTGTCTCATAATCGATTGTTTTTGATACACAAATAACAGAAAAAAATAGAACATCTTCTGATTTTACGACTCAGAAAGAAAATATCCAACTATCTTTAGCACCTTCGCGGATTTTGAGTGTGATCTAATCGTGGAACGAACTCAAGAAGGAAAAGAGATTGCCAAACAGCGATCAGGTTTTCGTTAAAGACGTCCGAAAAAGTTTTTTCAGCAGCAAATTAGTTTGGCGATCAGGCTTCTGAAAGATCATTCTTACACGGAAGTTGAAAAAATGACAGGAATTAGCAAAAGTACTTTAACTAGACATAAAAGAATATTGCAGACGACACAGGGGTAACAAGAAATATTATCTATCAAATTAAGAAGTAAATATTAAAATCACAAATAAAACGAATAAAGAGAAGATGGATCTAACATTGTATATACTAATAATAACGATGATTATCTAATACTAGTGCAGTAGTCACTCTTTAACCTAAGTAAGTGTTTTACGTCACGTCTGTGACTACACACGAGTTAAATGCTTTTTTAAGGAAGAATAAAATTACTAGGAGGATACTTTTGAATAAAGAAACAGAAAAATCAAGTAAGCAAGTAGAATTCATAAAGTTATTCAATGAATTACATAAATTTTTACAAACAGAACTATACGTAGATTTTATGAAGACAAAAAGAGGTAAAGAGAAAAAGAATAATAATAATCCAATGACCTTTGAAGAGTGCCTGTATACAATAAAGAATAGATACAAACACACAATTCTAAATAACTATATAGATCAGTTATATCTTATCAACAATTTTCGCAATACGATTGTACATGATTCTACAAATGAATTTTATGATATTGCTGAACCCTCAGATTATACGATAACAATATTAAAAGAGGTTTACAATTTTTTCTTGAAACCAATTACTGTTAAGAAATACTTGAATTCCAAAAAGTTTGGTAGTCCCTTAACCGTATCAGCGGAGCATAATCTCGAAGAAATACTAAGTTTAATCTCAGAATATAATTTTTCTCAATTTCCAGTTTTTGATAATGATGAGTTTTCAGGAATGGTAACAGATAATGGATTAATAAACTTCATCGCTAAGTTAAAAGATGACGGAGGAATAATATTCGAGGACAATAAAGTGAAAAACATTATAAAGGGTGAAAATGCGTATGAGGAGAATAAAGAATCATATGTAATACACTATCAGGAAAAAGAGTTGTATCGTGTATTAGATGCATTTACTGATGTAGAAAACGTAATACAGTATGTATTAATAAGTAAATCTGGAAAAGAAGGTTTTAGATCCAAAGAAGATTTAGTTGGTATATTTACAACAGCAGATATACCAGATGTCGTGAAGTATCTAAAAGAAAAATATATGGAATAAGTAAAGAGAGAGACTTTATATATATGATGGTTTAACTCTTAATAGCAAATTTATTTGTCTGGAATTAGAAAAGTAACCTGACCCGCTATAAACTAAAGAAGGTAACAATTTCCTAATAAGAGAGTAGAAATCCAAAAATTTTCTATTAGAACTGAATGTTATCTCTAAAATTTCAAACCTATATGTGTGTTGAAGTCTAGGAATATTAAAGGTTATATTAGTGTAGTTAATACTCATGTAGAGTTAATAGTTTGTCCAAAAGATGTATAACTATAAATCTACTGATACTTATTTTTGCATAAAATTGAAAGAGGAGCGAAAACATTGATAAAAAGAACATGGTTGTTATTGGTTGCAAGTAGTGCCTTACTAATTAGTGCCTGTACCCCAACAGGAGAAGCAACGGAAGAGGTAATTGAATCTGAATCGATCGAAACAGAATCAAAAGAAGAAGAATCGTCTAGTCAATAATTTAAGGAAAGTGAAGAGCAAGAAGAAAGATCTGCTTCTTTGGAAGAAATTTCAAGTGATGAATCACAACTAGCTGAAGAAAAACAATCATTTGTATTTCATGATGGTTATACGCTAATTGAAGTGGACGGAGGGGATTTATCTGGCTATCGTCAAGCGAACGTTGTCGTGGATATTGGCTTTGGCGATAGAGAATATTGGGGCTATACGAATGAATACGGTCAATTAGTTCGGGTGGTCGCAAATGAAATTGTTGTACAAGATGATTCTGCTGAGTCTGTTAATTCAAACGGACGCTATTACGGTGATGAAGCCAAAGTTCCAGGAACAGAAGATTCCATTCTGGATGAAGGACACATTATTGCTGATTCTTTAGGCGGTGTGGCCAATGCCTATAATATTACTCCACAAGACAGTGTATTGAATCGTCATGGGGATCAAGCCTATATGGAACGAACAATTCAACAAGCAGGTGGAGCAACTAACTTCGAAGCGATTATTACTTATCCAAATACAACTACTCAAATTCCAAGTAGTTATAAATATACTTATACTGTCAATGGGAACCAAGTAGTGGACGAATTTGATAATATTAACCCCGACGAATACAATGAGCAGCAAGGATTAACGGGAAGAAGCAATAAATCTTCATCATCTACTGAATCTTCAGGAGCAGAATCTGCGGCAGCAAGTACTCCTAATGGAGGAGACGTATCAACAGTAGACGTCAATGGTAATGGGATAGTTACAATCGATGAAGCAAAATCTGCAGGATATTCTATGCCGATTACAAGTGATCACTGGTTATACCAGTACATGAGAGATAATGACAATGATGGAATGGTCGGAGAGTAAAACCAGATAAAAAAACATGTATGATGATCTTAATTGAGAACATCATCCATGTTTTTTTGGTTCTATAATATTACTCTCCAAATGATATTATGTATTCGAATTTTTTCTTTAGACTTCTTTAAAAATTTCCTTTCTACTAAATAAGGTAAGCATTTTAAGTACATATATTTAAAATTACTAGTATTTAAGATAGTAAAAAAGATATCGCTAAAAGAATGTAGTTAAGCAAGCAGTTACTACTATATGTAGTTGTTAAATAAATTAATAGCATTATAATTAAATTATTGATGAGATCGTTTTATTCGTTGGAGAACGAGATGTTGAGAGGAGGAAAATAAGTGAGTCGTCTAAAAAAAGAGATGAATGAAACAGAAATACGTACAAATTTCATTACACCAGCTATTGTCCATTCAGGATGGGACAAATTGCAGCAAATCCGGGAAGAGTTTAGAATTACCGACGGCCGTATCATTACACGAGGAAAAGTGGTCACCCGTGCAAATCCTAAATTTGCCGACTATGTCTTAAACCATATATCAAATGTCCCTTTAGCCGTAGTAGAGGCTAAAGATAACAAACATACAGTGGCGGCAGGATTGCAACAAGGAATGGGATATGCCCGCCAGTTGGATATTCCTTTTGTATATTCAAGTAACGGAGACGGATTTGTAGAATATGATTTCTTTACTGGAGAAGAACGTGAATTACGACTACAGGACTTTCCGTCGCCAGATGAGTTGTGGCAACGGTACAGAGTAGGAAAAGGGTTTGCGGATAGTCCAGTTAAAGAGGCTCTTATAACGGAAAAATATCATTATGTAAAGGGAGACAAAACTCCACGCTATTACCAACGAATTGCGGTTAACCGTACAATTGAGGCGATAGCAGAAGGTGAAAAACGTATGTTACTGGTTATGGCAACCGGTACAGGTAAGACTTACACTGCTTTTCAAATTATTTGGCGAGCATGGAAAGCTGGTAAGGTGAAAAAGATTTTATATCTAGCGGATCGAAACATTCTAGTTGATCAAACTATGGCTAATGATTTTGGTCCTTTGGCAGATGTCATGACAAAGATTGAGAAACGGAAGATGGATAGTTCATTTGAAATTTATATGTCGTTGTATCAACAATTGTCTGGTGAAGATGGAACTGAAGCATTTAAAGAGTTCTCTCCAAACTTTTTTGACATGATCATTGTAGATGAAGCTCATCGTGGTAGCGCACGTGAAGAATCTAATTGGCGGAAAATATTAACTTATTTTAGTTCAGCAATCCAATTAGGGATGACAGCAACGCCTAAAAAGGATGACAACGTGAATACCTTTGATTACTTCGGAGGTCCGCTTTATACCTATTCTTTAAAACAAGGGATTGATGATGGGTTCTTAGCACCTTATAAAATTGTACGTGTGTCCATGGATAAAGATCTAGAAGGGTATCGTCCAGAAAAAGGAGAGACCGACGTTCATGGTTTAGAGATTGCAGACCGCATATACAATGGGAAAGATTTCGATCGAAATCTGATTTTAGAAGCACGAACTAAACTAGTAGCCAAACGCTTGACAGAATATTTGAAAAAAAATGATCGTATGGCCAAAACAATCATATTTTGTGTGGATATTGAACATGCTGAACGGATGCGTAAAGAGCTTGTTACACTTAATGAAGATATGATGCAAAAAGATTCGCGATACATCATGAAAATGACGGGTGATGATATTGAAGGATTAGCTCAATTAGATAATTTCATTGATGTAAACAGTCCTTATCCAACCATTGTGACAACTAGCAAACTTTTAACAACAGGTGTAGATGCAAAGACCGTTCAAATTATTGTATTGGATGCTAACATTGGTTCTGTGACCGAATTCAAACAAATAATTGGTAGAGGTACTCGTTTGCGGACCGATGTTGGAAAGTATTATTTCACTATAATGGATTTCCGTAATGCAACCAATCTATTTGCAGACCCAAATTTTGATGGACCTGCAGAATCAATTGTTGATGTGATTGATGGTGGCGAGATGCCTGACAACGACCATGATATGGGTAATGAGGGTGAAGTTGGTGAGAATGAAGTCCTTTTGACGGATGGTGAAGAGGGAGATAATGGTGAAAAAGGAAAACTTGGAATCGTTCCTCCTGCACCACCTGGAGAAAGAGAAGGTCAGATTAAATACTATGTGAACCATGTGCCTGTACGCGTTTTAAACGAGACAGTCTATTATTATGATAAAGACGGGAAAATTGTCGCGGAAGGTATGCGGGAATATAATAAGAAAGCCATCAAATCAGAATTTGCAACTATGGACGACTTCATCAAAAGATGGTCCAAAGAAGAACGAAAAGATGTTATTATTCAGGAACTTTTGGATAAAGGCGTTTTAATTGAAGAATTAGAAGAGGAATTTGGTTCAAATTATGATGCTTTTGATCTCATTCTTCACGTGGCTTATGGTCAAAAGATGATGACACGTTCGGAACGTGCACAACGCGTAAAGAAATCTGAAAAGTTAGCTCAATACTCCGGAATCTCCAGAGAAGTAATAGATGCGTTGATTCAAAAGTACCAGGATACGGGTTACGCTGATTTTGATGATGTTCATGTGTTAAAATTAGACCCATTGAATCAGTTTGGAAACCCAATGAGTATAGCGCAATCTTTTGGTGGCAAAGACTCTTTTATTAAAACAATGCGAGAATTAGAAGATTCTCTTTATGCTTAAAAAATTTGGAATAGCTTTAATAGAGTTATTCCGTTTCTTAATTGTTCGGGTACTACTTATAAAGTATGGTAGTCTTTAAAAAATATAGCAAGAGTTAAAGGAGTAGTAACATGACAATAGAAAATTTAGTAAAACGAATCCAGGATATTATGCGACAAGATGCGGGTGTGGATGGAGATGCTCAACGTGTCTCTCAATTAGTTTGGTTATTATTCTTAAAAGTCTATGATGCCAAAGAAGAAGAATGGGAATTTATGGATGAAAATTATGAATCCATTATTCCAGATGTGCTCAAATGGCGATCATGGGCACCAGATAACAAAGATGGGAAAGCACTAACAGGTACGTCCTTGTTGGATTTTGTAAATAATCAACTATTCCCAACTTTAAAGGATTTAGAAGTAGATGAATACACGCCACAACGTGCAGCAATTGTTAAGACTGTATTTGAAGATGCTTATAATTACATGCGTGAGGGAGTTTTGTTGCGCCAAGTGATAAATGTTCTAAACGAAGTTGACTTCAATGATTACCAAGAACGCCATGCGTTTAATGATGTCTATGAAACATTCCTAAAGAGTTTGCAAAGTGCTGGAAGTTCAGGTGAGTACTATACAAGTCGTGTATTAACTGACTTTATTATTGATATGTTGAATCCAAAAATAGGCGAAGTCGTAGCAGACTATGCTGCAGGAACCGGTGGATTCTTAACAAGTGCATTAGAGCATTTACGCCTACAAGAAGAAACACCGGAAGACCGTGAAATTATCAATAAAAGCATTGTCGGTATTGAGAAGAAAGGTCTACCATATATGTTGGCTATGACAAATCTCATTCTGCATGACATTGACGAACCCAGTATTAAACGTGGCAACTCACTAGCAGATAACGTGAGAGAAGTAGCTGATAAGGATAAAGTAGACATTTTTGCTATGAATCCGCCTTACGGTGGTGTTGAAGGTCCTGGTATCCAAGCAAATTTTCCAAGTGACATGCAGACAAAAGAAACGGCTGATTTATTTATGGCAATGATGATGTTCCACTTGAAAAAGAATGGTCGCGCAGGAGTTATCTTGCCGGATGGTTTTCTGTTTGGGACTGATGGGGCTAAGATTAACATCAAGAAAAAACTATTAAAAGAGTTTAATTTACACACCATTGTACGTTTACCGTCCGGAGTGTTTGCTCCTTATACAAGTATAAAAACAAACATTCTATTCTTTGAAAATAAAGGAACGACTGAGAAAATTGATTATTACGAAATTCTTTTACCAGAAGGCGTGAAAAACGGATTTACTAAAACACGTCCGTTTATGAATAAAAATATTGAAGGAGCACGAAAATGGTACTTGAACCGTGAAAACCGGGATGAGAATGCTTACTCCGTAACCATTGAAGAGATTGAAAAACGAAATTTTAACATTGATATTCGAAATCCTTTAAATATTAAAGAAGAAGAGATCTTTACGTTAGATGAACTTATGACCGACCTCAAAGGAAAGGCATTGGAAATTGAAAGTCTCATTGAAGAACTTTCAGCTGTTTTGAAAGGGGGAGAGTAAATGGCTGATACAATCGCATTGATGAAGAAACGTGTTTTGAATATGGCCATACGTGGGGAGCTAGTGGATCAACATCTGGAAGAGGGTACTGCTCAAGAGTTGATTCTTAGAACACCGGAAGTTGGAATTTTATCTAAAATTCAGGAAGATAATAGTAATCTGTTATACAATATTCCGAAAAATTGGGAATGGGTAAAAGTTAAAGATATTGGTTTAACAAGGGGCGGGGATGGTTTTCCACTTAATATGCAAAATAAAAATGAAGGGAAATACCCACTTTTTAAAGTAGGCGATCTGTCTAAAGTAACTGGCAATTATGCAGTTAACTCAGAATATTGGCTCGATGAGGAAGATTTTAAGATTAAAAACTTTTTTGTCTTTCCTGCTAATACAATAGCGTTTCCAAAAATTGGAGCTGCACTGTTATTAAATAACAGAAAAATCCTACAGCAAAAATCTCTATTGGATAATAATTGCATGGGATTAATTCCGAATATGAGAGTTAATCATGAGTATCTATTTTATTTTCTTAAAACTATTGATTTAGGGATGCTCTCAAAAGGAACTTCAATCCCCTCTGTTTCTCAATCACAAATTAACAACATTGATTTTCCTCTTCCGCCACTCTCCGAACAGAGACGAATCGTCGCTATAATTGAAGAAATTTTCACGGTCATTGACCAAATTGGCATACGAAAAGAAGAATCTCTTGCAATCATTGAAAATATTCGCCAAACTTCTCTCCAAAATGCTATTATGGGGCAATTGGTGAAACAAAATGAAAATAACGAACGAGCGTCTGAATTATACGAAAAGATAAAGAATGAAAAAGAAAATTTAATAAAATTAGGAAAAATTAAGAAAGAGAAACAATTGCCAGAAATTGAACCGGAAGATGTTCCGTTTGAAATTCCAGAGAGCTGGAAATGGGTTCGACTTGGAGAAATCATCAGTTTGATATCTGGGAGAGACTTGGCAACAAAAGACTTCAATGTAACAGAACAAGGTCTACCGTATATAACTGGTGCGAGTAACTTCAATTTGGGAAGACTTACAGTAAGTCGCTGGACAGAGAATCCTAAAGTTATATCAAAGTGTGGTGATTTATTAATAACAGTTAAAGGTACTATTGGAGATATGCATTTTCAAGAAATTGAAGAAGCACATATTGCAAGACAAGTCATGGCTATAAGAAATGTATCTGAGATAAGTTTAAAATATATAGGGTGCTTTTTAGATGCTGAGCTAACGAAATTAAAAAATAAAGCAAAAAGTATGATACCAGGGATATCTCGCGACGACATTCTTAATTTTGAATTTCCCCTCCCACCACTTTTTGAACAAGAGCGTATCGTACGAAAGCTTGACCAAATCATGGCTATCTGCGATCAAATGGAAGCTCTCTTGTATGAATCTTCTCCGACAAATGTAACCTTAAAAGTAGTAGAATAACAAACAGCACCTCTACAAATGTAGAGGTGCTGTTTGTTAAATAATCCATACTCATATGGCGAGTATTATATAGTTTTTAAAGAAGTGTTAGAAGAATTAATCATACTGAATCTGCTTATACTCCATATTCTGAAATGCTTGCATTTATATTTGTTCTTTTTATAATTATGATATCCAAACCTCTTGCGTAGCATATCCGTTCCTATAAAACAGGTTAATGAAAATTTGAAACATCTGATAGACGGTATTGTTCACTAAAAGGACTTTCTGTTATAAAATAATACACAGTTTCATTCTTAATAGGAATAAATCATATATTTTAGAGGAAGATAAAAAATAACACTATTGGATAGGTTTCTGGATACACGATTTTACATAATTTCATGTGTATTTATTTTTAAAATAAATATTTCAAAAAAACTATGAATTATCCATGTATAGAATTAATCCTCTTAATTTGTAATAGTATTTAGTAATGATTATTGTAACGTATTTTAGTAAACTTGAAAAACCTGAATTTATAAGGATCTTTGTCGTTTTTATTTTTTTGTAAAAAACATTCCCAAAAACACTTGTATTTGGGAATGGATTAAGTCAATTAATTAATCTCATTTAAACACAACAAACTGCTGCACCAAGCACTTCTCCTGGAGGAGATGTTTCCTCTGTAGATACGAATAGAAATGGGAATGTAACCATTAAAGAAGCAAAAGATGCTGGCTATTCTATAACAATTACAAGCAACCATTGGTTATACCAGTACAGGAGAGATAATGATAACGACGGGATGGTTGGAGAATAAATATAAACCTAAAATAAAAGACCAGATTAATTTCTGGTCTTTTATTTTAGGTTTATAAGTAACTTTGAAGAGCAATAACTTAAAAAAGTAATTTAAAATTCAGCGACGTTTCGCTAATTTAATCTTTATTGATTCAGATGTAGCGTATGGTGATTTATTAAAGCGTCTTGAAACAGAATGAAAAACTGGTTGTTTCTTGCTGAGTATATCATGGTTGGCCGTTATAGCTCCTTTCAAAGAGACTATATTCTTTGTATAGCTCAATAAAAAAAGAATCCTATTATTATAGGATTTTCGGAATATATTATTTGGCCGTTTTTTATGTTCTTGTTAAAAATTACTCTATACTTTGTACTATTGAATCTTTATTTTCCACAATAAGTGTATTTATTTCTTTAATTGGAATTATTTGAGAGGGTACTGAAGTCCCCTTAACTGCAATTCCTACTACTTCATTTTCAAAGTTTACAACAGGACCACCACTATTTCCCTGAAAAATAGTTTGAGATATTTCATATCTTAAATTACTATTCTCATAAACTATTCTATCTATTTTTCCATCGGTAACTTTTAACTCATCATTATAAGAATATTGAGGGAATCCTAATAAACGAACAAAATCACCAGTCTTTAAAGGACTAACTGAAGCAAGTAGACCTTTATTCTCCATATCAAAACTTTCAGGTTCTAAGATAACAATATCTTTTTTTATATCATAGTAAATTATTTTTGCAAAGTACGAAACCTTATAGTCATTGCCTTTAAAATATCTAATATTATATGGTGGGGCAGCAATTTTATTTCCTGAATCAATAGCGTTTATGACGTACTCTAATACATGGTAATTAGTTATTAAACCGACTCCTTTTAAGTGAAAACCAGTACCTTGTCCATAGCCAATTGAAATCATGTCGTCTTCTTCTTTATCATAATATGTAAAATCACTTTCGCTCTCAATAATAAAAACGTTATCTTGGTAAAATTGATTAGGCACTAATATTTTAATAGCTGTGACATTAGTAATTGAAATAGTCTCCACTAAGTCATTAAACCTAGTTGCTAATTTTATAAAGACTGAATCATTGGTTCCCTTTACATGCCCTACGTGAGTTATCATACCTTTTAAAACCTTAAACAAATCTATTTCATCAGAATAATTTTTATTTCTGAATGGATATTCGTCTTCAAATTTTTTAATGGGTATATCCAAATTGCTTATATTTTGTTCAACAGAATGTAATATAGCTCTAATCCGACGTATGTATGTTCTTTTAACATTTAGTTTTTGATTTACTGTTATACCTGTAACTTCTTGGTGTTCTTTATTTCTTTGAAATCTAACTTTTTGGTTATTAATAATAAAACCGTTATCTGTTATTATTTTTATTAAGTTAGTTGATAACGCAGGAGCCTCATTTTTAATTTCCATAATTTGACTGGGAAGTGGAAGATTCGAGGAAAAAGTTATATCATCCGCATACCTAGAATATCGAACACTTCTCATCCTTCTTGCCATATTTGTTAGTTCTTTATCCATTGTCTTCGCTATAATATTAGAAATAATTGGAGAAGTTGGTGCTCCTTGAGGTAAAAAACCATCAGGATGACAACAGATATTAGCTAATGTATATGCTACTTTTGAATTTAATTTAAAATAACGAAGAAACATATTACTGACACGTCCATAAGAAATACTTTCAAAGAAATTTTCTAAATCTAAGTTTAGAATATATTTTTTTCCAACGTGAATTTCTGCATTCGTAACTATATCTTTCCCTGAGACAAAACCATGTGCATTTGTATGTGGAGAAAAATTATCGTAGAGTATATCTTTTAGTTTTCTTTGTATTTCCATTAAAGAATTTTTAGGTTTATTGATCTTTCTTTTAGACCCATTTTTTTAAAAATTTCAAATTCAGTGTACTGATTTCTTTTATTGTAAACAATTATGTTTTTCAATTGTTCTTTAGTTACACCTAACATAATCGCAACATCTTCAAAATCTTTTAACAAATTTAAACTATTCATATAATTTCCTCCAAAAAAAAGAGTAAGGCACTCTTCCTATCCTTTGACGCATATATACGATCAGCGTAAACTAGTAATCACAGTAACACGCTGATGCAGGGGTTGGATTATAACGTGATAAATAGATAGCAGTTACACCATCCTAAATTCAGTTTCCTTACTCAATACTCATTATATCTTTACATTTCTTACTTTACTAGTCTTTCATATCTAAAATGTCAGAAAGTAGCAGTATTTATACCAAGATTGTTAAATGTTTATATGAATAGAGATAATGAATATATTTATCATATGTAAGTTATTCTCTAATTCAAATGTACCTAAGCAAATGTATTTAAGTATACTTTAGCCAGATTATATTTTATTTGTTACTAGTAAAATTTTTTAAATAAATGCACATGTTTTTAAGGTTTTTAATTTGTAAATCAGAAAGGTAAATCACTCTCATATACTTCGCACATATGTAGCCTTTCAGTTACGTATGTTTTATGATCTTCTAAGATTTTACCTAGTCCATCATAAGTTTTTATATTTAATTTATAATTGAAGATTTCTTCTACTTCATAATTGTAGGGGTTAACAGATTCTTTTAGTTCTAAAAACTCTAAAATGTTTCGCTCAAAAAGTTTATCACAAGTATTCTCTAATAAACCTACATACTTGTCATTATATCCATTCTGCTTTAGGAAGGAGGAATAGACTTCGTATCTAAAGGAAGTGCTAGTATTTATTTTATTATATCCTTCCGTGTACATGAATTTCAGAAGTAGAAGCTCGTCAGGCTGCAATGTACCTCTTTCAATATTCTCAAGTATAATAGGAGAATTATCCTTCTCGACGTTTTCAGACTTTTGAGTTTCGTATTGTATTTCTAATCTAGTTGTGAATTTAGCAACTTGCCGCGTAAGAAAATTTTCCACACTTTTAGAACCATAAATATTATATATTCCTCGAGTTTCTTTTTGTAATTTTTCGCGAAAATAAACGACTTTTTGATACTCTTTAACATCTTGAGAATTAGTCGGTGCAGAAGTATCACAAAAAAATATTCCAATTCGATCCGCGTTTTCTTTGCTGAATACATCTAACTCTTCTAAAGTACCGGATTCAGCTCGACTGGTGGGGGAACCTAATTTAGATTTTAAAATCATTATTAGAATATCACTATCTAATAAAATCCTTTTATTTATCAACTCTTGTCCATCTTCCGTTAAACTATATTCAGAGCTAATAGATTTTTCCCATCTGATAGGTAGCAGAATTATCTTTTCCCTTTCTGAATTCAAGTCATTCCATTCATAAATAATGTCTTCCACTTGATTTCTCTCATCTGAAGTATCATTTGGAGAAGCAATAAATATTTTCAATACTGTCGCCTGAAATCCCAAACTTATTCCTCCTTCTGTATTATCTTGATTCATAATTTTATTTCTAGGTTTCGCATTCTCATTTTACAAAATTTAGTAGATTAAACTATTGTTTCAATTTTTTTAACTATTTAATTAACCTACGTAAAAGCATATGATTATACTTTTACGTAAATCTTAATCGTACTTAATTTGTTCCTCATCCATATTTTGAAATGCTTGCATTCGTTTCTGCTCTTTATTCAGTCTTTCTTTTGCGAATTGAAAGAAGCCATCTACATCTTGATTGGCCAAAAATTCGACATACTGAGCTTTGGTTTCTTTTTCAATAATAAGTGGTGGGAATCCTTCTTGCAACAACGAATACATCATTATCATCCGCCCAGTTCGGCCATTTCCGTCTGAGAATGGATGGATTCGTTCGAATTGGATATGGGTATCCAAAATCGCTAACAGTTTGTCATCGCTCGTTTTAGCGTTATCTAACCGATACTGCAGGTTATCCACTAGCTGTGCTACAAGCAAAGGCGTTTCAGCTGGAGAAGCCGTTTGGAACTCGGCACCTATAATAATGTTTTCACTCTTTTTAAACTGTCCTTTATCATACTGCAAGCGATCCGTTAAATCAGCATGAATCTCTTTAATGATCGTTACAGAGAGTAGTTCTTCATTAATTAAATGGCTGGTCATTCTTTCAAAAGCTTGCTTGTGATTTTCAATCTCATAAAATTCTCTAACTGTTGCCCCCGAACTATTCGGTAAAGTTCCATTAACAATAATAGAAACCGTAGCCGGTAAAGAAATCGTGTTTCCTTCTATCCCTGCTGAATGATGAGCCAAACGAACAAGAATATCATCGAGATATTCCTGCGTGAATTTTTTTAAAGCGTTCCTCATATGATCGCCTTCTCCCCTCGTTAACACTAATTTATGAGCACACTTAGGATAACTTGAACAACAACTCCCCCGAAGTGTTAAAGTGGTATAATGTTAAAATGGTACATAACATTACCAGAAATGTTTATGCTCTCTTTAGTAGGCTCTGATTTTCAAATCAATTCCTTAATGTTTATAAGCTATTTACTACCTTGCTCCACTGTACAACTTTTTCTTCAAACGATTTTACATTTTTACCTGGAACTGGGCTAGTAGAAGGTAACTTAATAAACTGAATCTCTGTAAAATGCTGGAAACCGATTTTTGTTTTAAATATTTGATAGGCTTTGTTCCCATTAAATCCGACAATTTTTAAGGATGAATGTTGCTTAAAAAAAGACATAAAGTCATTTAACACATCTTCTGTGATAGCAAAAACTAAACTCCCTACTCTTTTACAGCGATGGATCACGTCCCATAAAGCAATATGATGTTCTTTCAGAACATTAATTCGTTGTGGATATTCTTCAGGTAGTTGTAGTTTGAGGATTTCCTCCATTATTTTCCACAATTGATTCCTTTTATTAGCATAGTATTGCCCTCTTTTGAGAGATTCTGTTCCAGGCATGAATCCTAGAATCAAAATTTTAGCTTGATCGTCGATAATAGGAGCTAAACCAAATCTTTTGTCTGAGGTTAATAGAACCATATTTTTATCCCCCTTTGTCGTTCAGTCACATGAGAGTTGATTTTTGAAACGTTATGGTATCTAATCCTTGTATTACTGCTAGAATGTTAGTTTTTATTAGCTTTTTTTTGGTGTCTCTTGACGTCTTTATCTTCGTAGATTTGAACTAAATCCTCAAAACGTTTTGCATCGCTATCGTTTAAATTTTCAACGTATAAATTGACAAAAGTCTCTACCATTTCTTTTTGACTATCTGAATGTCCCATTGTAATCAGAGCCGCTATTTTATTGCGGATATGATTGTCGACGCGAATATTCACTGGTTCCGTTATAAAACTGGATACAATCGCTTTTTCTTTTGAGGATGGTTGTTTACTAGAATTGTTTTTATCAATATCAACACGGCTCACTTGGTTGTTTATCTCAATCTTTGGTCCACGGGTCAGTGTTTTTTTGTTTTTATTTTTTATTTGATCATGATTTAAT
The DNA here is from genome assembly GCF_045528365.1 of Desemzia sp. FAM 23988. Taxonomy (NCBI): domain Bacteria; kingdom Bacillati; phylum Bacillota; class Bacilli; order Lactobacillales; family Carnobacteriaceae; genus Desemzia; species Desemzia sp. FAM 23988. The sequence continues at coordinate 15,752 of NZ_JBGQQS010000031.1, forward strand.
AACGCCATTCTACACGCCTACTTTCTCTAAACGACTCAAAATTTCGGTAGATACGTTGGTAAATATCTCGTGAACTCTCCGATCATGAATGTCTTTGGGATTATCTGTAACGCCTTCCATGTCCATTCGCTTAATTCGTTCCATAATGGATATTTTATTTTCAAAAACATTATCAGGTCCAAAGCTTTCCAATGCTGCTTTGAGAATTTCTTTATCTACACGTGCACCCTTCTTACTTAATACCGGTAAAATGCCTAATATGTCTACGGAAGAATGAAATTCATTAATCAGAGTCTCTTGTAAGTAAGTTATAAACACCTCTGCACCAGATAAAGATCGCTCTTGTGTTTGTAGAACAACTATAATTTGGTCACAAGCATAGAAAGCAGTATCATTTAATAAACTCAGTGTAGGTGGCACATCTATAAAGATGAAGTCGTAATCCGATTTTAAAGGTTCAATGAGCTTTTTGAAAAACGAGACGCGATCTAATTCGTTGTCAAAATTTCTTTCCAGGTACCTAGCATACATAGAAAAATCAACCGCATTTGGAATTAAAGTAAGATTTTCTTTAATTTCTATTGTTACTTCCTTTAAAGGAAGTTGATCATTAATGGCTCCCATTAATGACTTATCAATGGTGATAATATCACTATCCGCTGATTTTGTTTTCAAAAGTAAGGATGTTAAGTTTGCTTGAGCGTCAAAATCAATAATAAGTACTTTGTGTCCCGATTTAGCTAGATTGTATCCTACTAGTGCTGTCGTGGAAGTCTTCCCTACTCCGCCTTTGAAGTTTGCAAAACTCATTACAGTTGCTGTCATATACTAACTCCCCCTAAATGTTATTTACCACTATCATACCTGAACTCATAAAAAAAGTATACCGAAACTCCACCTAAATGTTATAAAACACTGAGGCTGTCTTTGTAATTGAATTAAACTCCCCCGAAGTGTTAAAGTGTTACAATGGTAAAATGTTTAAATGTTAAAGTGTTAGAATGTTCAAATGTTAGAATGTACAAATGGTAAAATGTTAAAGTGTTATTTTAATAACTCCAAAAGGTTTTTATAGCAACGAATATAAGTAACTACCCCGAAGTGTTAAAATGTTAAAATGTTAAAGTGTTAAAGTGTTAAAATGTTAAAGTGTTAAAATGGTATTTAACATTTTAACACTTTAACACAACATTTTTTTTTAGCTAAAAACCGTTTACAAACCTTTGTTTAATCGATATCTTTAGTACATGAAAATAATTGAATACAAAAAAAGCCCCGTAGACGCCAATCTACGAGACACACAAAACTTATCCGGTTATATGTGTCTATTATACCAGCCTCTTTTTGAGTTGGCAATAATAGGTCTTTTTTAAAACTGTAGGGGACAAGCTGCAGCCATGAAAAACTGGGACCAAGGGGACAGGTTAGGCGCTAGCCACTTCAATAACTAGCGATAGGGGATCAAAAGAGATTACTGTATGCACTCTTTCCCTGAATGGTGTCCGCGACCGATTTAACGGCGGGGGTGGTAATCCTAGGCCAAAAGCCTGGTAGCCTAAAACAATGCTCTTTGGGAGGGTTTTAAGAGGGTTTTAGGTGTGTCTCAATAACACCAACGCATACAGATGTGATAGTGGCTCCAATCGTCTCGCCGACGTTAGAATGTAAAACACATAAATATTTAAAACGCATGTTGTACTCTAGCTAGTCATATATTTTATTTTTATATGGCAGTCTAGGGTACAACTATGCTCAACACCAAAACATCAACACCTCTGTTAGCAAAGTGACTAATAGAAAGCAAGTGTTTATTTAAAATTACGTTAGTTTTTAAATACGAGAAAGTAATTCAAGTAATTCACGATTCAAAACACTTTAGTACTAATATACAGAATCTTGAAAACAACATGTTGGAGATAATTAGGCGAAAGTAAGATTTAGACTAGTATCGATCCAGTATTAAGAAAGATGTTGATGAATTAAATTAAAGTATTTATAGTAATTTTGAAGAGAACAAAACTGAACGAAATTTTAATGATATTAATAATCAGCTTGATAATATAAATAATCAAATTAATATTCTTGATAAAGAAATAGAAATTTGATAAGAAGCTCTAAGGGAGGAAAATGGATACTTCATGAGAAGAAATGGAATTAGTAGTATACACATAATATTCCAGTTAGTCTCTCGTTTTCTTACCACATATTTTTTAAAAGCATTGTATGTTAAGTTTTGTAGACAGTTCTGTTGATTTGAGAAGTCAAATTAATTATTTCAAAATGAAAATCACTGGTGCAGCAAATGGAACGTATAAATTATCTTTCATAGTTGCAGATAATAAAATAATTGGGTGTATCGACTTACATAACATAGATTCCACCACTGGAAAGGCTGAAATTGGATACTGGATTCATTCAAGTTATTCTGGTCAAAATATAGTTTCTAAAGCAGTCAAAAGGTTATGTACGTATTCTTTTGAAGTGCTTGAATTAAATAAATTAAGTATTTTTGCTGATGTTGAGAATATAGGCAGTAACAAAGTAGCTATAAAAATAGGGTTCAAATTAGCGGGAATTAAGTTATAAGACGTGATTAGACACAACGAATACAGGGATTTGAACGAGTATTATTTGTTGAAACCTGATTCTGATAGTCACATGAAACTGACATTATGACATTACCACACTAATCATTGTCAACTTGAAACAGTAGAGGATATCTTTGAAAGTAACTTGAAATTATCAGAAAATTTAGAAGTGGCCATTGAGAGACTAGAAAATCATGACAAAAAAATATTAGAACTAGAACAAACCTTAATAGAAAAAAAGTATATTCAGTTAAATTTCAAAAAAACTTTATATTTTTCACAAATGAGCAATCGAAAACCCCTCCACTATAAGGATACCGGATTACTTGGCTTAATTGGAATTTATGTTAATTAGAAACTATTAAATTAGGTTTTTTTAATCTGCTATGCGTTGCAATATAAATGTTGCTTAGTTCTATTTTTTGTCTCAAAATATACTTAGATAAATCGAATATTTTAGGAGGTATTTTATGAAAGACTACAATAGCAAAAAAGAGCTAGTGGAGACCATTCAAGAAAAATATCAAAAATACATTTCAGAGTTTGTATCTATACCAGAAAACTTAAAGGAAAAAAGGATTGAGGAAGTGGATAAAACTCCTTCAGAGAATCTTTCTTATCAACTTGGCTGGATTAATCTTTTACTACAGTGGGAAAAAAACGAAAAGCAAGGTAAAAATGTGAAAACACCTGCTGAAGGCTACAAGTGGAATAATTTAGGTGGATTGTATGAATCATTTTACGATCAATATGGATCTTTTTCTTTGAAAGAACAGGAAGTTTTATTAACTAAATCCGTTATGGAGCTGTGTGAATGGATAAATTCATTATCTGATAAGGAATTATTCGAACCTGAACAACGAAAATGGGCTACTACAAAGGCAAAGTGGCCATTGTGGAAATGGATTCATATAAATACAGTTGCACCATTTACGAATTTTAGAACTAAAATTCGTAAATGGAAAAAGTTAACCTTATAGTTTTATACGAAATACCTTTATAGCTATTTCGTTAGAATCTCCAGGTCTTTTATTATAATAGTGAGTACTTTAGTAGAAAATATAAATATATTAGCAACATTCGAAAAAGCTATGTACATACTAACGTCAATTTCAATAGTTTTATACGTTTTTAGTTACTTTACTCTTTACTTCGGAACCTAAAAAACCTTGGACTAATTGATTAGTCCAAGGTTTTTTAAGACACAAAAAAGCATTTGATTCCTCTATAATTAAGTTACTGAACCAAACTATCAGGAGGAAAATCAAATGCTTTTACCTAAGAATATCAGATTAAAGGACAAAAATACAGATGCTGTGCTCAAACAATTACTAAACATAAAAGACTCAAACATTTTCTTTTCTAAACATGCCCTCACGAAGGAAAAAGTGAAGGGGCGTATGGCCAATGTTTGTACCGGAATATTGACCTATACACCTAAACAGTGTGCTTGTTGTGGCTTTGATAGCGTGATTCATCATTCTTATAAAGAGTGTTGGATTCAATTTATTCCTTTTCAGGAGGTGCCTACCTATCTTCATCTTTTTAAACAACGATTTTTTTGTAAACAATGTGGCCATACTTTTTCCGCCAAGACTTATTGCGTTGCAGAAAATTGTTCACTTTCTCGTGCGTTGAAGTTCGCCATTGCGATTGATTTAAAGAAAAAGATTTCCATGAAAGACATTGCCCAGCGCTATTTTGTTTCTGTTAAGACGGTTGAACGAGTCTTAGATTCTTTCTTTAAAGAACCTAAATTTAATCCGAGTTACTTACCAAAAAATTTATCAATTGATGAATTTAAGGGAACCAACGACTGTGAGGGTGCTATGTGTTTTATTCTCAGTGATGCCCTAACGGGCAAAATTTTTGATATCTTGGATGATCGAAGAAACTTTAAACTCATGGCTTATTTTCTAAGATTTACGCAGAAAGCTAGACAAAATGTCCAGCACATTGTCATGGATATGAACGCTGGCTATCACCAAGTCACCCAAAAACTATTTCCTAATGCTCAGGTTTCTATTGATCGGTTCCATGTCGTTCAACAACTTACGCGAGCCTTCAATAAGCAACGCATTCAAGTCATGACTAACTTGAAAAAGAGTGATCCAACAGCCATGAAAGATCAGCGGAAATTAAAAAAATACTGGCGCACACTTCTAAAGAAAAACAAAAAAATCAATTTTACCTCCTTTAAGCAGTTTCCTCTATTTAAACAGAAATATGTGACAGAGTCTGAAGTGTTGGATCATTTATTAGCGATCGACACCTCCCTTAAAGAAAGTTATGAGGTCTACCAAGAACTATTGGCTTCCTTTGAAGCCAAAGATTCGCTTCGCTTTTTCACTCAAATGGAACAGCTCCCAACAACCTTAGATCACTCATTTAAAAAAGCGATTCTTTATCTGACAAAACATAAACAGGCGATTAGCAATGCACTGACCTATCCCTATTCTAACGGAAAGCTGGAAGGAAAAAACAATCTCATCAAAGTAATGAAACGCATGGCCTTTGGCTTCCGTACCTTCCGTCATCTCCGAAGGAGGATACTGATTCAACAGAACCTTTGCAAAATTATTTAATAACGAAAAATGGGAAACGCAGAAGCGCTTCCCAAAAGTGATTTAATTTAAAACAACACCATTTGACAAAGAACCAAAAATTGTTTTGTTCAAAATATTACCTAACTAAAGTGAATAATCCGGTTCGCCGCACCGGATTATTCCGTCTATATTTATTTTAACTTCTAAATTGAAGCAAACAATAATTTCATACTATGAAAAATACTGTGATATTGAAGTATTAAAAATTATTTTTTTATAAATCTCTCCAATTGCTTACTTTATTTTTCCATACATAGCTATATTTATCTAACAAATCACTTACCTCTAAAGGTTTTCTTCCTGTAAGCTTTTCAACAGCATCAGAAACAACTGCCATCTGCCCTTCTGCAATACCTGCTTCATTTGTTACCATATCATTACTACACCATGGCACTGGTGCTTTTGAATTATCTTCATTAGTTGTACGAGGAATATGAAGAGCATCTAGATATGTATAAAATTCTTCATCATTCATAGGTACATATTTAAAATTAATTCCAGATTTCTCAGCTATCATCTCGCAAATATCACGCTGACTAACAGGTGTCGAACTTGTAAGATCATAATCCATGTTATGTTCGCCTTTTCCAAGAAGAAGTGCTGTTGCACATCGTGCACTATCATCCTTAGCTATAAAAGTTGCTTTTCCCTCCCTTGCAGTTGTTCCCCATAAATTGTTACTTAACATTGCAAGCATAACTGAAGTTGTAAGGTAATTTTCCATATAAAGGTTATTTCTCATAATATTATACTCAAGTCCACATTCTTTTAAATATGCTTCTGTGGCAGTATGATCAGGTAATACATACTGCTTATATTCCTCACGATTTGCTCCGAAGAAAGATGTGTATGTAATATGCTTAACCCCAGCTATAGCACATGCATCTATAACATTTTTGTGCTGTTTTACACGTTCCGGTCCATTCAAAATTCCTGAAACAAAATATATTCTGGCTCCGTCCTCGAATGCTTTAACCATTCCTTCTTTATCATCATAATTTGCTTCTCTTACAGAAACGCCCTTTTTCTTCCAAGCTTCTCTTTTTTCTTCTGGCAAACGCTTGATATTAGGACATGTAAAAATTAATTTTTCACCTGAAACAATTTCAAGCATATTTGCAGCAACTCTGCCACCTAATTGTCCGTCACAACCAGTTACTATATAGCGCATATAATCTCCTCCTAAATTTAAGTTATTTCAATAACTAAATATATATTATAACACTTCTATTGCAAAATCTAATTCGTTTATGTTATAACTTATAAAAGATATTTATAAGAGAGGGGCTATAAAATGCAACTTGTACAGCTTGAATGTTTTATTCATTTGGCAGAAACTTTAAATTTTTCAATTACCGCACAATACTTACATATATCACAGCCAGCAGTTTCTTATCAGATAAAAGCTTTAGAGGATGAACTCAATCTTAAATTGCTTAAACGCACAAGACGTAACGTAGAGCTTACTGCTGCTGGGCTTTCATTTTACACTGATACTAAAGATATCGTTTCACGAATTAACACGGCTATTGCCAAATCAAAAAGTATTTCAGAAACGTATAAATCAACTTTATCGATTGGTTACGAAGGAAACATAATTGAAACAAAATATTTCCCCGAAATTATGCGCGCTTTTAAAAAGAATCATCCACATGTGTTCGTCCATTTAAAAACAGCCGATTACAGTGAAAAATATAGTCTGATTGCCGGTAACAAGCTAGATATCATTTTTTCTGATAAAGAAAGCATTGAAACTGTAACTAACATATGCTATGAAGAACTGTTTACCGGAAAATTTGTTTGCGTAATGCCTAAAAATCATCCACTTGCTTGTCAGACAACCATATCCGTGGATGATTTGCGTACTCAGCCACTTGTTCTACGTGAAACCATAAAATGTACTCCTGCAATGAAACATCTGCAGAACCAATTACAAAACAATAATCTGCACTGCCCTATTTATTTTGCGGATTCGCTTACTCTAAATTATACAATGATCAAGAGTGAAATGGGTATCGGGGTTTTCCCTGATTTTATCAGTCCCCCCGATGACGAACTATCTATTATACCTTTATACACTCCAAACATGGACAACCATATTTCTTACGGTGTAGCATGGAGGAAAAATAACAACTGTCAGGAATTAAAAGCTTTTATTAAAATTACTGCACTTACCTATAAAAAAATGAATATTTAATATTATGCATCCTTGATTGATATAGCAAACTTCTATAAGATTCACATCAAGAGGATTATGGACTCATAGAGCGTATAAGTGGGTCTCTACTGTGTATCAGTGGAACCATGTGCGTGAAATAATCAAAATCACTAGATTCAGTTTGAAACTCTGAATGTAAATCTAAAGATTTACTGCTTTTTAAGATAGGCGTACCATATCCTAAATCTAGATAGCATAACAGGTCGGATTTTAATGGGTCTATATTATTTGGTGTTGTTACTCAAAAATGAGTAGGGACACCAAATCTTTTTTTAAGGTACAAATTAAAATTTAAAGTTGCTTTATTTATTAAATCTAATATTAATAGCTTTCATTGCTAATCTATAATTATCATTATCAAGAGTGCTGAATAGCTCTAACGGTGCTAGTGCAGAAGAATTATTATATAAATTAAAAGCTAGGTCTACCATTTTTCTATCTCCACTACTAAAATCTACGTTTTCAAAATAGTTAGGTTTAATCCAATGCTCGTCAAAATCATATAAGCTATTAACTTTATTGTATAGGTCACTATTACCACTAATGATAAAAAATAAAGCTATTCGTTCCTTATCTGTAGCACGTGTATTATCTTTTGCAATTAATTTGAATAATCTATCTGTGTGTTCTTTATTTAAGCCTAACTGAATTTCACTTTTTTGTAACGTTGGCGTGTCAACTAACATGGTATTACTATCTTGCTTTATATCCACACGTCCAACTTCTGTACTAGCTCTACAACTATTACATGTTATTGAAATATTATTTTGTTCCATATTGCTACCATAACTAGAAGTAAAAGCTCTACTTCCACAACTACTGCAAATTAACTGGTGAATATTTTTATATTCCATTTCCATTTTATCATCCCCAATTTAGTTATTATTGTTACTGAAAACGATCTTTTAGTAGTGTTAAGTAAAAAAGATAAATATAAAGATATTATTTATTAAAGTAATTTATAATGATTCCTACTACAACTCCAAATCCCATACCTACTACCACATTTGTTACAATGTCTTTTGTTATTACACCGTAAATAAGCCCTATAATAATTCCAATACAAGGAAAAATTGACGAAATCATGGTTGACTGGTTAGATTTAATCTTTTTGTTTTTTGCCATTAAATTAATCTCCTAACTTTTGATTAAGTTTAAAACAATCATAACCTTATTATACTTGATTTAAACTGAAAATTTAAAAACCTAGTCTAAAATTTAATAATGTTTCGCTAATTTCATCTTCATTTATACCAATGTATCTTTTCGTAATTTTTTCACTGCTGTGACCGAATATTTCCATGAGTGTAGCCACGTCTTTTGTTTTCTTATAATAGTGATAGCCGAATGTCTTACGAAGGGTGTGGGTGCCTATATCGTCTCTTCCTAGTAGCTTAGAGACCTTTTGAAACATCTGATAGACCGTATTCACTTCTATATGTCCACCCTTGGTGCTTGGAAATAAATAGTCCTCTGGATCTAAGTCTTTCGTGTACTCCTGGATCAAGTCCTGCAGACTACTCAAATACAAAATACGAGTTTTTCCCGTTTTCTTTTCGATAATACGCGGATTTTTTGAGGAAATCAGGTCTTGTTTCTTCAATTTTACGATATCGGACATACGTAAACCGCTATTAATGCCGATCAAAAACAGAAAAACATCCCGATCTGCGTTTTTATTGCGCCTCAAACAGAATAAAAAGTCGTTTATTTCTTGCTGAGTCCGTAATGGTTGAACGTTGTAACTCATTTAAAAGCCCTCTCCTCTCACAAAAGTGATACATGATTTTGTTTAGTATACCATATAATCATGTGTTGGAAGGCAATGCAAAAAAAGAACCCTATTGGAATAGGATTCCCGATACACGTTTTTATACAATTTCATGTATTGCTAATCTAATATATATTTTTTTACTTATAAATTTATCTCTTTTTACTTATTACAATTACACATATTAGTTGTTGTTTTTGAAATACTTCAAAATGATCTACTAGTGATTTATATATTATCAAAACGTAATTTAATTTGCCAATTTTGAATTTATTGGTTTAATTTTCAAGTTTAATGATGTATTTTTTCTAAACTCAATAAATATTCTTTTCTTTCAAAACCTCCGCCATACCCACCTAAATCACCATTAGCATTTATTACTCTATGGCAAGGAATGAGTATAGAAATTTGATTTGCTCCATTTGCATTTCCAACGGCTCTTACTAAATTTTTGTTACCTAGTTTATTCGCAATTTCTTGATAAGATGTTGTTTTACCAGGTGGAATAGAAATAAGAATATCCCATACTTTTTTTTGAAAAGGAGAACCCTCTTTAAAAAGAGGTATTGTAAACTCTTTTAATTCTTTTTTAAAATAATATTCTAGCTGTTCTTCTAGTTTATCATTAATGCTAGTATTCCCAGGTATAATTCTAGCATTATGCTTGTTGCGGAGTTTTTCTATTTCTTTTTCAAGTCCTCTTCTATCCATAAATTCTAGTAGATATAGATAATTCGAGTCAGATAAACTGATCATTCTACCAATAGGAGTAGATAATATATTCGCATTAATAATAGAAATAGTTGTTTTTTTTGGAGGATTACCTAAAATTTTGGTAAATGCATCATTGAATGCACTGGCAGATTCATATCCTAATGAAAGTTGTTGATCAATAACTTTGGTGCCTGCCAATATTTCTTTGAAAGCCATACCCATTCTACGTGACCGGGCATATTGAACAAATGTCATATCATAAATTTCTTTAAATTTTCTTCTTGCTGTAGCAGAATGAATTCCTAAATTGTGAAAATCTGACTCTTTCCATCTCTTTTCAGGATTTTTTTCTACTTCCGCTATTAAAAGTTTCACTTCATCCGAAATACTATTAGGATAGGTTAATGGATGACATCTCTTACATGGACGAAAACCGGCAAGTAGAGCTTCTTCTGCTGTTAAGTAGAACTCACAATTTTCAAATTTTGGTTTTCTTGCTGTACAAGTCGCATGACAAAAAATTCCAGTTGTTTTTATTCCAGCAAAAAAAATACCATCATAATTAGAATTTTTTTCAATTAATGCTTTATAAAATTCTTCTTTTTTATACTCAGAAGTAATCATATTTAGGCTCCTCTTATGTTAAGCTAGCTTGATTTTACCTTGCTCTTGTAAATTATGAAATAATTCTATTATCTGAGAAAAGTACATTTCTTTTGAAAGACCACTTGTTGTCCAATCTAAATATAAAGAAGGTCCATAGCTAATTCTAGAGATACCAAGGTTTAAATAATCTTCTATTTTATCATTTTTTATATCTAGCATCACTAGTGTTGCATAAATATAGTCAGAATATTCTGAATTATTATTTTCTTGAAAAAAGTAAAAAAAATCGAATGCTTACGCAAAGGATGACTATTTCCAGAAAATTTTGCTTATTTAGCTGATTC
>NZ_JBGQQS010000032.1:0-25314 GCF_045528365.1 Desemzia sp. FAM 23988
TTTAGGAACGTTCTTCCAAAAGATGGGCCAGCAAGCGGCGGAGCCGTGCGGTAGCTGACAAGTGTACAAAAATAGAGTGCCTAAACTAGCGGAGTAATAGGACGCTCGAGAAAAACTTGACACAAACTATATCAAAAAGCTGTTCGAGAGACAGCGATTATTTTGGTATACTAGATGAGATAAAAACACAAATAGGAGGACTGAAAATGAAGTTCATACATACAGGAGATTGGCACATTGGGAAAAAGCTTCATGGATTTCAATTGCTGGCGGAACAACGTGAAGTGTTTGAGCAATTGTTGGAAACTGCTAAAAATGAAAAAGTAGATGCTATTGTAATCGCAGGAGATTTGTTTGACCGCGCTGTACCACCTGCTGAGGCAGTGAGTGTATTGAATCAAATGTTGATTGATATGAATTTGACAGAACAGATTCCTGTTTTGGCCATTTCTGGAAATCATGATTCCGCTACTCGTTTAGAATCCGGAAGTCAATGGTTTAAACAAGCTAACTTACATGTACAGACTAAAATCAATGATGCTGTATTCAATCCAGTTACATTAGGCAATACGCAATTTTTTTTGCTGCCTTATTTTGATCCGATTGATGCACGGTTGTATTTTGAAGACGAAACACTGGACACCCCTGAACGAGCGGTTCAAAAGATAGTAAATAAAATGATTGAGCAATTTGATTCTGCAAAAAATCAAGTATTGATCTCACATTTTTTTGTGACAGGCAGTTTAAGAACTGATTCTGAAACAGAATCAACAGTCGGTGGTCTAGATAATGTGTCTGCAGGTGTGTTTAAAGACTTTACCTATGTCGCCTTAGGACATTTGCACCTCCCCAATGCGCTGAGTCATGAATCAGTGCGGTATTCTGGCAGTTTATTAAAATACTCGGTTTCAGAAGCCGATCAACAAAAAGGTTTTCGCATCATAGAACTAGACGACGAAGGAATCAACGAGCAAAGCTTCCATACCGTTCAGCCAACGCGTGACATTCTCGTATTGGAAGAGGCTTTTGCGACGTTAATGGATGAATCCTACTATCAAAAGGTGAAACGAGACCAATTTATTTATATTAAATTAAAAGACACCGTCATGCTGCCCAATGCAATGAATCGTTTGAGAGAAGTGTATCCTAATGTTATTGGGATGGAAAGAGTCAATCAGAAAGGTTTGTTTTCTGGGATGAAACAAGCTAAAAAAGAACTGCCCACTGCCTCAGCTCCGAATGTATTGTTTGGACAATATTTTGAAGAGATCATGCAGGAACCGTTAACGCCTAAACAAGTGAAACTAGTTGAATCATTATTTGAAGAATTTCAAAAGGAGGAGGATTAAATGCGCCCACAATCATTGACACTCAAAGCTTTTGGTCCTTATATGGATGAAACGATCGATTTTTCCAACTTTTATGGAAACAATATCTTTTTGATTGCAGGAAAAACCGGTTCTGGGAAAACAACTTTATTTGACGGGATCTGTTTTGCGCTGTTTGGAAAAACGAATGGATCAAATCGTGAGCCGAAAGAAATGCGCTCGACATTTGCCAATGCTAAAGAAATAACCAGTGTGTCGTTTACCTTTCATGCACAAAACAAATTGTATGAGATCGTTCGCAGTCCTGCTCAAACTCTTCTAAAGTTAAAGGGCGAGGGGACTCGTGATGTGCCGGCAAAAGCATCGATTCGAGTTTTTAGTGAAGATGGAACTGAACTTCAACAAGTCAGCAAAATCAGTGAAGTAGATGCTTTGATCGAAGAAGTGGTGCAATTGACTTGTGATCAATTTCGCCAAATCGTGATGATCCCTCAAGGTGAATTCCGACGTTTTTTGAATGCAGACAGCGGAGATAAAGAAAACATTTTAAGAAAACTTTTTGGAACTGGAATCTACCGGCAATTTAGCGAAAAATTAAAAGAGAAGAAAAAAGGGATGCACGTTAAGCTGTTGGAAAAGGAGAAAGAATTGGAATCTGCTTTAAGCAGAGCGCATTGGCTTGATGAGAAACCAGTTTCTGACTTGACCGGCTTTGCAGGCATGAAAGTAGAAATCGAACAATTAAAAGAAGACCAACAAAATAGGACCACTATTTTAGCAGCCTTAGACAGTGCTATAGCTGATTTGATGAAAAAGACTACAGAAGCCAACAACTTTTTAATAGAACAACAAACGATCCAACAGTTATTGACCGAAAAAGCAGACATGACTGCTGCTTTAGCAGACTTGAATAAAGAACAACTTCGTATCACTGAACTTCACCACACGATAAAATCGTTTGAAGAAGCTAAAACCTTTGAACCCTTACTGTTTCAATTAAAGGAAAACAGACAAACCCTTGCTGTTGCTGAGCAAAAACATACTGCTGCTTTGGATGAGCTTCGAACGGCTCAAGAAAATGTAGAAAAAGCAACTCAACAAAAGGAACATTTGGAAGAAGAAAAAGCACAGCAAGAGCAGCGTAAAGAACAATTGATCAGATTGACACACTTAAAACAATCGATTGAAACCTATACAACCAGTGAGCAGCAAAACAAAGAACAAGAAATAGTGGTTCAACAGCTTCAAGCCAAACTCAAAAAACTGACTTCAGATCAAGAAGAGCTGATCTATGAAAAAGATAAATTAAATCAGGTATTAGAGGCATTAAAAGAACAAAAAAGCCAGTTGTATGTGTTGAAAGACGAGCTTCAAAGAGTTGAAAAGGCTCAAAGTATGCTGCAAGAAGTCCTTCAACTCGATACCCAAAAGAATCACCTTAGAACCGAATTAGGCGAGAAAACCGTTCGTAAAAACGAAGTTGCTGTAATGTTGGAAGCAGCTGTCAAACAATACAAAGCAGTAAAAAGTGATTGGGCTAAAGTGCAGATCCAAAAATTAGCGGAAGAACTGATTGAAGGAGAACCCTGTCCTGTGTGTGGTTCAACGGAACATCCTCTGCACAGCATGAATAGTGAAAATCCTACCCAGTCAGCTGTTGAATTGGAGATGAGCTTAGAAGAAAAAGAGAAGCATGTTACTACGCATCAAGCTGAAATTGAAGTGCTCTCTCAGCAAATCGACCAGTTAGAAGCATCTGAGAAAGAGTTGACGCAATCATTAGATCAAAAACTTGATTATTGGCAAGAACAAGCCTCTCATTTACCGTTAAAACAAAAAGAGCTCCATGAGCAGAAGACAGAACTGATGGAACTGATACGCGGTCTAAATGAGCAAATAGGAGCTATTGACATTCAGTTAGCTTCTCAAGCCAGTCATGAAGAGAAGAAAATGCACTTTGAGCATGAAATAGCTGAGATTCAAGAAAAACTTACACTCGGTGAAACAAACCTTCAACTAGAATGGAATCGATGGAGTGAACTAAAAGGACAGTTGAAACAACTGAGTCAAGAAATCCCTGAAGAATACTTGGATACTGAACGCTATGCCGCAGAAGTAGAAGCTGGAACTAAGGCTATAAACAATTGGGATAAGCGGTATGAAGAAGCTGGAAAAAGCCATACAACGGCTGAAAAAATACAAGAACAGGTATGCTATACATTGCGTTCCATCTCCGAAACAATCTCTTTGGAACAAGAGAAACAACAAGTACTAACGAAGCAATTAACACAGACACTAGAAGAAAGTTCTTTTACTGCCGTGGAAGAAGTAGAAAAGCAGTTGGCGAATAGTTCCTATATCAGTGATTGGCGGAATGAGATCAATCATTTTGAAAAGACTTACTATAATATTCAACACAACTTGGAACTTAATACACAGAAGTTAGAGGGCAAACCTCTTCCAAAATTAAAAGAAGCAAAAGAACAGTACGATCTGTTAAGTGAAAGAAAGACGCAAAAAGCGGAAGAAAAAGCGGTTCTGTTAGACCATTTCGCTCAAAATGAGAGTGTACTGAAAACGAGTCAGTCTATTTTGGACGCACATCAGAAAAATATGGATCTTTATCTGGAGATCGCAACCCTATCTGATGTGGCTAACGGTGATTCAGGAAATAGTAAACTAGGTTTTGAACGCTATGTGTTGTCTTACTTCTTAGAAGAAGTCTTGATGCTGGCCAACCAACGCTTACAAAAGCTTTCGAACAATCGCTACTTATTTGATCTGAATCGAGAAGATGGTTCATATAAAAACCGAACAGGCCTAGAGATCAATATTTATGATGATCATGCTGGAGGGATTCGAAATGTAGGGACGCTTTCTGGTGGGGAAAGCTTTACTGCAGCACTTTCATTGGCTTTATCTCTGTCAGATGTTGTACAGCGTCAATCCGGTGGAGTACAAATTGAAGCGATTTTTATTGATGAAGGTTTTGGTTCGTTAGATGAAGATGCATTAGATCAAGCGATTGAAGCGTTGATGCAAATTGATGGCGATGGGAAATTGGTAGGAATCATCAGTCATGTCAAAGAATTAAAAGACCGAATACCGGATAAAATTCTGGTTCATGCATTAGGTACCGGAAAAAGTCAATTGTCTGCAGTACATGCTTAACTGAACCAGTTAAACAACAAATCAAATACATTACTGTTTCTTTTTTTGAAAAGATAACGTAAAATAGATAGATGGAGAATTTTGTTCGATAATTATTGGAAGAACAATTTTTTTGGAAAAACGGCTAGAAAGTAGGTTGGTTTCGTGAAGTGGAGTATACCTGAACGATTGATTGAAGTAGGAAGAAATTTGGTGGATGAAAAACGAGTTCTTTCTGTAAATGCTTCAATCGAAGAAAAAATGTGGACAGCTGATGTGTTGGACGATGATCGTTACCATGTGGAATTAGACGGAACAACGCGAGAACAAGATTTTTGCGAATGCGATTATTGGAAAAATCATGGATACTGTAAACACACGGTTGCAGTTGAATTAGAATTGAAAGATCGTCAAATCAGCAGAATTATGACACTTGAAAATGCTGAAAAGGTTGCGAAAAATTCTCTCAACCCTGGAAAAGAGCTGACAGTATTATTTTCAAGACAATTTTTAGACGATACAACCAGTTTGTATGCTGCGGAGAAAAAAGAAAGTCAACCTTTTAAGCTGGAATTTAGAATAGAGCATAAACCAGAAAGCACGGCATTAGTGCGCCATTCTGGAGAAGTATTAGTGGTCAGTTTGCGAGCTGGTACAGATAAATTATATGTCATTAAAGATACACAAGCTTTTTTAACAGCTTTTATGAACAAAGACAAATTTGAATATAAAGCTAATCAATGGGTGGATTTCAAAACGGTTGAATTGGAAGCTGCTGATGAAAAAGTAATGAATGAATTGTACGCAGAAATGGAGTCTCAATTTTTTGTTCGAGGAAATTATACAGAGGCTAAATCAATTTTTAATAATAAGCGTTATTTTGTATTAACACCTTCTTTTACAAGAAGATTTATAGAACAATACCAAGAAACGACTAATATGCAATTTGATATCAAGGGAGCACATTACTCTCGGATCACTTTTGTCGAAGGACAGATTCCCTATCAATTTGAATTGAATGATCATGAAGGCAATATCTCTTTAAGTATTGATGACAATACAGATGTTTACTTGAAAGATTACCATTGGTACATTGTTCAAGATACGATTTACGATCCGACTCGTGAACAAGTAAAAGCCATCCAACCTTTGCAGTCTTTCTTACAAAGGCATGAAGGAGACGATATTGAGATCCAGCAAGAAGACATGCCGGACTTTACAGCTTATGTTTTGCCAATGCTTTCTAAGTTAGCACCGGTGCACATGTCTGAAGAAGTGGAAAACACCTTTATTCATGAACCTTTGAAGACGTGTATTTACTTCACCTATGAAAATGAGGAACTGCATGCAGTAGTAGAATTTAACTACCGCCATATGGTGCTGTCTACTGATCCGAACGAAAACCAATTGCCTGAAGAAAAAGTTCAAGTCATTCGAGACAGTAAAAAAGAAATTCAAACCTTAAATTTATTGAACGAATTAGGCTACAAACGTCAAGAAAAAGACTACACTAAACGCTTAGTACAAGATGAAAAATTCTATGAATTCTTTACTAAGGAGATTCCCTTGCTGGAAGAATCAGCAGAAGTTTACATCAACGATAGTTTAGACAGCATCTTCTTGGATCAAATAGATTCGGATACAAACGTAGACATCCAACAAGAGGGCGGTTTATTAGATATCCGATTTGACATTAAAGGCATCAGTAAAGATGAAGTCAATCAAGTATTGCAAAGTTTAATGGACAGAAAAAGTTTCCATAAATTAGAAAATGGAAAATTACTGTCATTGGAATCAGACGAACTTCAACAAATCAGCCGGGTTCTAAATGAACTGCGGAGTTCTAAAGATTTCCAGAACGGAGGGGTGACTATCCCAAGTTACCGCGGATTGGAACTATCTCATCTTCTAGAAAAAGAAGGCGATGTTCAACCCGTCTTGTCAAAAAAATTCCAGCAAATGGTCCAAGATCTAAATCAGCCTCAGTCTATTGAGGCCGAACTCCCAGAACAGTTAAATGGAGAATTAAGATCATACCAAACAACTGGGTTTAAATGGCTCAAGATGTTGTCGAAATATGGTTTTGGCGGGATTTTAGCAGATGACATGGGGCTGGGGAAAACGCTCCAAGTCATTACCTATATCCAGTCTGAAATTGAGCAGGGCGAAAAGAATCCGTTTCTGATTATTGCTCCTGCATCTTTAACGTACAACTGGTTCCATGAATTGAAAAAATTTGCTCCAAGTATTAGAGCGGCTGTTGTCACAGGAAGCATCGAAGAACGAGAACATCAAATCCAAGACGTTGAAAACAATGATGTCCTCATTACTTCTTACCAAAGTTTCCGTCAGGATGTTGAGCTGTACAAAAAACAATCCTTTAGTACATTAGTGATGGATGAATCTCAAATGGTGAAAAACTACCATACCAAGACTTCTCAAGCCTTAAGAAGTCTTTCGGTACCTAGAAAATTCGCCTTAAGCGGGACGCCGATTGAGAACAAGATCGAAGAATTATGGGCGATCTTTCAATTGATTATGCCAGGATTTTTCCCGTCTATTAAAAAATTCAAGGGAATGTCCAATGAAAAAATCGCTAAAATGATCCAGCCTTTTGTACTAAGAAGGGTCAAAAAAGATGTATTGAAAGAATTGCCGGAAAAAATCGAGACCAACATGTTCAGTACGCTGACTAAAGAGCAGAAAACAGTTTACTTAGCGTACTTGCAACAAATTCAACAAACGGTGCAGGGAATGAGCGGAGATGATTTCAAAAAGAATCGTATCGCTATTTTGGCTTCACTCACTCGCTTGCGCCAAATTTGCTGTGATCCACGATTATTCATAGATGATTATGAAGGGGAATCTGGTAAACTGCTGCAATTAAAAGAGATTGTTTCAAATGCGTTGGAGAATAATAAACGTATTCTGATTTTCTCTCAATTTACTTCGATGTTGGATATCATTGAAGCTGAATTGGCTAAAGAAAACATTTCCAGCTTCTATTTGAGCGGAAAAACAAAACCTGTTGAACGGATCAATATGGTCAATCAGTTCAACGATGGTGAGAAACCAATCTTTTTGATTTCGTTGAAAGCTGGAGGAACCGGTTTGAATTTAACTGGCGCCGACACAGTCATCTTATATGATCTCTGGTGGAACCCAGCTGTAGAAGAACAAGCTGCCGGCAGAGCTCACCGGATTGGCCAAAAGAACGTCGTAGAAGTATGGCGCTTGATTGCGGAAGGAACAATCGAAGAAAAGATCAATGCTTTGCAACAAGAAAAGAAATCCTTGTTTGATCAAGTCATTACAGAAGATCACGGGGACAAACGTTCAGCAAATCAATTGACTGAACAAGATATACGAGAAATCCTCAGCGTTGGAATGGAGTCTCTGTAAACATAAAATTCAACAACACATTACATTCGATGTGTTGTTGAATTTTTTCTTGCATTATACAGAAATTGATCGTATAATATAAGACGGTGCTAAAAGCATCAACTATATCACACCTCAAAGGATGCATCGGAAGGTGCTTAAGTTTACTTAAGTTTCCCTGCAGTTGATTTTGAGGGAGGGATAAATACAAAAACCAAATGGAGGAACACAATCATGGCAGTAATTTCTATGAAACAATTGCTAGAAGCAGGAGTTCATTTTGGACACCAAACACGTCGTTGGAACCCAAAAATGAAGAAATACATCTTTACAGAAAGAAACGGTATCTACATCATTGACTTGCAAAAAACAGTTAAATTAGCAGATACAGCTTACAAATATGTAAGAGATGTAGCAGAAAATGGCGGGATCGCTCTTTTCGTTGGAACTAAAAAACAAGCACAAGAATCTATTAAAGAAGAAGCTCAACGTTCTGGTCAATTTTTCGTTAACCACCGTTGGTTAGGCGGAACTTTAACTAACTGGGATACTATCCAAAAACGTATCAAACGTTTGAAAGATATTGATAAAATGGAAGCAGACGGAACTTTTGAATTACTTCCTAAAAAAGAAGTGGGTATCTTAATCAAAGAACGTGACCGTTTAGAAAAATTCTTAGGCGGAATCAAAGATATGCCTAGAATTCCAGACGTTATGTTCGTAGTTGACCCTCGTAAAGAACGTATCGCAATTCAAGAAGCTCACAAATTGAACATTCCTATCGTAGCTATGGTTGATACTAACTGTGATCCAGATGAAATCGATGTAATCATTCCATCTAACGATGATGCTATTCGTGCAGTTAAATTAATCACTTCAAAAATGGCTGACGCTATGATCGAAGGAAACCAAGGCGAAGACGAAGTTGTTGAAGAAACTTTCACAGCTGAAGCTCCAGAATCAACTGAAACTGCTTCTATCGAAGAAATCGTAGAAGTTGTTGAAGGCGACAACGCTGAATAATCAATAAACCTTATAAAAGCTGTCTCGATAAAAGTGAGAAGTGAATAGCGACTTTTTACAAAGCGGCGTCATTTCCTTTTTTTGAGACAGTTTTTTTTACAATAAACCTCAAAAAAATTAAAATAGAGACAAACAGCATTTAGGAGGACGAATAAAATGGCAAAAGTAACAGCTGCTTTAGTTAAAGAATTACGTGATATGACGGGTGTTGGAATGATGGATGCTAAAAAAGCATTGGTAGCCGTTGATGGAGATATGGACGCTGCAGTAGATCACCTAAGAGAAAACGGTATGGCAAAAGCTGCTAAAAAAGCAGACCGTGTTGCTGCTGAAGGGTTAACTGGTGTTTACACTGATGGCAATATTGCTGCCTTAACAGAAATCAATTCAGAAACTGACTTTGTTTCTAAAAACGAAAAATTCCAAAACTTAGTACGTGATATTACAGAAGTCATCGCTAACGGAAATCCAGTATCATTAGAAGATGCAAACAAATTAACTGCCGGTGAAGGTACAATTGAATCAGAAATTATTTCTGCTACAACGACTATCGGTGAAAAAATCAGCTTGCGTCGTTTTGTACGCTTTGAAAAAGCGGACAACGAAGTATTCGGTTCATACTTGCACATGGGCGGACGTATCGGTGTATTAGTACAATTAGAAGGTACTGATAAAGAAGAAGTAGCGCGTGACATTGCTATGCACATCGCAGCTATCAACCCACTATACACGACTCGTGAAGAAGTACCAGCTGAAAAAATCGATCATGAAACAAAAGTGTTGACTGAACAAGCTTTAAATGAAGGCAAACCAGCTAACATCGTTGAAAAAATGATCAAAGGCCGTTTAAGCAAATGGTTGTCAGAAATCAGTTTAGTAGACCAACCATTCGTTAAAGACCCAGATCAAACTGTTGGGGACTACTTGAAAGCTAATGGCGCTTCTGTAAAAGGATTTGCTCGCTTTGAAGTTGGAGAAGGAATCGAAAAACGTCAAGAAAATTTTGCAGACGAAGTAATGAGTCAAGTTAAAAAATAAAACATTTTTATAGAGAGGAGTACTATTATCCTCTCTATTTTTGTATGGTTTTGTCTGTACAATAGCCAAGAATTAAAAAAAGCTGCTTAAAAGTGAGAACTGTATACGGTATGTGGTATAATCAGGATGAAGTTTTTCATAGAGTATGCTAAAATATGAGAGTAAATAGCCAATGGAGGTAATGAATGTGAAGAAGGAACCAAAGTATAAGAGAATTGTACTTAAACTGAGCGGTGAAGCATTGGCTGGAGATTCTGGGTTTGGAATAAAACCGCCAACTATCCAAGAAATTTGTAAAGAAATCCAAGAAGTTCACGATTTAGGCATTGAAATTGCTATCGTGGTCGGTGGCGGAAATATCTGGCGTGGAAAAATCGGGGAAGAAATGGGCATGGAACGCGCACAAGCAGACTATATGGGTATGCTTGCAACGGTGATGAATGCTTTAGCTTTACAAGATTGCTTGGAAAATGAAGGAGTCCCAACCAGAGTTCAAACTTCAATTGAAATGCGTCAAATCGCGGAACCTTATATCCGCAGAAAAGCCATGCGTCATCTAGAAAAAGGCCGAGTGGTCATTTTCGCTGGTGGTACAGGAAATCCATATTTTTCAACGGATACTACTTCAGCATTACGTGCTGCGGAAATTGAAGCAGATGTTATTTTGATGGCTAAAAATAATGTTGATGGTGTGTATTCAGCTGATCCAAAATTGGATAAAGAAGCCGTTAAATTTGATGAGTTGACTCACTTAGATATTATCAATAAAGGATTACAAGTTATGGATACAACAGCCAGCTCACTAAGTATGGATAACGATATTCCTTTAGTGGTGTTTAATTTGAACGAAACAGGAAATATTAAACGAGTAGTTCTAGGAGAAGTGATTGGAACTACTGTTAGGGGGAAAGTACAATGAGTGAACAATTATTGAAAGAGACAAGAGAAAGAATGACGAAAACTGAGCAATCGTTGCAACGTGAATTGGGTGCGATCCGTGCTGGACGCGCTAATCCAAGTTTATTGGACCGTATTCAAGTTGAATACTACGGCATACCAACACCGTTGAACCAATTAGCTCAAATCAATGTTCCAGAGCCTCGCGTTTTAATGATTACACCGTTTGACAAGTCTTCTATCAAAGATGTTGAACGTGCCATCATGCAGAGCGATATCGGCATCAGCCCATCAACCGATGGAAACGTGATTCGTCTGGTAGTGCCTCAATTAACTACTGAACGTCGTAAGGAATTAGCTAAACAAGTAGGTAAAGAAGCTGAAAATGCTAAAATTTCTGTACGCAACATCCGCCGTGATGCTATGGACGATTTGAAAAAAGCTGAAAAAAATGGTGACATCACTCTTGATGATCAACACTATTTTGAAGGCGAAGTTCAAAAGATAACAGACAACAGTGTAATCGAGTTAGATAAAATAGCAGCTGAAAAAGAAAAAGAACTCATCGAAGGGTAATTCTTCTTTTAAAACCAATGCAAAAAGCAGCATGCCTCTTTCACCAAACCGGTATAGAGAAATGCTGCTTTTGTTTAGTTAAAATCTAAAAAGCTTGCTTTTTTAGGTTCTTTCTTAGTGTCATCGCCTAAAATCAATGAAGTTACTTTTGCTGCAACGGCTGAAAGGATCAATCCTACAATAAATTGCACAATTTTTCTCTTCATAAAATAGCCCCCTTAGTTTTTAAAACTATTTATTGCTACATACAGTATAACACTCGAACAAAATAGAATCGAAACATATACTCAGAGCCTGAAGTGAGGCGTTTAGCTCACGCGGCTACGAAAGAGCATGAAGTAAATCATTTACAACAGAAGATAAGGCGGCCAGACGTTTAGACTATAGACATGGTAGCTGCCTTATATAACGCGTGTACAGGCTACGACTCTTTTTTTAGAAAAAACGTTCAAAATAGCCAAAATACACCTTCTTTCTTTTGGCAAAATGTTATTTTTTCTTTAAACTCATAGGATTTTAAACAATGATTTGCTACAATAGGAAGAGGAAAGTTTGTTAGTGAAGGGCGGTCAAATCGCAATGAGTAATCAAGAAAAAGAAAGTTATACAGAAGAGGGAATCTTCTCACAAGAAGGCAGCATACCTAACCATGTTGCTGTTATTATGGATGGAAATGGACGTTGGGCTAAAAGTAGAGGGTTAAAACGTTCTTTAGGACACAAAGCAGGTATGGATCAAGTGAAGACAATCGCAAAGCATGCCAATAAACGAGGTGTCAAAGCATTAACGGTTTACGCGTTTTCTACTGAAAATTGGAAGCGGCCGTTGGATGAAGTGAATTATTTAATGCAGCTGCCGGTTGAATTTTTTGATACTTTTATGCCAGAAATCATGGAAGCGAATATTAAAGTGACTATGATCGGTATCCCGGATAAGTTGCCTCGAAAAACGAAAAAAGTAATGGAAAATGCTATACAAGAAACAGCAGGAAATACTGGGATGATATTAAATTTTGCTGTAAATTATGGTGGCAGAAGTGAAATTTTAGCTGCTTCAAAAGAGTTAGCCAAAGATATTGCAGCAGGAAAGAAAAACCTTCATAAAGTAACTGAAGAAGATTTCGAACAGTATTTAATGAGTTCTGTACTGGGGGAATATCAAGAAGTAGATTATATGATACGCACCAGCGGAGAAGAAAGAATCAGTAATTTTATGCTCTGGCAAAATGCATACAGCGAATTTTATTTTTCATCGCTTGCTTGGCCAGATTTTAATGAAAAAGCTTTTGATGAAGCTTTGGCCGTATACCAAAAAAGACAACGTCGATTTGGTGGAGTTTAAGAAACTCTTAGTGAAGTTTAGGAGGAAATATTGTGAAACAAAGAATTATCACTGCTTTAGTGATGGCGGCCATTTTTATACCCGTAGTGTATGTCGGTGGATGGTTGTTAGGAATTACAATTGCACTTTTAGCGATTATTGGATTATTTGAGTTATTTAGAATGAAGGGCAACTCTATTTTTTCTGTAGAAGGATTGATTTCTACAATTGCCTTAATGGGGTTTATTTTTGCACAAGAGTTAGTAGGGATACTGCCACAAGGATTTAGTTCAGAAACGTTTATCCATCTAGCCACTGTGATCTTATTGGTTTGTACTGTTTTCTCAAAAAATGATTTTTCTTTTGACGATGCGGCAGTGTCTATTTTAGGGATACTTTATATCGGAATTGGTTTTAGATCTTTACTGGAAACGCGGGATAGCGGACTAGGGTTACTGATTTTAGTGTTGGTGACCATTTGGGCAACCGATATTTTTGCTTATTTGATTGGTCGGAAAATCGGCAAAAATAAACTGGCTCCAAATATCAGTCCCAACAAAACGATCGAAGGGTCTGTAGGCGGAACAGTAACAGCTGTTTTAGTAGCAGCTGTTTATCTTTATTTTGTACCTTTAAGCATGCCGTTTTTTTGGTCTCTGATTTTGATGCTGTTGTTGTCTATGGCAGGCCAATTAGGAGATTTAGTAGAATCAGCCTTTAAACGGTATTACGGTATCAAGGATTCTGGCAATATCTTCCCAGGACATGGTGGTGTATTGGACCGTTTTGACAGTATGTTGTTTGTATTTCCTATCTTAAGCATAGTCGGTTTGATTTAAGCACTACTTTAGAAATATATGAAGACGTATAGTAGAGGAGCGAACGAATGGTAACGACAATTATTACATTTATCATTGTATTCAGTATATTAGTTGTTTTTCACGAGTACGGCCATTATTATTTTGCTAAAAAGTCAGGTATTCTTGTAAGAGAATTTGCCATTGGGTTTGGTCCGAAAATTTTTTCTTACCGTAAAAATGAAACCACTTATACTGTACGGATATTACCAGTCGGCGGATACGTTCGAATGGCTGGTTATGAAGAAGATGTCGAAATCAAACCTGGGACGCCAGTTGGTTTGGTATTAGACGAAAACGGCGAAGTTACTACGATCAATACGTCTAAAAAGAAACAGTTGGTCAATGCTACTCCGATTGAAGTTGTCAGCATTGATTTAGAAAAAGAGTTGTTTGTAGAAGGTTATGTGAATGGTGAATCAGATGAGACCGTACGCTACTCGGTCAAAAGAGACGCTTTAATGATTGAGGAAGATGGGACGGAAGTTCAAATAGCTCCGCTGGATGTTCAATTCCAGTCTGCAAGTTTACCGCAACGAATGATGACAAATTTTGCAGGACCGATGAACAATATTATATTAGCCATTGTGGCATTTATTCTGTTAGCATTTATACAAGGCGGAGTTTACACTACCGAAAGCCAAATTGGAAATGTCTTACCGGATAGTGTTGCAGAAGAATCTGGTCTAGCTTCTGGAGATTTGATTCAAGAAATTAATGGCGAATCCATTGATTCTTGGGTAAATATGCAACAAGTGATTCAACAAAGTCCAGAAGAAGAATTGGTCGTTACAGTTCAACATGAAGATGGTTCTAGTGAAGAATTGTCTATTGTTCCGGAAGCTAGTGAATCAGCAGAAGGAACTGCAATCGGATTGATCGGTGTGGAACCATACCAGGATACTTCTGTTTTAGGGAAAATCAGTTCAGGATTTACCCAAACTTGGTCAGTAGCCAGTCAAATCTTTGCAGTATTTGGCTCCATGTTTACTTCTGGATTTTCAGTAGATATGTTTGGAGGGCCTGTAGCGATTTATGCAACGACTGAAGCTGTAGTTTCAACTGGGTTTATAGGTATTTTAAATTGGTTGGCCTTTTTGAGTGTCAATTTAGGGATCATTAACTTGATGCCTATCCCAGCTTTAGATGGCGGTAAACTACTATTGAACATTGTGGAAGGTGTTCGCGGGAAACCATTAAGCGAAGAAAAAGAAAGTATAATCACATTAATTGGTGTTGGATTGTTATTGCTGCTGATGTTAGCTGTAACGTGGAATGACATCCAACGGTATTTCCTGTAAACTAAACAGAGAGCTCTTCAACGGTTGAGCGTTTAGAGGGTAAAAATCAGATGAAAAATGATAGAAAACAGATTACATCATTTATTGATGTTGCTTGCATTCTATCATTTTTCTATTGTCAACTACCTTGCAGGGATGATATAGAGGAAGGGATGGACTAATGAGTTTAGATCAAGAAAATTTGTTTCACCAATTGTTAGAACAAATTGGGTTGCACCACAAAGTCGAGTACCGTCCATATTTTGCAAATGGCAGAATTCAAAAAGTTACGGTTCATAAAGCATCAAAAATATGGCAATTTGATTTTCAATTCGAAGATATTTTGCCGTTTGAGGTTTATCAAAATTTACTAGAGTCAATGCAACTGGCGTTTACTTCCATTGCAGCAATTGAGGTAACGATTCAAACAACAAAACCTAAGTTGACCATAGAAAAATTGGAAAACTACTGGTCTACTGCTGTGAAGAAAAGTAAAGTTTCTTCGCCCATTTGTGATCAGCCCTTTAGAGATCAGTTTCCAATTATTCAAGAACGTAAAGTGCACTTTTTAGTTGAAAACGACATCGTCAAAGGGCATTTGAAAAATATGTACTTACCTCCAGTAGAAGAAGCTTATCAACAAATGGGTTTTCCGAATTTTAAAATTGAACCTATGGTTGACCAAGAAGCTTATGAACAAAACATACATGAATTTAAAGCTAAAAAAGAAGAAGCTGATGATTTATTAGCTCAACGAGCTGCTGAAAACATTCAAAAAGCTGAGAAAGAAAGACAAGCGAACAAAGAGCTGCAGCCTATAACAGGGCCCATCTTATTAGGAAGAAAAATTGCTGACTCTGAAAAAGTGAAGCAAATGAGTGAGATTCTTGAAGAAGAAAGACGCGTGACTATCGAAGGGTATGTATTTGATACAGAGATTCGTGAATTGCGTTCCGGCAGACAATTATTGACCATTAAAATGACAGACTATACTTCATCATTTTCCATCAAGAAATTTTCAAATACACCTGAAGATGAAGCGGCTTTTGCAGCCATCAAAAAAGGAATGTGGTTCAAAGCTCGCGGTGGTATTCAAGAAGATACGTACATGAGAGATTTGGTCATGAATGCCCAAGATTTAGCCCAAGTTAGTCATGAAAGTCGTAAAGACAAGGCTCCTGAAGGCGATAAGCGGGTAGAATTGCATGTGCACAGCAATATGAGTACGATGGACGCTACGAATAATATAGCGGATTATGTAGAACAAGCTGCAAAATGGGGACATAAGGCGATTGCGCTGACAGACCATTCAGGAGCACAAGGTTTCCCGGATGCATATAGTGCTGGTCAGAAACATGGTGTGAAGATCTTATATGGAATTGAAGCCAATGTGGTAGATGATGGCGTGGATATTGCCTATAATCCTGCTGATGCAAACTTAGCTGAAGCGACTTACGTGGTATTTGACGTAGAGACCACTGGACTATCTGCTGTGTACGATAAAATTATTGAATTATCTGCCGTTAAAATGTACAAAGGAAACATTACGGAGACTTTTGAACAATTCATTGATCCTGGTCATCGGTTATCTCAAACAACAATCAATTTAACTGGAATCACGGATGATATGGTTCGAGGATCAAAAACGGAAGAAGAAGTGTTGAAATTATTCAGTGATTTTGCGGAAGGGTCCATTCTGGTAGCACACAATGCTAGTTTTGATATGGGTTTCTTGAATACGGGATACACTCGTCATCACCTCCCTGAGGCTGCAAATCCGGTTATTGATACCTTGGAATTGTCGCGCTTTTTACACCCGCAATTTAAAAGCCATCGATTGAACACTTTGGCTAAAAAGTATGGTGTAGCTTTAGAACAGCATCACCGAGCTATTTATGATTCTGAAACAACCGCTCATTTATGCTGGATGTTCTTAAAAGAAGCCGAAGAAGAACATCAGATCGTCAATCATAATCAATTGAATAGTAAAATTGGTGAAGGAGATGCTTATAAAAGAGCACGTCCATTCCACGCTACGATACTAGCGACGACCCAAGAAGGTCTTAAGAATCTGTTTAAACTGGTTACCTTATCTAACGTACAATACTTTTTCCGTACGCCAAGAATTCCGCGTTCAGAATTGACAAAATATCGAGAAGGATTGATTATCGGTTCTGCTTGCAGCAATGGAGAAGTTTTTGAAGCGATGATGCAAAAAGGATACGATGAAGCTAAAAAGAAAGCCCGTTTTTATGATTACATCGAAATTATGCCTAAAGAAGTCTATGCTCCATTGATTGAACGAGAATTAGTGCGCAATGAAAAAGATTTAGAAGAAATTATCCGCAATTTACTCCAAATAGGAGAAGAGCTGAACAAGCCGGTCACTGCTACAGGAAATGCTCACTATTTAAATCCCGAAGATGCTGTATACCGTAAAATATTGGTCCATTCTTTAGGAGGAGCATTGGAATTAAATAGAGCTGAATTGCCGCAAGTTCACTTTAGAACGACGACAGAAATGTTGGATGCTTTTGCGTTTATCGGTAAAGAGAAAGCACATGAAATAGTCGTGACCAATACTAATAAAATTGCTGATCTAGTGGACGGTGATATCACTCCTGTAAAAACGGACTTATACACACCAAAAATACCAGGTTCAGAAGAAGAGATTCGAAAACTGAGTTATGATGAAGCTCACCGTTTATATGGTGATCCGCTGCCTGAAATAATCGAGAAACGATTAGAAAAAGAATTGACAAGTATTATTGGAAATGGTTTCTCAGTGATCTACTTGATCTCCCAAAAATTAGTCCACAAAAGTGTCTCTGAAGGTTATCTAGTGGGATCTCGGGGTTCAGTAGGATCCAGCTTTGTAGCTACGATGACGGGAATCACAGAAGTAAATCCGATGCCTCCACATTACCGTTGTCCAGATTGCAAGTATTCTGAGTTCTTCGAAGATGGTTCAGTAGGATCCGGGTTTGATTTACCTGAAAAAATGTGCCCAAATTGCGGAGTTCGATTGCATAAAGACGGACATGACATTCCCTTTGAAACTTTTTTAGGGTTTAACGGAGACAAAGTTCCCGATATCGATTTGAACTTTTCAGGTGATTATCAAGCAAAAGCTCATGATTACACCAAAGTATTGTTTGGGGAAGAGTATGTTTTCCGTGCTGGAACAATCAGTACGGTGGCCGATCGTACCGCTTATGGTTATGTAAAAGGGTATGAAAGAGACACCAACCAGAACCTTCGTGCGGCTGAGATCGATCGTTTAGCAAAAGGCTCTTCCGGGGTCAAGAAAACAACTGGTCAGCACCCAGGGGGGATAATCGTTATTCCGGATTATATGGATGTGTATGATTTTACTCCAGTGCAGTTCCCAGCAGATGATCAAGATTCAGAATGGCGTACGACGCATTTTGATTTCCACTCGATTCATGATAATGTCTTGAAACTTGATATTCTGGGACATGATGATCCGACAGTGATTCGAATGCTGCAAGATCTGTCTGGAATAGATCCAAAAACCATTCCAACTGATGATCCAGAAGTGATGAAAATATTCCAAGGAACAGATGTTTTAGGGGTTTTACCAGATCAAATTCTTTCTAAGACCGGAACGCTTGGCATACCTGAATTTGGAACTCGATTTGTTCGGGGGATGTTGGAAGAGACAAGACCTAATACATTCGCTGAATTGTTGCAGATCTCTGGTCTTTCTCATGGGACAGACGTTTGGTTGGGAAATGCGGAAGAATTGATTCGAAACCACAATATTCCCTTATCTGAAGTTATTGGATGTCGTGATGATATTATGGTTTACCTTATTCATAATGGATTGGAAGCAGGTTTATCGTTCCAAATTATGGAGCACGTGCGTAAAGGAAAAGGAATCCCAGATGATTGGCAACAAACGATGCGTGATGAAGGGATTGCGGAATGGTACATTGAGTCTTGTTTGAAGATCAAGTATATGTTTCCTAAAGCCCATGCTGCAGCTTATGTACTGATGGCTTTACGGGTAGCATATTACAAAGTTCATTTTCCGATCTTGTATTATGCAGCTTATTTCTCTGTGAGAGCAAACGACTTTGATTTAGTCGCCATGTCACAGGGGAAAGAAGCCATCAAAGTAAAAATTAAGGAAATCACCGATAAAGGTTTAGATGCTTCCGCTAAAGATAAGAGTTTGCTCACTGTTTTAGAGTTGGCAAATGAAATGGTCGAACGTGGTTTTGATTTCAAAATGGTTGATTTAGACAAATCAGATGCCAAAGATTTTGTGATCAATGGAAATACACTGATTGCTCCCTTCAGAGCTGTACCCAGTTTAGGTGCGAACGTAGCGCAACAAATCGTTGTGGCACGAGAGGAAAAACCCTTTTTATCTAAGGAAGATTTATCAAAAAGAGGGAAAGTTTCAAAAACGGTCATTGAATACATGAATGAAAATGGTGTTTTAAAAGGATTGCCTGACGAAAATCAATTGTCTTTATTTGATATGATGTAATCAGTCAATTATTTAAACTCCTTGGAGCATGAAAGGTGCTGTTTGTTTGCGTCTTGCTTGATTTTGTGGTACTATTTCAAGTGTGTTTAGATATTCTGTTAGAGTGAGCGGCGGCGCTCACTCTTTTTAAGCGATTATATACGTCTAATGATAGGAGGCGAAAAGTATTGAGTAATATTGTAACGACTGTTACGGAGCTTGTACAACCCATGATACAAGACTTAGAGTACGAATTGGTAGATATTGAATATATAAAAGAAGGTAAGAATTGGTTTTTGCGTGTATATATTGACCAGCCGCAAGGGGTTAGTTTAGAAGATTGCGCATTAGTAAGTGAAAAAGTCAGCGAACGTTTAGACCAAATCACGCCGGATCCTTTTCCGCATGCATATTTCCTAGAGGTTTCTTCTCCAGGAGCAGAAAGACCAATCAAAACGGAAAAAGATTTTCAAAATGCAGTAGGAAAATTTATCCATGTTTCACTGTATGAACCGATCGACGGTGAAAAAGTGTATGAAGGAACTTTGAAAGAGTTGACAGAAGACAGCCTAACGTTGACTGTTCGGATTAAAACACGCACAAAAGAGATAGAATTGAATCGTTCAAAAATAGCAAAAGCTAGATTGGCAATACAGTTCTAAATAGACTACAATTGAATAGGAGAGAAAAAGATGAGCAAAGAATTACTAAATGCT
The DNA here is from genome assembly GCF_045528365.1 of Desemzia sp. FAM 23988. Taxonomy (NCBI): domain Bacteria; kingdom Bacillati; phylum Bacillota; class Bacilli; order Lactobacillales; family Carnobacteriaceae; genus Desemzia; species Desemzia sp. FAM 23988. The sequence continues at coordinate 20,065 of NZ_JBGQQS010000032.1, forward strand.
CTTGATGACTTAGAAACTGAAAAAGGGATTTCCAAAGAATTAGTGATTGATGCTTTGGAAGCTGCATTAGTTTCTGCGTACAAAAGAAATTATGGACAAGCACAAAATGTTGAAGTTGAATTTAATCAAAAAAAGGGAAACATTAGTGTTTATTCTGTAAAAGATGTAGTGGATACAGTGTACGATTCTCGTTTAGAAGTGAGTCTTGAAGAATCAATCAAGATCAATCCTGCTTATGAGATCGGCGACAAAATTCGTTTTGAAGTAACCCCTAAAAATTTTGGACGTATCGCTGCACAAACTGCGAAACAAGTCATCATGCAACGTATCCGTGAAGCAGAAAGAAGTATTATCTACAATGAATTTATTGCTTATGAAAATGATATTATGCAAGGAATCGTTGAACGCCAAGACAATCGTTACATTTATGTAAATCTTGGTAAAATCGAAGCGGTGTTATCAAAACAAGAGCAAATACCAAATGAAGTCTACAAACCTCATGACCGCATTAAAGTATATGTAACAAAGGTTGAAAACACTTCAAAAGGACCTCAAATTTTTGTTAGCCGCAGCCACCCAGATTTATTAAAACGTTTATTTGAACAAGAAGTTCCTGAAATCTATGATGGTGTTGTAGAGATCGTATCTATTGCTCGTGAAGCCGGAGATCGTGCAAAAGTAGCTGTTGTCTCAAGAGACGAACAAATTGATCCAGTGGGAACGTGTGTGGGTCCTAAAGGACAACGTGTTCAAGCGATTGTAAATGAACTAAAAGGCGAAAACATGGATATTGTTGAATGGAGCGAAAATCCAGCAACTTATATTGCAAATGCGTTAAATCCAGCAAAAGTTATCGATGTGGTCTTTGATGAAGCAACAAACAGCTGTTTAGTAGTTGTGCCCGACTATCAATTGTCATTGGCAATTGGTAAACGTGGACAAAATGCTCGTTTAGCTGCTAAATTGACAGGATTTAAAATCGATATCAAGTCAGAATCTGATATGGAAGCTATGCAAGAGGCAGAAGAAGAAGTTGGTTTAGTGACAACGGAAGACTTGATTGATGCTGCTGAAGATATGCCGGTAGAAGCTGTTGTAGAGGCAGAAGAAATCGTAGCACCTTTAACTGAAGATCCAGAAGTTATTGAAAGTTTGGAAAGCGATGATGTTGCTGAAGAAATGATCGATAACGACTTATTGGAAGACCAAGATAATCAAGAGCAAGACGTTACTGAAGATTAGTGAGGTGATTTCCATGACAAAAAGAAAAGTCCCCCTGCGAAAATGCGTCGTTTCAAATGAAATGAAGCCTAAAAAAGAAATGATTCGAATTGTTAGAAATAAAGAAGGCGAAATCGCAATCGATCCAAGCGGTAAATTACCAGGTCGTGGAGCATATGTCTCTATTGAACCTGAAATTGTCCAATCTGCTTGGGACAAGCATGTTTTAGAGCGTGTTTTTGGAGCTAAAATAGAAGATGACTTTTACCAGTCATTGCTGGATTATGTGACGCATCAGAAAGCACGGATGAGTTTATGACCAATGAACAAAAAGCATTGAATTTGCTGGGCTTAGCCACTCGAGCTGGTAAATTAGTTTCTGGAGAAGATCTGACGATCAAACAAGTTCGTTCAGAAAAAGCCAAAGTGGTGATCATTGCAAACGATGCAAGTGAGAACACACGCAAGAAAATTTCGGATAAATGCCAATACTATGAAATTCCTTACACTATTCAGTATTCCAAAGCTGAATTAAGTCAAGCTATAGGAAAGGAACGAACAATAGTCTGTTTGACAGATGCTGGCTTTGCGAAAAAAATCCGAGAATTATTATCAATTTAATGGAGGGTGATTGCATGGCTAAGAAACGTGTCTATGAGTACGCAAAAGAAAAAAATATTTCAAGCAAAGATGTTATTGATGCAGCTGGAAAACTAGGTATTGAGTATCATACGCATATGTCATCAATGGATGATGCGCAAGTTACAAAGCTGAATAATGCTTTTGCTTCAAATAAGAAAAACGAACAAGCAACCCAAATAAAAGAGAATAATGCTGGTTCACATACGAAGCAGCAGCAAAATAAGGGAGATCATACTATAGATAATCAACAAAACAAACCAAATAAGAACCAAAAGCAACAAACTAACGGAAATAAGGCATCAACCAGCAAAACTGCTTCTACTAAGAAAGTAGTTCCACGTACAGCTGCTGAAAAGCCTAAAAACGATAACCGCGGACCTAAGAAAGATTCAGCCGCAAAAAAAAGCTCTACTCCAAAGAAAGCAGCTGCTTCTAAACCAAGAACTACTGCAAGTGCAGGAACTCAAAGCGCAAGTCCTTCTATGGATAAGAAAAAGAGCACGAATAAACCATACCGTAACCGTGGAAGCATGGGAACACACGGTGGTTACAACAAACGGAAGAAAAAAGGCAGAAAAGGTGAAAGCCATCCAGTAGCACCACCAGTACCAAGAAAAGAAAGAGAGTTACCAGAAGTATTGGTGTATACAGATGGGATGAATGTGGCTGAAATTTCTAAGAAAATTTACCGCGAACCAGCTGAAATTATCAAAAAACTTTTCTTGCTAGGTGTCGTAGCTACTCAAAACCAAAGCTTAAGCAAAGAAGCCATTGAGTTATTAGCAGCAGAATACGGTATTGAAGCAGAAGAAAAAGTGGAAGTGGATATTTCTGATTTAGATGTTTACTTTGATCAAGAAGTCAATGAAGAACATTTACAAGAGCGCCCACCAGTTGTAACGATCATGGGTCACGTAGACCACGGTAAAACAACTTTATTGGATACTCTGAGAAATACGAGCGTAAGTGAAGGCGAAGCTGGCGGAATCACTCAGCACATCGGAGCTTATCAAATCACTAAGAATGGCAAAAAAATCACTTTCTTAGATACACCAGGACATGCGGCATTTACAACTATGCGTGCACGTGGTGCAGATGTTACCGATATCGTTATCATCGTTGTAGCAGCTGATGATGGAGTTATGCCACAAACAGTAGAAGCGATCAATCATGCTAAAGCAGCTGATGTTCCCATTATTGTTGCCGTGAACAAAGTTGATAAACCGACAGCTAACCCAGACCGCGTAATGCAAGAATTAACTGAGTATGGTTTGATTCCTGAAGCTTGGGGTGGAGACACCATCTTTGTCAGCATCTCTGCTAAGTTTGGTCAAAATATCGAAGAATTATTGGAAATGATTTTACTGGTTTCTGAAGTTCAAGAATTAAAAGCTGACCCTAAACGTTTAGCTATTGGCTCTGTTATTGAAGCTCGTTTAGATAAAGCCAAAGGTCCTATTGCTACACTATTGATCAAAGAAGGTACGTTAAAAGTAGGGGATCCTATTGTCGTAGGTTCAACTTATGGTCGTGTCCGCGTAATGGTCAACGAATTAGGTCGTCGTTTGAAAACTGCAGGTCCGTCAGCTCCAGTTGAAATCACTGGTTTAAACAATGCACCTTTAGCTGGGGACCAATTTGTAGTGTTCGAAGATGAAAAAACAGCTCGTTCTGTTGGAGAAACTCGTGAGAAACAACTTCAAGTAGAACAACGTGCAGTAACCAACCGTGTTACCATTGATAACTTGTTCTCTAGTCTACAAGAGGGCGAATTAAAAGAAGTTAACGTTATTATCAAAGCGGACGTACAAGGTTCAACTGAAGCTTTAGCAGCAAGTTTACAAAAAATCGAAGTAGAAGGTGTACGCGTTAAGATCATCCACACTGGCGTTGGGGCAATTAATGAAAGCGACATTACATTAGCTGCTGCAAGTAATGCCATTATCATTGGATTTAACGTTCGTCCCACTCCGCAAGCAAAAGTTCAAGCAGATCAAGAAAAAGTGGATATTCGTCTTCACCGTATTATCTACAACGCAATTGATGAAATTGAAACTGCAATGAAAGGTTTGCTAGATCCAGAATACGAAGAAAAAGTAACAGGACAAGCAGTCATTCGAGAAACGTTTGTTGTTTCTAAAGTTGGAACCATTGCGGGAGCATTTGTCACTGATGGACACATTTCACGCAACAGTAGTGTTCGTTTGGTTCGTGACAATATTGTTATTTACGAAGGCGAGTTGACCAGCTTGAAACGCTTCAAGGATGATGCAAAAGAAGTGAAAAAAGGTTTCGAATGTGGTTTAATGATTAAAGACTACAACGATATCAAAGTTGACGATATTGTTGAAGCATATGAAATGGTCCAAATTCAACCTAAATAAGAGAGTAATGCAGACTGCATAGACTTCCGTAGAGTTGTAGAGTTCACTTGTTTCTTTTCACAGGAGGGTTTTCCCAACAAAAAGATTCAATGACATTACAAAGAGTCTAGTCTGCTCCACCTTTTTAAGTAGAAAGTAGGGAGATACAATGGCGAACTATAGAGTAGGAAGAGTTGCTCAAGAAATTCAAAGAGAAGTCAACGACATTATACGTAAACGAATACGTGATCCCAGAGTTCAAGGAATCAACATTACGGATGTACGCGTAACAGGTGATTTACAACAAGCAACTGTTTTTTACAGTACTTTATCTGACAAAGAAAAAGACGTTCAAGACGCTCAAGCTGGTTTAGATAAAGCCACTGGTTTGATTCGTAAAGAATTGGGCCAACGCTTATCTATCTACAAAACACCAGAATTGATGTTTGAAAGAGATGAGTCAGTGGCTTATGGAAACCGCATCGATGAATTATTAAGAGATTTAAATAAAGACTAGCTGAAAGCAGGAAAAGAGAATCTAAGTTCTCTTTTCCTGCTTTTTTGGTTCTTCATCTTTTAATGTTGGTAAAGAAATTTCCTTCGGCCTATGGGGTTGCTTATGGAACGCCATGGGAACGCCGCGTCTCAAGACTTGCAAGCTTTGCCGAAGCCGTTGGAGCGCTAGCGACGTACGGATATGGTATGCGCAGCGCAGCGGAGAACAAACCCCGAGTAAAAGCTGAAGCTTAACTCGGGGTAATTCTCATTGCATCCTTTTCATGGCTATAAGCAACCCCATATGCCTCCAGAAATTTCTGAAACTGAGTTTCTAATAGAGTTAGAGTTAAAAAGAAGTGCATTTTCTACTCACCAACGTTAAATGTTGTAGAACCAACCAGTATGTGTAAAATAGTTCTCGAGAGCCAATAATTTTACTGGAAAAAAGAAAGAAGGCACTTTATCATAAATGTATGCTTTGCAGGGCAAATACATAAATGAAAGAGGCCTTCTTATGGATAAGATT
>NZ_JBGQQS010000033.1:0-21867 GCF_045528365.1 Desemzia sp. FAM 23988
TACTTCAAAATCTATTACCATGGAGTAAAGAAGTTCAAGAAAGCTGCAAATAACCCTTACTGTAATACAAAACTATTGTAGCAAGGGTTATTTGTTATATCTATATACCGTTTCATTTTGCGCTTACGATGAATTTGGCGTTGGTAATAGTCAAGATATAAGTAATCTAGATGACTTTCTTGATAGTGAGTCCATTAATGGTGTTTATCCATTCAGTTGGGAAGAATTTCCAGATCATATTGAAAGTGGAGATAACTATATTAGAGTATTAGCGATTGTTGATTATCCAAAAGTGAAAAGTGGAAATTGGTTGGCCCCTTTAAAGCGAAAAAAAGGGAATATCACCATTGTTCAAGACTTTGAAAGTAGTAACGCGCGAAAGATGGTTGAGTACTACAACAATACGATAAAAAATAAAGAAGCTGAAAAAGTGGATACGTATGATCCTTTGAAAAAGAAAAAAATAGTCCAAGCTATTGAAACCGCTAATATGCAGTTGAATAAGTATCTTGATAGCGAAGTCACCTATCTTTACCAACATATGTATGTATTCTTGCAGGCTGAAAGTCTAGAAGAATTAAACGCCCTAACAGATAGTGTCAATAATACGTTATCCAAATTACAGTTGAAATCTATGAACCCAATTAAAGCACAATATCAAGCGTTTTGGAGTGCAATGCCCATTGGAGAGAATCTTTTAAAAGATTATACCTTTAAACAATCGAATACAGAAGTAGCTAGTAGTGTCATTCCATTTGATGATGCAGAGATTTTAGACTTAAATCCTCATAGCGATATTGAAGGTATCAATAAAGATACGAATAGCTTAATTGCCATTGATTATATGGATAAACGCAATGTATTAAACCAAAATATGGTGGTCATCGGAACGAGTGGGGTAGGGAAAACCACTTATATGCAACAAAAGATTTTACGGTATATCGCTAAAGGGGTAAAAGTCTTTATTATCGATCCTGAAAATGAATATAGCGAAATTGTAGAACATTTTTGTGGCCAAGTCGTTCATTTAAGTAGTAACTCAGCGACTAAAATCAATCCTTTGGAGATATTTACAGAAGAATTGGACACTAGTCAAGAAGTAAACATAGATTTGTTGATCAAAGATAAAATTCAACGTGTAAAAGGCTTTTTCCAAGTTTTGAAACCCGATTTAACTCAAGTAGAAAAGAGTGTATTGGATTCTGTTTTACATGATTGTTATCGAAATAGTGGCGTTTTACATTACAAAAACATAAAGAGCATTCACCAAGATCAATGGCCTATCCTTTCAGACGTGTTCCAACAAATTGAACGGTTAAGAGATAGCAAAGAAGGAAAAGAGCGATATGAAATTATTAAAGACTTTTACTTTATTCTAGATAGCTACGTTAATGGATCAAATACCTTATTTAATGGTTTTACAAATATTGATATCAATACAAACTTGTTATCTTTTGATCTGAAGGCCTTACAGAATGATGAAGAGATTCAAGGAGCGGCATACTTGAATACCTTTAGTTTCTTGTGGGACGAAATTACGAAGAATAGAACAGAAAACATTAAATTGTTTGTAGATGAATTCCATTTTTTAACACAGAATCCTGACGCTTCAAGCTTTTTCTATCAAGCGTTCAAACGGTTTAGAAAATACAATGCTGGAGCAATCGCAGGCACTCAACAAATACAAGATGTGTTGGATGGAACGATGGGCAACGGGAAAAACGTTGGTGAAGCCATTATTGGAAATAGTTATACTAAATTATTTTTTGGACTTGATCCAAGTAGTTTAGACGATATTGAAAATAAATTGCGAGTGAATTTTTCAAAAAAAGAACGGAAATTACTAGAGAAGAAAAAACAAGGTGAGGGGTTAATAATCAACGGATCCAAACGAGCCTTTATGAAGGTTACTTTAACGGAAGAAGAATTAAGGTTAATCGATTTTGAACAATATCAAGAGAAATACCCAGAAGCCATTCCCAATTATGAAGAACGGATCAAAATGACCCCTATTGAACAAGAAGAAGCTCGGTCATTCCAGTTTTAAAGGAGGCAGTTGTAATGAACAAATCATTTAAAATTTACAATTTTGAATTTGGTACTCTAACAGATGAAAAAAGTACAGTCAAAATTGAAATGGAAAATAGTCAGTTTACGTACGATAACATTGACGAAATTAAAGAGTTACCAATAAAAAAAGACCCTCTTTTTCTTGATTTTAAAGGGATTAAAGAGTCCGAAACAACAGTCAGTTTTCTGTATGAAAAAGGGAGTGCGTTAAAGAACTTAAACACGATAAAAAAGGAAGCCTATCCTGTTAAAGTTTCTATTGTCGAAGAAATTTTAAAACAGGATATCCTTCAAAAATACAAACATACAGATTTATATATATCATTAAATCCAGCGACTCTCTATTACTATCCAATGAATACCGTCCGTTACACTTATACAGCAAATTGTTTTATGCCTAGAGATATGCGGACCACTTTAGAACGGTATAAAGCTTGTATTGTAAGCATCTTAAGCGGCATTGCTTATGAGAAGTGTTTGAACACGCCTGAAGAGGTTCGCAAGATTGGGAATGATTTTATCAAAGAGATCTATCAGCAAAGAAATGTATCTGAATTATTGACTCTTATCCAACAGAGCAATAACTTTGTGACCTATGATTATATTCGTTCCCAAACCAATAGAGAACGAAAAATACGTCAAAAATCACTAGTAGCTTTGGCAGGTACAAGTGTGATTTTTATTGGTATAAGTGGATTGTTACTTGTGAAACAATTGGATCAAGAAGAAGCCCTTGCTTCACAGTACGAAGAACAACTAGAACAAAAAGATACTTTGCTTTTAGCCAATGAAGAATTTGAAAAAGGGAATTATGATGAAGCTATCCAACTTTATCAAGAAGGGGATTACAAGGACGCTCAGCTATCAGAAAAACTACTCAGCAAGGAACAGTACCAAAAAGCCATAGACGTCCATAATGGATCTCTAGAAGCTATTATTCAACGTCTCTATGAGACCAAAGAGCAACAAACCCTTTTAGATTTGAACAGTGATTCGCTAGACGAAAATGGGGAAACGAAACTTGAAGAGGAAAAAGGAATTGTACAAGGCGATACTAATGCCATGGTTAATACACTCAACTTCTTAGATGACGAAAGTACAGGAATTCGTTTAGCCAGAAAATTCATTGATTTGAATGACGTTAATAATGCTCAAAAAGTATTGGATAAGTATCCTGAAAATGAAAATCTTCAAAAACTCCTAGGTATTGGGAAACAGATTCAAGAAAAAACTAAACAAATGAATGATAGCGATGATGAAAAACAAAAAGAAACCCTTCAAAAAGAAGTCGATGATTTGAAAGAGCAGTTGGGAGAGTTTAAAGGGTAAAGGAGTGATCTTTTGCATGTTTTAAAAGCTAGATCTATGAAAAAGTTCTTTTCGTTTATTCTACTACTTGTAGTCATTATGGTTGTCCTCTTCGTAATGTTCTTTAGTTTATTTCAGCAACAAGAAAATAGCAGCACAGGTACTTACGGAGCAGGTCAAGTGCCACAAGCTGTTTTGCAGTATAAACCAGCTATAGAGGTTGAACTTAAAAAACACGGAATGGAAGAGCATATCAATGTTCTTTTGGCCATTACAACGCAAGAAAGTGGCGGTACAGCTTCTTTAGATGTTATGCAAGCAAGCGAGAGTTTAGGACTTGCACCAAATACGATTCAAGACCCCTTATATTCCATTGAAGTAGGAGTAAATTACTTTGTGAATGTTGTGAACCAAGCTAATAAAGCAGGGGTTGATATGGATACGGCTATTCAAGCTTATAACATGGGCAATGGTTTCATAAATTTTGTTGCTGAAAATGGCGGTAAGTATTCTCAAAAACTGGCACAACAATTTTCAAACAATATGAAAACTAAGTTAGGTTGGGCAGTCTATGGAGATCCGAAATACGTAGATCATGTAAAAAGGTATATGGGTTCTTCTAACGAAGAAACAGTTGAAGTAACAGGAGAACTAGCCGATTTTCAAAAACAATTTGAACAATTCCAGGGTATGCCCTATGTCTTTGGTGGTTCAAGTCCAGCTACGTCCTTTGATTGTAGTGGCTTGTGGTATTTCTTGTTTAATCAAAATGGGATAAACGTACCAAGAACTGCACAACAACAATATGATTATTCCCAAAAAATCACTACAGATGAATTAAAGCCAGGTGATTTTGTGTTTTTCCATAGTACTTATGATACCGCTAATTACATTACTCATTTAGGAATGTATATGGGAAATGGAATGATGTTTCATGCAGGCGACCCTTTGCAATACACCAGTATTGAAACACCTTACTGGCAAGAACATCTTGCAGGATTTGGTAGAATGGTTGACTTTAAAGCAGAATAGAGGAAATGAATATGAAAACAAAGATCATTATGATGGTTGAATCAGTCTTGCTTCTTTTAGCGATTATCTCTATCTATGGTCTTTATCAAGATAATCAGCAAAAGGGAACTGATCTTCAAACCAATCAAGAAGAAATCGCACACTTAGAAGAACAGCTGAATGTACAAAACAGCGGAAATAATACTGCTGATATAGCTAAAAAAACGAAATTTGTTAATAGCGCGTTTGCGGATTACTTAAATTACAATACCGACAATTACCGATCTCGTTTTGAAGATATGGAAAACTATTTTTCGCCTAGCACTATTGAACAACTAAGTGGCGCAGGCGGAACGGAAGCTCCAACCATTTCTATTAACAGCAGTACTCAAAACTATAAAACCTATGTGAATCCATTAGAAGATAATTCGTTTGTATTTGTCACAGATATTCATTACCAAGTAGAAGATAACGAACCTACTGTATTTAAAAATGTTTACTTAATTCATCTAAGCGAAGAAAAAGGGCAGTACTTAATCGATCAAGTAGACGTCTTTAGTGGAACACCAACAAATAGCTAACCAGGAACGAGGAGACTAGATATGAACGATAAGAGCAAGATGAAAGGGATTCTTAAAAAAGTTTTATGGATAGTCGTTACTTTTCTCTTTTTAGAAGCTTTATTGATTGCAGCACTTGAAGTCATTTACACACTTTCAGAATATAAATTAGCGATCAATACTGAAATTATAGGAACTCATTTGAAAGAGACGTTTACCCATTTAGGAGATTATATTCAAACAAATTGGGCACAAAAAAATCCCTTCTTTATTCTAGGAACGGGTGTAGTGTTCATTTATTCCGTTTTTACTCATATGGGAAAGGTAAAAAAAGAGGGTTGGGATACCGAAGAAAGCAATGCTTATCATGGATCAGCACGTTGGGGCAGACCACAAGAAGTGGTGGATAATCAGAACTTTACTAAAAAAAGTAAAAAGCAAGTTCAGAGTGAATTTCAAAAATCGCTAGAAAGGTAGGTTTTCTGTATGACAGGCACTATTTTAGGGAAATTAAAAAGCGACTACATTATTCAACCAACAGAAAGCAAGCCAAACCGTAACATTATGGTAGTCGGCGGACCAGGTTCTTACAAAACACAAGGTTTCGTGATTACTAACGTATTGAACGAAACTAAAAATAGCATTGTGGTAACCGATCCTAAAGGCGAAGTTTACGAAAATACCGCAGATTTTAAAGAAAGACAAGGATATGACGTTCATGTTTTGAACTTTAGCAAAATGGAACATTCTGATCGTTACAATCCTATTGATTATGTGAATAGTGATGTCAATGCAACGAATGTAGCCACAAAAATCGTGGATAGCTCCAATAAAGATGGTAAAAAAGATGTGTGGTATTACTCGCAACGATCTTTGCTCTCAGCGTTAATTCTTTATGTAAAATATGAATTAGAACCTAAAAACCGTAATATGGCAGGACTGGTCAATTTCTTGCAAGAAAAAAATGAATCCGATACAGATGACGAAGAAAGTGATCTAGACAAGGCTTTTTCAGTTCTTGAATTAAATCATCCTGCACGGAAATTGTACGAGTTAGGGTATAAAAAATCTCGTGGGGATATGAAAGGAAGCATTATTGTTTCTTTGCTGACGTCTATTTCGGACTACATTAATAATACAGTGGCTGAATTTACAAGTTTTAGTGATTTCAACTTACAAGATATAGGCAAAAAGAAAACAATGCTTTATGTCATTATTCCAGTCATGGATACCAGTTGGGAAGGGCTAACCAATATTTTCTTTTCACAGCTGTTTGATCAGCTGTATGAGTTAGCGTCCAATCACCACTCAAAATTACCTGTTCCTGTTAATTTTATCCTGGATGAATTTGTTAACTTAGGGAAATTTACGAATTATGAAGAGTTTTTGGCCACTTGTCGTGGTTATGGCATTGGAGTATCAACAATTATTCAAACTCTTACACAATTACAAGACAAATATAATAAAGAGAAAGCAGAAAGTATTTTAGGGAATTGTTCGATTCAAATTTGTATGAACGCTGCGAATAACACTACAGCCAAATATTTTTCCGATTTACTAGGTAAGGCGACTGTTAAGGTAGCCACAAGTAACAAGAGTGCTTCAAAAAACTCTAAACAAGAGGGGAGCAGTACCAGTCATTCAGACAATGAGTCGTACACCGCTCGTGATTTAATGACCGCAGGCGAAGTAAAAAGTATGGCAGATGATACAGAGCTAATTATCTTTGCAAACCGGCCACCCATGAAGGTTAAAAAAGCCTATCAATTCGAACTATTTCCAAAGCCGGAACGATTGCTAAATCAAACTGAATATGAAAAAAATACAAATCCTGCACAGATTGAACGTTTAAATGAAAAGCAAGCTGAATTTGAACGTGAGCACATAGAACGAGAAGAAAATAAAAAGAATAGATTAGCTGAAAAAGCCAAAGAAAAAGAAGAAAAAGAGCATGCAAAAAAAGAAAGACGGAAACAAGAAGCAATGGAACAAACAATGGCAGAATTTAGTGACGGAGAAAGTTATTTTTCAGCATTTGAAGAGTAAAAGGAGTGATTAATATATGCCTAGTTTCGACAATATTGGCGATAAAATTACAGAGGTATTTGTAGACTGGTTAAAAGATTTAATTAACCTCTTTATTGAATTTTTACAAAATTCCTTATTTAATTATGATGGTTTAGCAGGATACGCTTTAGACGCTTATAATTTATTTGTCTTCTTTGGCGGTATTCTACTTGTATCCGTTTGTTTAGGAAAAGTTATTACTCAACTTTTATCGGAATCAGAGGGAAGCGAAGAAGCGAATATCTGGTGGACAATTGTCAGATCAGTTAAAGCGAGTGCTTTACTTGTCATTATGCCTTTAGTTATTTCATTAACTATGAATTATATTGTACAGCCAATAGGAAATTACTTTATTGGAAATATGGGTGAACTGACGACAAGTAGTTTAGTTAATACTTTACAAGCTGACAGTTTACCTGACGTTTTTAGTGCAGGTATTAGCCAAGTTGTTATTTGGCTTTTTATATTTGTTGTTATAGGTTTTTTCGTCATAAAACTGTTTATTGAACAAGCTCAACTCCTCATAGATGAAATTTTATCACCTCTATGCGCTATATCTGTTGTAACAGAAAATTATAATTTTATGGAGAATTGGTGGCGAGATATTTTATCTCATACCGTTACAATCATTGTGTTAACATTGTCCATGCTACTCTTTACAGAGGCAATCACTATGCAAACAGATACGGTTTGGGGTAAATTACCAGCCTTAATCGGTAGCGGTGCATTAGTCATTAGTGGTCCATCTATTGTGAAAAGTATTTGGTATTCAAGTGGAGCAGGTCGAGCAGGTTCAGGGATGGCAAGAGCCGTAGTTCACCGCATGTTACGTTAAAAAGGAGAGGAAATACTATGAAGAAAGTTTTATTTATTTTACTTACTCTAATAGCATTAATTACTTTAGAAGGGTGCGGTACAGACATTCAAAGTGATTTACAATCAAAAGAATGGAATGTTGTTTCAACCAATGGCGAAGCTTATACTGCTCAATTTGGAGAAGAAACTGTTACTTTTGAAATGTTAGGATTCCAACTTGGATATACTTATAAAATTGTAGATAACGTAATTACTTTTCAAGAAAATGGTGAAGAAGAATCATTTTCTTTCGAAGTAACAGAAAATGAAGATGATTATCAATTGAAAGCAGCTAATGAAGATGTTAAGAAAGAAAATGGAGATTTAACTCTTTCGCCACGAGTAAATAAATAAGCATTGAGAAGGGAGTGAGTTGATGGGCAATACAGTTATCTTAGCGGAAAAACCAAGCCAAGCAAAAGCTTATACAGACGCTTTTGCTAAAGTAGAGAAAAAAGACGGTTATTACAATGTAACAGATAACGATCTGCCAAACGCAACCATTACTTATGGTTACGGACATTTAGTATCTTTGTATGAACCTGAGAAATATAATTCTGATTGGAAAAAGTGGCAACTAGATATGCTGCCTATTTTCCCTGAACATTATCAATTTCAAGTTTCTAAGGGAAAATCAAAACAATACAAAATTGTAAAGGGATTGCTAGATAAGGCTGATAAGATCATTATCGCAACGGACAGTGATCGTGAGGGCGAAGCAATTGCTCGTTTGATTATCAATCTATCCGGGAACAGCCATAAGATAATTCAAAGACTTTGGATCAATTCCCTAGAAACAATTGAAATTAAAAAAGGTTTTCAGCACTTAAAAGATGGGGCAGACTTTTATTCTACCTATAAAGAAGCAGAAACAAGACAAATTGCCGATTGGTTGGTAGGGATAAATCTTTCTCGTTTGTACACCTTATACATGCAACGAAATGGCTTAAAAGGCGTTTTTAGTATTGGCCGTGTCCAGACACCAACCCTTTATTTGATCTACCAACGAAACCAAGAAATAAAGAGCTTTGTGAGCAAACCATTTTATGAATTATATGCTACGTTTACTGATCAAAATAGAGAATATCAAGGAAAGTATAGAGAACGATTTGATACTGTAGAGGAATTACAGCAATTTAAAGAAAATCATGAATTGACTAAAGACGTTACTGGTGTGATAGAAGATGTAAAAGTCGAAGAAAAGAAAACCTATGCACCAAAATTGTTTAGCTTATCAGACCTGCAAGCAGCAGCCAATAAAAAATACGGCTATGGAGCTTCAGAATCTTTAGCTATCGTTCAAAAACTTTACGAAAAGAAATATCTCTCTTATCCCAGAACCGACACGAATTATATTGGAACACCAGAATTTAATTACTTAAAAGATCACTTAACTTACTACTTAGATTTAGTAGGAGAAGCGATTAGACATCCGCAATTGAGTGAAAATAAACGCTATGTAAATGGGGAAAAGGTCCAAGAACATTTTGCTATTATTCCAACAAAGACACTCCCGAAATTAGAGAGTTTATCCGAAAAAGAACGGAATATTTATCAACTCGTTTTATATCGGACATTAGCCATTTTTGAAGAGCCTTATGTTTATAACGAAACAACCATTATAACAAAAGCAAATGACGTTTTATTCAAAACCACTGGTAAAGTAGAGAAAAATTTAGGGTGGAAACAATTATATAAAATAATAAGCAAAGAAAGTAAGGACAGCGAAAGTGAACAATTTTTGCCCTCAGTTGAAGCTGGGGAACTCTTTCGAACAGACCCATTTCATAAAAAAGGTGAAACAAAACCTCCAAGTTACTATACAGAAGGTACTCTCATCACGGCTATGAAAAACGTAGGGCGAACCATTGAAGATGAAGATAACAAGGAAATACTAAAAGAAACGGAGGGGATTGGAACAGAAGCCACCAGAGCCAATATCATTGAAACGCTAAAAAAACAAGAATATATCAAAACTCAAAAAAATAAGATTTATGTTACGCAAAAAGGTACGACTCTTTGCGAAGTTATTCAAAATGACGAAATAGCGAATTCTGAAATGACTGCTAAGTGGGAGAAATACCTCAAAAATATTCGGCATGGACAAGGTACACAAGAAGCTTTCTTAAAGAGTATTCAAAATTTTATTACTCACTTGGCCGAAAAAGTTCCTGAAACTTTCGAGCATAGCCATATCAAAGAACACGCTAAAAAGATTGATCAAAATGACGCCATAGGAAAGTGTCCTTCATGCAATAGTAACATTATTGATAAAGGAAAATTTTATGGTTGTACTGGGTATAGTAATGGCTGTAAGTTTTCTCTTCCTAAAAAATGGAGTAGCAAAACATTGACTAAGACAAATATAAAAGATCTTTTATCGAAAAAAGAGACAAGTTTGATAAAAGGATTTAAAAGCAAAAAAGGGTACATCTTTAATGCGAAATTGAAAATACACAATAACAAACTAGAATTTGATTTCTCAGACAGTAAATAAGAAAACAAGGGCACTACAATTCGTTATAAAGTTGTAGTGTCCTTTTTTAGATTAATTTTAATCATTTTAATAAAAAGAGCAGGAATTCCAATTGTATTATGAAATTCCTGCTCTTTTAACTATATATAATATTTTCAAAAGCAATTCTAATACGATTTCAAATTACAAACTAACTATAGGCAAAACGTGCCCAAAACATTTTAAAAATTAGTTTTTATCATTATGTGGTTGTTCATTTGCTTTTTTTAATTCTATTTGTAGGGCAACAATGGCATTTTCGATAATGTCTTGTTGAGTTGCTTGAATCTGTAATTCTGTTTTTAGATATTCTTGGACTTCTTCAACCACCATTAAAATACCGTAATTGATTGAAACATTCACATTTGATGATGACATATTATTCACCTCCTCCTTATTACACTTATAAAAACGAAAAGAAAAGAAAAACTGTTACTCTAATTCAAAAAAACACAAAAAAAAATAAGTTATTGCCAATAATGGTGAAGATTTATCTAATTGAGAATAAGTATTCTTATGAATAAGATTTAGGAGGAGGAACCAATTATCTGGTTTCTCTTTTTCTTCTTTTCGTTTGTCAAATTAAGTTAGACAATTCCCACTCATTAATGTAATTTAAAAATACTTCTAACGGTGTCTGATACTGTAAATATTTTCTTGGGATCTGATTTCTTACTGAAGCGACTGCAGAGACAAAAGATTGATCGACTTGGTTAAAATCCATTTCTTTCGGTAAACCGTCTTTTCGAAGCAGTCCATTAGAATGCTCGTTTAAAGCTCGCTGAGATGGAGTTCCTGGATCAGCAAAGTAAATAGCAACATCATTTAAATTACTAATGGTTTTCCAGTTGGAAAAATCTTTTCCACAATCAAATGTAATGGATTTTGAAGAGATTTCTTGGAATACATTGGAACCAGTTGTTTATAGCTTCTTCAACATCTTGTGCTTTACGCCCATTGGGCTTCAAAGTAATAATGGCTTTTGAAATCCGTTCAACCAATGTGATTACAGCACTTTTATGATGAACGCCAACAATAGTGTCTCCTTCTAAATGACCAAACTCGTCTTCAAATTGAGGATAATCCGTTAATCTTTCAGATATATTTCTTTTGAAAGCTTGTTTCCCTCGTTTTTCTTTATGACCGTTTGGTTTACGTTTTCCTTTCATAGGAAGAGTTGTTTGATCAAAGAACCCTTGTTTGAACTGTCGGTACAAGGTGCGTGAGGAACAAGCGATGAACCTTTCTGCACGACCAATAATCACATCTGGAGTCCATCCTTGAGCAACCATCTTTTGAATACATTCTTGTTGGTCATTGGGTAAGGTAATAGGATGTCTACCGCAGCGCTTCTTATTTTCTTTGTATTGTTTAAAGTAATCAAGAGCCGTGTAGCCTTTCCTTAGGAAAGTAACTACGTTATGAATCGTTTGACGTGAACGGCCAATGTAGATGGCAATTTTCAATACAGAAATTTTTTGATGAAAATAAGCTTCTATCATTACAAGTTCTTCAGTGGTAAGATGGGTGTAGGTCATTCGTGATCACTCCTATGTTTTCTTTGGTCGGAAATACATTTTGAGTGTACCACGAATGACTTTTTTATTTGTCTAGCTTAATTTTACAATCGGCGAATCAAAAAGCTGACAGAGAAGAAACTTGTGTAAATATCATATAGGTTTAATTTATATGTGCAAGAAATTTTTAAAAAGAATTGAATTGAGGCTGGGATAAAAGGTCTCTCAAAAAAATACACTCCCAAAACTGTGAACTATTTTGTTCAGTAGTGGGAGTGTTTTTTTCTATATCTCTATCAAAACAAACGAAAGTGGGACTACTTTTTTCACAAAAGTAGTCTTGTCCCATCCTCTAATTGAGAATAAATAGTCAAAATACGATGTATATTCAAATGACTTATTTGAGATCTTTTTAACTAAATTATATTTTTCTAATGTACAATATGTTACATAATTGGTAAATAATGAATAAAATATATATTCAATGTCAAAAACAAGAAGAATTTAAAACTCTCTAGATTCTTTAAATTTTTTTCTATAATTATTTGGTGTGAGTGAATAGCGTTCTTTGAAAATCTTATTGAAAAATCCGTAATTTTGGTATCCAACTTCACCAATAATTTCTTCAATTGTTAAATCAGTATTTAACAATAAAAAAACAGCCTTATTTAAACGTTGCTCTTGGACTAACTGTTTAAAAGTTTTACCAGTATGCTTAGGGATATAGCGACTTAAATAATTTGGATGGAAAGAAAAATGTTTTGCTGCGCTTTCTAATGTGCAGGACATATAATTTTCTTCTATATATTCAAGAATTTTTCTAGCATCATTTAAAGAATTTTCGTTATGCCTTTCTTGTTGATTTTTTTGGTAGTAATGAAGTAATTCCGAAAAGATTAACACCAAATAAGCATTAATAGTATCTTTCGAAGAAAAGGAAGGGTCATAATAATCACATAATAAGTTTTCTACAAAATAAGGTAGTTTTGTACTCTCTTGGCAATGAAATAAAATGTATCGATTATGTTTTTGACTTTTTGAAATAGCTTCTAACAAAAAATCAGACATGATGCTATTACTTGAAAGACGACTTAACATTGAAGCATTAAAATAACTTTTTTTCATAAGGAAATTTATAATAATATCATCTTTTTCCGCATTTATGATCGTATGTGGAACATTCGTGTCCATTATACAAATATCTCCTTGATTTAGTACAATCTCCTTTTCTTGGATAATTGCAGAACAAGACCCTGAGTAAATATAGTTCATTTCTACATAATCATGTATATGTATGGGAATAACAGAGTACCGAGAGTGTTTTACAATTTCCAATTTTGGATTAAAAGTATAAGGGTTAGGTTTGTCTTTAATTTGTTGATCAAATTTAAAGACATAAATCTCTTTGTCATCGATGAACGTTTTAGAAATCTTACTATAAAATAGAGAATCATCATTTGAATGGTTTTTATACTTCGATTCACTTATAGTCATTTCAAAAAGTTGTTGTTTAATAGTTTCGGTATTCAAATCGTGTCTCCTTAGTTAAGTTTGGTAACTATATTGGTTAATAAACATAATATCATATTACGTTAAAAATTTATATAATACAAATGAAAGCGCTAGTTTTTTTGATAATTCGCTTTTTATTATGAGGGAAGTGTTATAAAAGCGCTTTTAAAATAATAGTACATTTCTTTAAGTAGGTTAAAAAAAGAAAGGGAGGATTCGTTGTGGATTATAAAAAAATAGCAGCTGAAGTTGTTGGGAAAGTAGGAGGGAATTCAAATATTGTTAGTGTTACTCATTGTATGACAAGATTAAGATTTGTGCTAAAAGACAACAAGCAGGCAAATGACGAAGAAATAAAAAAAATTCCTGGCGTGTTGGGAGTAGCTGTATCCGGAGGTCAGTACCAAGTTATAATTGGAACAGAAGTATCGAGTGTTTATACTGAAATAGTCAATACAATGGATGTAACTGGTGGTGGCTCTATCGATGTAGACGAAGGCGATATACCAAAAGAAGATGGAAATTTATTTAATCGCTTTTTTAAATTAATTTCTGGAATCATTTTCCCAGTAATGGGAGTTATGACTGCTGGCGGTATCATAAAAGGAGTTTTAGCAGGTTTAACATCATTTAATGTTTTGTCAGAAGCAAGTGGAACTTATCAAATTTTGTATTCTTTTGCAGATGGATTTTTTTATTTCTTGCCAGTCATTTTAGGTTTTTCAGCTGCTAATAAGTTCAAGTCAAATCCCTATATTGGTGCGACAATAGGTGCGGCATTAGTTTATCCTAGCATTGTTAGTTTTTATAATGAAGGAATTGCACTTACATTTTTAAAAATTCCAGTGGTATTAACAAGTTATGGAAATTCAGTTTTTCCAATCATTGCTGGTGTAGCAGTGGCAGCTTATATTGAAAAGAAAATTGATCATAAAATGCCAACAACTGTTAAATTATTCGCAACCCCGTTAATTACACTAATAATTACAGTTCCGCTTACCTTTTTAGTAGTGGGACCAATTATGACAATTATTAGTGATTTCTTGGCTTCTGGCACTCAATCAATTTATAACTTCAGTCCAATACTAACTGGCGTTATTTTAGGAGCTTTTTGGCAATTAGTTGTTATCTTTGGTTTACATTATGCGTTTATCCCAATTTTGATTAATAATATTGCTACACTGGGAGCCGACCCAATAAATGCAATATTAAATGTTACTATTTTTGCTTTAGCCGGCTCTGCAATTGGGTTTGCCATGAAACAAAAAAATAAAGAAAAAAGAGCACTTGGTTTTTCTACAGGTATAACAGGATTATTTGGTGTTACAGAACCAATTATATATGGAGTAGCGCTCCCATATAAAAAACCTTTTATTGCTGCCTTTATTGGGGGAGGTATAGCTGGTGGTATTACGGCAGGAATGGGTGCAAAAATGTTTGGTTTTGGTGGAAATGCAATATTTGCTGCGCCACTATTCATTAACCCAGAAGGAATTGATAATAGTTTTACAGCGTACATTATTGCTTCTTTAATAGCGTTCTTTGTACCTTTAGTTATTTCTTACATTATAACTATTAAAGAAGAAGTTATATAAATATAAGGGGAAACAGGTAATCTTGTTTCCCCTGACAATTTTTAGATAGGTGGTCTTAAAATGAAAAAATTACAAAAGGTTTTAGAAAATAAAGAAGAGAATTATATTTTTCCTTTTTTGTGGATGCATGGTGAAAAAGAAGAGAAAATAAGAGAATATGTTCAAAAAATAAATGAAGCAGGAATAGGTGCACTGTGTGTAGAACCAAGACCTCATCCAGATTTTTTAGGAGAAGAATGGTGGCAAGATTTAAAGATTGTTCTTGATGAAGCAACGAAAAGAAAGATGAAGGTTTGGCTGTTTGATGATGCTCATTTTCCTACAGGCTATGCAAATGGCGCTATTACTAAAAAGCATCCTGAGTTACGAAAAAAGTATTTAAAAATTGCACAAGTAGACTATCACGGACCACAAGCAGAAGCTGGTATTATCGTAAAATGGCAAGCTGGTGGAGATCGAAATACAATTATAGCTGTTGGAACAGATAATAATCAGTTGAGTTCAACGTTAACTGAAAGTGACGAAAAAATCATTGCAGTACTTGCTGCAAAATTGATTGACTACGAAACAATTGATACAAAAACAATGATAAATATCTCTGATAAACTCCAAGACGGTGTAGTTTATTGGGATATCCCTGAAGATAATTGGCGTGTCTTTATCCTAGTTGAAACATTTAATGGAGGAGAAGAGTCTACTGAAGGGTACTTGAACCCTATAGATCCAGAGGCGACACAGGTGTTGATTGAGGAAGTGTACCAAGCTCATTTTGAACATATTGGGGAATATTTTGGTAATACTATTGCAGGATTTTTTACAGATGAACCAAGATTTGGAAATATCAAAGGACCTGATGCATCTATTGGACGAATGGAGATGGTTCTTCCATGGCGCTCTGATATGTTGGATATTCTGACAAAAAATTTAGCAACAGATCCATTACTTTTATTGCCGTTGCTTATGACCAATGGGAATGAACAGGAAAGTTTTATTCGTTATCATTATATGGATGTTATTTCAAAATTGTATTCAGAAAACTTCAGTGGGAAGTTGGCAGAATGGTGTGCCAATCATAATGTGGAATACATTGGACACTTGATTGAAGACAATAATGCTCATGCTCGTTTAGGATATGGCGCGGGGCATTTTTTTCGAGGAATTAAAGATCAAACACTTTCGGGAATTGATGTAGTATTGCACCAATTGTTACCAGGAATGGATCAAGGGTATTTTAAAACTTTCACATCAACTGGTTGGGATGGAGAATTTTTCCACTATGGCTTAGCCAAACTAGGATCATCACTAGGACACTTAGACGCAAAAAAACAAGGAAGAACAATGGTGGAATTATATGGTGCTTATGGATGGAGTGAAGGATTAAATTTAATGAAATGGATGACAGATCATATGCTTGTACGTGGCATAAATCATTTTGTTCCACATGCTTTCAATATGTCTCCATTCCCTGATGCAGATTGTCCACCACATTTTTACGCACATAATAAAAATCCACAATTTCCTTATTTAGGACTGTTAATGAACTATACAAACCGAGTTGCTGAGCTATTAAATGGTGGACATCACGCTAAAAGTGCCTTTATTTTATACCATGCAGAAGCTGAATGGTCGGGAGAATATATGTTATTTCAAAAGCCGGCTAAACAGTTGATACAGCACCAAATTGATTTTGACATCTTACCAATCGATTTCTTACCAGATTTGACAGTAACTGATGGAAAAATGGGAATGAATGGTGAACATGCAGATGTATTAATCGTTCCTTATGCTGAAAGATTACCAAAAACTTTTTTTGAACAAATCCGCTTGCTCTTATCTAAAGGAGCCTCTATCATTTTTATTGATAATTATCCAAAAGAAACTAGTGAAGAAACGTCCATTTCTACTGAAATTGAAAGGTATGAATTATCTGAAAAAGTAGAGATTGTATCTATTAAAGAATTGGTAACTGTTTTAAGAGAAAAAAAAATATATGATATCTTACCAAAAAATAACTATCAAAGCTTACGCTATTATCATTATCTACAGGAAAATAGCATTTACATGTTTTTCAATGAATCTCCCGATGATAAAGTACTAACGGAAATTGAATTAAGCGAAGAAGGATTTATTTACGAATACGATGCTATGGAAAATAAATTATGGTCCATAGGCACTCAAAAAGATAATAGGATTAGACTTTCTCTGGTGCCGCAAGAAGCAAAAATATATATTATTTCCGATAATAAATTATTAGAGCAAAGTTCCAGTAAATATTTTGATAAGAAGGTAGCTCTTGAAATTAAATCACCATGGAAAGTCTCTTTACACAGTACAAATGGTAATCAAGGTAGCCATGAAAACTTTGAATTAGAAAATTTAGCTAATATTACAGGTCCAAAATTATATCCACGTTTTTCTGGTATTATAAAATACAAAACAACAATGATTCTTGACGAATTTGAAGAACAGGTAAAATATGAATTAGATTTAGGTAATGTTTATGAAATTGCTACTGTTTCAATTAATGGAAAATCAGTAGGAACTAAGATTTCTAAACCATATGTTTTTGACATAACTGATTTTATCAAAGAAAAGAGAAATAATATTGAAATAGAAGTAGTAAATACCTTGGGTACACAACAACAAGACTTCTTGTCTCAATATAGAGCACTTCAACCTAGCGGATTGTTAGGGAATGTACATCTTATAAAAAAATATTAGATTAAATAAATGAAAGGATTGCCCTGTAGCGTTTCAGATTCGCGACAGGGTTTTATATACAATTTAAATCCTGACTTTTTTATTTCAATAGAAAATGATGATCTAACTCGTCATGAAGTAGAAGCTTTAAGTATCGATCAAATAAAAGTACGAATGGGATGGAACCAGTTAAAATTAAAATATAGAAACCTAACGATTAAGTCTCTATTTTTAGTATCCCTTGATGGAGCAAGATACCACACAACTGTTCCCGAGTACGCGTTTATTGCAAGCAGTACAGGTAAGCGACCATTTTTATCTTTATCTTATTATAGAATGCTAGAAGATTCCTTTGAGTACTTAGTCAATCATATGATCAACTTTGCTCCGAATTCATTTACTAGTTATGGTTCTGATTCTAGTGAACAAGCTAGAAATAATATTGTCATTTATCAAAGTAAGGAAGAAGAGTCAGGAGTACAAAATAAAATAGTAAATAAATACCCAGACTTAGCTGAATTAATTGAGCCGTCATCTGAAGAGGTAGACTTTTTTTCTCAAAAAGTAAAATCTGAAATTAACAAAAAAATGGAGTATGATAAAGAGAATATTCGATATATCCTTCGCAAAAGAAATTTAGCTCAATTAATTAACAAAGAGATGCTTACTTACTATAGTGATATTTAAATTTATTACATGAAATATTTGCTCAAAAAAAAGAACCTTGTTCGAAGGTTCTTTTTTGTATGTATGGAGAACAGACTATAAATACTTATGTTTCATACTTTCTACAAGCATTGATAGTACTTTTATTTTTACTTCCATTGGAATGAT
This sequence comes from Desemzia sp. FAM 23988, assembly GCF_045528365.1. Taxonomy (NCBI): domain Bacteria; kingdom Bacillati; phylum Bacillota; class Bacilli; order Lactobacillales; family Carnobacteriaceae; genus Desemzia; species Desemzia sp. FAM 23988. The sequence continues at coordinate 18,545 of NZ_JBGQQS010000033.1, forward strand.
CGTTTCATCGTTGTCTTCATCATAATGTATATCAGACTCAAATAAGGCGTGGTAGATAAAATCATCACCAATTTTATCTACTACAGACAATAAGAGATCTTCAAGATCTTGTTCATATTTTTCGGTATCTTGGTCATACATGAATTTAGGCTCTAATTTAGAAATCAAAATATTAATGGACTCTATAATTAATTCTCTATTTTCCTTATCTTTTCCAGAGATACTAAGTTCAAGGTTAGCGCTACCATCGTTTAAATTGTGACTAGAATACTTAATTTTATTCATATTTTCCTCCTATATTATAAATCATAATGCATTATACCTTAATAAATTTTTTTTTGAAACTAAAGTTCTTTGTTATCTATCTAGGGTGCACCTAAAAACCAACATTGGATATACGCTAATAATAACAGTCGCATAGTGGAGAGTAAAAGTATCGGACAAAAAGAGAAAATATGAAATACGAGAATAGGCTCTCACTTTGGTGAATACTAGCGAAGACTAGACACTAAAAATAAAAAAAGTAAACATAAAATATAATAACTGGACGTTGACTCTTTTAGAGGTTTCTGTTTATCTAAGCTATACTCTGAGTACTTAAATAGTGCTTCTAAAATATAGATGTAAAAAACTATAGAGATCATGCTTTACCTTTTTATAATTTTTACTAGGAACTCCATATATACCATTGAACTCAAAATGAAATTTAACTAAATCTCCGTTTACACGGCAAGTTATCTTGTTTCCAGGAATAGTTTCTGCAGAATTACATTGTACTAGCAGATATTCGTCTGAATGTATTTGTTCGATTAGGTTTTCTTTCTTTTTATATATTAAACGATTAGTAATATATCCCATGCTCCGCCATTCATAGATCTTAATGTTTCGCATAACTTTTCCAGGAAACCCGATAACGAAAAATTCAGTGGCTGATTCGTCTAGAATAATTATTTTTCTAATTGGGTAATCGCTTTGGATCTCGTCAACGCTAATATTAGCATAATGTCTATAGATGCACTCTACGTATTGATCTTTCTCAGTGAAGTAAAAGAATAAGAAAATAATTGTTTTGATTAAGGCCCATCCACCGAAAATAGTAAGTGTTATATCTATATAGCTAATTATATCTATCCAAGTTGTTACTGTTGTATCAGTCATTTATATCTGCCCTTTTAGTAAAATTTTGGTAAAATGATTAGCTTTTTCTCAATTAAGTTAATCTCTAAAAATCATATATTTAAAGCAATTATCAATTTCTTCGTCTGTTTTAGAAAAAATGCCTGTATGGTGAGAGAAGATTGTTCTTAATACAAAATCAACTTTTTGACAAACTGCTTCTATTGATTCAAGCTTCTCATAATATTTTTTGATAGAATCTCCGTGTACGATTTTTGATCGATAATTGTATGCAGTTTTTATCGCTGCATAATACTGAAGACGTTCGTCAAGATTACCACCTAATAAAATAGCCACTCGTTCAGATATTTGATGTGCTAATTCGTTGGTTGATGTAGTAAATAAGCACTCTAGTGCTGAAATGTAATTAAGTAGTTTAGTAGGAATAATAGACGAAGCTCTAGCAGCCACTGTAAAATACTTTGCCCTGTCAACTCGATTAGAATCTTTTTCTTTGATAAAAATATCAGGAATGGGTAATTTACCACCTATAGTGTCCTCATCTTTCTTATCTATAGACATCCAGTAGTTATCAGAAAAATCTAATTCTGCAGAGTAATCGTTGTACGCTTTCTTAATTTCATAATCAGAAAAAACAACTGGTTCTATTTTTCCGTTCCTGTTTGTAATGACTTCGGATAATGATCCTTTAAAAGAGTGTGCGTTTATATATTCACTATTTATTTTTTTGTCATAGATTAAAAGAAATCCATCTCGAATGTATATGCTATTGTCTTTAACAAACCAAAGTTTATGTGTAAAAGCCTGAATCTCTCTCAGCATTTTAAATACTATTATTCCGTTTTTATTAATATTTATAAATTCTCTAGCCTCATTTATTTCTTCAAATGTTCCTTTGATATATAAGTATGTAGAGTTGTCGCTAAATTCAAGTAAAGAATGTTCCCCCATTGTTTCCATTAAAGGATTGGTATAGATAATATCGGCAAGCGGATCTTTACCATTAGAAATACGTATATTATTTCCTAACTTTATTCCTTTATTATATGTGCGCCCTAACTCTAGGTTATGTAATACAGTTATAAATAGGTATTTCATAAATAACCCCTCTTTATGATCTGGATTTTTGTAAAATAGTTATCTTAATGCGTAGTAACTATACTACTATAACAGAAGTATGACACTAAAAGAAAAGCAGTTTAAACTATATAAAATGCTATCTGATTAATATTTTTATTGTAATATGAACAAATATATATCAGATTCAATGAACATAAAAAAGTTTAGCGTTGTAGAATATAGTCATAACTTAAGACTAATGAACATGAATTAACAAGCGTTACCTAATAAGGTTTGGTTATACTCATTTCTTATAATCATAAGGTGTAAAATCAATCTTAACGAAAGATATGGATATAAAAAACGCATTTTAGTCCAGTTTCGTGGATAGTGATCCACTTTCAAATCTGAAACAGGCTTAAAATACGTTATTTTTCTCTTGATTACTGATTCATTTCATTTATACAGTAGCTTATTAAGCTTAAAATTCTAAAATACAAATATTCTCTAAAATCATCCGAATAAATAGGCTCTTTTCCGTTTTCGAAATGTCTAATATGGTAAGTATTGCCTATCTGTGTTAATTCCTGAAATTCTCTGCTTATCAACTCTTTTGTTACTGGTGATTCTTTACTAACTATATCAATTAGTCTAGTTACAGACTTCTTTTTATTTTCTCCATAAATAGTCTTTAATCTTTCGAAAGTATCCCAAATTTTCTCTAATGCAATTTGCTTCTGTTTAGATTCCTTAGATCTTATATATATCTTCGATTCTTCTATTTTTTCATTAATTATTTCATCTATAGATCGAGGTGTAGTTTGATTTAATTGTTCATTACCTTCATTCTCAATTTCCTCATTGGACTGTTGCTCCGCTGGATTAACAATCATATAAGCTAATATAGCTTCTTTTAATTGTTCAAGTTCTGGACGGTAATCAAATTCCGTTCCAGCGGAAGTCATTTTCCCTGATTCCCTAACATGTTTTGTTAGTCCAGATCACTAGTGTTGCATAAATATAGTCAGAATATTCTGAATTATTATTTTCTTGAAAAAAGTAAAAAAAATCGAATGCTTACGCAAAGGATGACTATTTCCAGAAAATTTTGCTTATTTAGCTGATTC
>NZ_JBGQQS010000034.1:0-17844 GCF_045528365.1 Desemzia sp. FAM 23988
TCAGTTGGTGCAAAGAATGGGACGATTCCATTATATGCCTCTCATTCATCGGCAATAGGACAATTAATCAAAAGTTTTCGTTAATTCCTGTCTTTTGGGAGAAGGTTCCTGGTTTTAGGAACGTTCTCCCAAAAGATGGGCCAGCAAGCGGCGGAGCCGTGCGGTAGCTGACAAGTGTACAAAAATAGAGTGCCTAAACTAGCGGAGTAATAGGACGCTCGAGAAAAACTTGACACAAACATTTTTGAGGAGAATTTGCGGTTTTCCTCCACTTCAGAGTATAATAAAGAAGTGTGCAATTCGAAGACGAATCTTAGTAAAGAAGAGATGCAGTAATACATAATTGTAAAAAGGATTCAAACTTATGAAGAGGAGGATACCGGATGTCTTTTGTGCAATTACAGGTGAATAGTGCCTACTCATTGCTTCAAAGTACTTTATCTGTTGAAGAACTAGTCTTATCTGCTAAAGAAAGAGGCTATGAAGCTCTAGCTTTGACCGATCAAAATGTACTTTATGGAGCCGTCGACTTTTATAAATTGTGTCTCAAACATGAGATTAAACCCATTGTAGGGCTGACACTTGAAATGATGGGATCTGTCCAATCCGATCAAACATTTTCGCTGGTCTTACTAGCTGAAACAAACCAAGGTTATCAACAGTTGATTTCGTTGTCTACGAAAAAAATGCTGTCTCCTGATCAGACTTTCTCTTTTGCAGAATTGGCCCCTTATATAGAAGGATTGATTGCTTTATCACCAGGAGAAACAGGGGAAATCGAACAATTATTGTTAAATGGACAATTTGATGAAGCTGGAACAGTGGCTAGGAAATACAAAGAACTATTTTCAGCCGATCAATTTTTGATCTGTATCCAACTGCACGAAGACTTGTCGTCGATCAAGGATCAGTTAATTCATTTAACAGAGGAACTAGCGATAGAGACGGTCGCTTTGAATGATGTGCGTTATTTAAATCAAGAAGATGCATTCAGTTTAAAAGTACTTCGATCGATTGATAAAGGAGAACAGCTGACAAGCCATGACGGAACTTTATTTGGTACGCGCAATTTACCAGAATGTTCAGTGATGGAGCAGCAATTCAGAGAAGCTGGTCTAGAAGAAGCAGCTCAAAATACAGCTAAGATAGCTAAGCGTATTGCAATGGACATCCCTTTGCAGCAACGATTGCTGCCTAAATATCCGATTGAAAATGGAAAAGCTACGACAGCTTACTTAGAAGAGTTATGTCAAAAAGGGCTGAAAAAAAGAGTTCCACATGCAGATGACCGCTATAAAAAACGATTGGCTTATGAATTGAGTGTGATTCAAAAAATGGGCTTTGAAGATTACTTCTTGATTGTTTGGGATGTCATGGCTTACGCTCATCAAGCTAAAATCGTTACTGGGGCAGGCCGAGGATCCGCAGCTGGTTCTCTCGTTTCGTTTGTACTTGAGATAACAGATGTAGATCCTATACGCTACAACTTGCTGTTTGAACGGTTTTTAAACGAAGAACGATACAATATGCCGGATATCGATTTGGATTTTCCCGATAATCGACGAGATGAAGTTTTACAATACGTCAAAAACAAATATGGAAAAGACCACGTCGCACAGATTATTACATTCGGTACGTTGGCAGCAAAAATGGCACTTAGAGATACGGCCCGTGTATTTGGGTTGAAACAAGAAGAGTCTAACCAATGGTCAAAAGCGATTCCTAGTCAGCTGGGCATTACTTTAGAAGAAGCTTATCGACAGTCTTCTGCTTTACAGCAGCTGGTCAATAAGAATAATCAAAATCAATTGATGTTCGAGACAGCTAAAAAAATCGAAGGGCTGCCCCGACACACTTCCACACATGCGGCAGGTGTAGTGATCAGCGACCAGAAGCTAGAGTCTGTTATTCCGCTTCAAGAAGGCAGCAATTCAATAGCATTAACACAATATCCGATGGGAAATGTAGAGGAAATTGGTTTATTGAAAATGGATTTTCTAGGATTGAAAAACCTGACGATTTTAGGAGAAGCATTGAAAATCATTCAACAAGACACCGGAACACCTCTCCAGGCTCAAGACATTCCGATGGATGATCCAGAAACACTGAAATTGTTCCAACGAGCAGATACAGTAGGGATTTTCCAGTTTGAGTCTGGTGGTATCAAAAATGTATTGCGAAAACTCCATCCCGAATCGATAGAAGACATTGCAGCGGTCAATGCTTTATATCGTCCAGGTCCAATGGAACAGATCGATGTATTTGTCAAACGGAAGAAAGGCGAATTGCCGATTGAATATCCGCACGAAAGTTTAAAAGAGATTTTAGAAGTGACTTATGGAGTAATGGTTTATCAAGAGCAAGTTATGCAAGTGGCTTCTAAAATGGCAGGGTATTCTTTAGGACAAGCTGATATCTTACGCAGAGCTATCGGGAAAAAGAAAAAAGAATTGATTGATGCTGAAAGAGTCCATTTTGTAAAAGGGGCTAAAGAACAGGGGTACGCTGAACAAGACGCTAAAAAAGTGTACGATTATATTGAACGCTTTGCCAACTATGGTTTTAACCGTTCCCATTCGATCGCCTATTCTTTTATCGGGTATCAAATGGCCTATATCAAAGTGCATCACCCACAAGCTTTCTATATCGCGCTGTTAAATTCAGCGCTGCACAATACCACTAAAATGAAAGATTATTTGTTGGAAGCGAAAAAAAGGAAAATCCCTGTATTTAATCCAGACATCAATCAAAGTTATTCGCATTTTACCAAAAAAGGATCCGGCATTCTCTTTGGTTTAGCTACTATAAAAGGATTGAGAAGAGACTATGTGTCTGAAATCATCCAAAAGAGAAGAAATGAAGGATCGTATAAAGACTTTATTCATTTTTTGAGAAGAATGGATACGAAGTGGTTGAAAGAAGAATTTATCTTGCCGTTGGTTTATGTAGGAGCATTTGACGACTTCCAATATTCCAGAGGGACGTTGATCCATTCACTGGAAAATATTCTGACAAGCGTCAAATTCAGCGGTGACAATGTAGGACTGTTTGATGTATTGCAGCCTAAGTACGAAGAAGCTCCTGACATGACTGCAGCTGAAAAATTGGAAGCAGAAAATACGTATTTAGGAGTGTATTTGTCTGGACACCCTACTGAAAAATACGATGATTTGCGCAAAGTAAAACAAGCTTCTTACATTAAAGATCTGGTCAATGGAAAGACCGCAAAACTAATCGGACAAGTAAAAGAAATCAAAAAAATCACCACTAAAAAAGGTGAACCGATGGCTTTTGTAGAAATCAGTGATACTTCCGGAGACATCTCTTTGACATTGTTCCCAAAAGTTTACCGTAAATACATCCAATCGCTCGAAAAAAGCAAAGTGTTGTACGTGGAAGGAAAGGTAGAAGCCAGAGCGGGACAAGGTCTGCAGGTCTTGGTACATCAAATACAAGAAGCCGAGAAGTTGGAAGAAAACCGAGAGACGAAAAAATGTTTTATTCGCATAGAAGAGACCAATGAAGACAACGCTACTCTAAACCGATTACAAGAATATTTAGCAGATTATCCAGGTGCGATTCCGGTTATTTTATATTATGTCAAGACCAATAAAAAAATGGGATTGCAAGAGAAATTTTGGATAAAAAATTCTCCAGAACTCGTAAAAGCAGTTGAAGATTTATTAGGCAAAGGAAACATTGTGATCGAGTGAGATTAAAATATTCTAAAAAATGAAAAATATCTGAAAAGAATAACAGAATTCATAAGACAATTTATCTGAAAAATGGTAGAATGTCCTTGTTGGCTTATTTATGTATAAATAAATATCACATTATTTATACAGGATCATCTTTATATTTATATTTTTTGTTTACTATAACTTTTATGAGGTGAAAGTGGAATATGAAACGTATCGCTGTTTTAACAAGTGGAGGAGACGCTCCTGGAATGAACGCAGCTATTAGAGCTGTTGTTCGTAAAGCTCTTTACGAAGGAATGGAAGTTTTCGGAATCAATTATGGATATGCTGGCTTAGTAGCTGGAGATATTCGTCAATTACACCATAACGATGTAGGAGATATGATTTCTAGAGGGGGTACTTTTCTTTATTCAGCACGTTATCCTGAATTTGCTACTGAAGAAGGGCAATTAAAAGGGATTGAACAATTAAAGAAATTTGGTATCGAAGGCTTAGTAGTTGTTGGTGGAGACGGTTCTTATAGAGGCGCTCTTGCTCTTACAAAACATGGGTACCCAACTATTGGTCTTCCAGGAACAATCGATAACGATATTCCAGGAACTGATTTTTGTATTGGATTCGATACTGCTATCAATACTGTTTTGGACTCTTTAGATAAAATTCGTGATACGGCTACTAGTCATGTTCGTACTTTTATTGTAGAAGTTATGGGACGGAATGCTGGAGACATCGCTCTTTGGGCAGGTGTATCTGGTGGAGTAGAACAAATCATCATTCCGGAGAAAGAATTTGACATGGCTGAAGTAGCTGCTAAGATTACTGAAGGCCGTGAAAAAGGGAAAAAACATACGATTATTATCCTTGCTGAAGGGGTAATGAACGGGAATAATTTTGCAGAAGAATTGTATAAATTTGGAGATTTCCATGCTCGTGTAACTGTTTTAGGACACGTTCAACGTGGAGGATCGCCTACTGCCAGAGACCGCGTTTTAGCTAGCCAATTTGGAGCTAGAGCTGTTGACTACCTAAAAGAAGGTATGGGCGGACTTTGCTTGGGAATCGTGAACAATAAAATGATTGCTTCTGATATCGTTACAACCTTGGAAAAAGGAATACACCAACCAGATGTTTCATTATACAAACTAAACCAAGAAATTTCTAACTAAAGATTTCTTCAAAAAGTGGATTTACTTATTTTTCTGCGGTAAGATAAATAGTGAATCCAATAATCATGTGTATAAAATTTAAAAAGTTAAACTAATAAGTTAGGAGTTTTGAATAATGAAAAAAACAAAAATTGTTTGTACTATTGGACCAGCAAGTGAGTCCGTAGATTATTTAGTAAAGATGATCGATGCAGGAATGAACGTTGCACGATTAAATTTCTCACACGGGGACTTTGAAGAACATGGAGCAAGAATTAAAAATATTCGCGAAGCTTCAAGAATCACTGGGAAAATGGTTGCTCTCTTATTAGATACAAAAGGACCAGAAATACGTACTCACAACATGAAAGAAGGAAAAGTAGTCTTTTCTACTGGAGAGGTTGTACGCGTTGCAATGAACGAAGTTGAAGGAACACAAGAAAAGTTCTCTGTAACTTACGCTGAATTGATCAACGATGTAAATCCTGGTTCTCACATTTTATTAGATGATGGTTTGATCGATTTATTGGTAACTGATATTGACATGGACAACCAAGAAATTGTAACGACTGTACAAAATGCCGGAACATTGAAAAACAAAAAAGGTGTAAACGTACCAGGCGTTTCTGTTAACCTTCCTGGTATCACTGAAAAAGATGCTGCTGATATCCGTTTTGGTTTAAGCCAAGATATCGATTTTATTGCAGCAAGTTTCGTACGTCGCGCTACTGATGTATTAGAAATCACTCAAATTTTAGAAGAAGAAAACATGACTCATGTTAAAATCATCCCTAAAATCGAAAGCCAAGAAGGCGTAGACAATATTGACGAAATCTTAAAAGTTTCTGATGGTTTAATGGTTGCTCGTGGAGACCTTGGTGTAGAAATCCCAACGGAAGAAGTTCCTATTGTTCAAAAAGACTTGATCCGCAAATGTAATGCTTTAGGTAAACCAGTTATTACAGCAACACAAATGTTGGATTCAATGCAAAACAATCCTCGTCCAACACGTGCTGAAGCAAGTGACGTGGCAAATGCTATCTTTGACGGTACAGATGCAATCATGTTATCTGGTGAAACAGCTGCTGGAGATTACCCAGTTGAAGCTGTTCAAACAATGGCACGTATCGCTGTTCGTACTGAAGAAGCATTAGTAAACCAAGCTTCATTCACATTAAAAGCTTACGACCAAGGCGATATGACAGAAGCTATTGGACAATCTGTAGGACATACAGCCCGTAACTTGAACATTGATACTATCGTTGCGGCAACTGAATCAGGACACACAGCTCAAATGATTTCTAAATATCGTCCAAAATCTACTATTGTAGCAGTTACTTTCTCTGAAAGAACTATGCGCGGATTAGCTTTATCATGGGGTGTTTACCCAATAGTTTCTGAAAAACCAGAATCCACAGACGATATGTTCAACTTAGCTACAGGTATTGCTCAAGATAAAGGGTATGCTAAAGAAGGCGATTTGATCATTATTACGGCTGGTGTTCCAGTTGGAGAACGTGGAACAACTAACTTGATGAAAATTCAAATGATCGGTTCTAAACTAGTACGCGGACATGGCGTTGGTAATGAATCTGTTATTGGTAAAGCTGTTGTAGCTTTAAACGCTCAAGAAGCTAATGAAAAGAGTGTAGAAGGTTGCGTATTAGTAACTAAGACTACAGACAAAGATTACTTGCCTGCTATCGAAAAAGCTGCTGCAATTATTGTTGAACAAGGTGGTTTAACAAGTCATGCTGCAGTAATTGGGATTGCTATGGGAATTCCAGTTATTGTTGGTACAGAAGATGCAACTAGTGTTATTTCTGACAATGAATTGATTACAGTAGACTCTCGCCGTGGTATCGTATACCGTGGAGCTACATCTGCTATCTAAGTTCATTCAAGCAATAAAAAAGGCAACTCTCAGAAATCTACTTTCTGGGAGTTTTTTCGTTTTAATCTGTATTTTACATAATAAAATTATGGTAAACTAAAAAAGAAAAAACTTTAAGGAGTGTATAACTATGAATCAATCATTAGGAACAATTATTACGGGAATCGTAACCGATATTAATGACAAAGCTTACTTTGTGCAAAAGAGCGGTATTACTTATGAGCTGCCAAAGACGGAAACAACGTCATATGAACTTGGAGATGCTGTAGAAGGGTTTGCCTATGTTTCTTTAAACAAGGATTACAAGCTAACTCAAGATCTTCCTAAGGTACAAATCGGACAATATGCTTTCAGCAAAGTTATTGATGTACGCAGAGACTTAGGTGTTTTCGTGGATATTGGATTACCCGATAAAGAAATTGTTGTTTCGCTGGATGAATTGCCGACAGAAAAACAATTATTGCCTAAAAAAGGCGATCAATTATTAGTAACCCTTCGCGTGGATGAAAAAGACCGGATGTGGGGCGAATTAGCGGATGAAGAATTTTTTGTTTCATTGTCAAAAAAAGCTTCGGAAGAATTAGTCAATAAAGACATTAAAGGCATTGCTTACCGTTTAAAAGTTGTTGGAACCTATGTGTTGACAGAAGGCAATCATTTAGGCTTTATCCATCCTTCTCAAAGAGATGCAGAACCCAGACTAGGAGAAGAAATTTCTGGTCGTGTCATTGGAATCGGACAAGAAGGAACCGTCAATATTTCCTTAAAACCTAGAGCCCATGAAGCTATTCCTGAAGATGCGGCTATGTTGTTAGCCATCTTGGAACGTTCAAGAGATGGCAGCTTCCCATATACAGATAAAAGTTCTCCCGAAGAGATCAAATTGCATTTTGGAATCAGCAAAGGCCAATTCAAGCGCGCTATCGGAAACTTATTGAAACAACGAAAAATTGTTCAAGTTGACGGTGAAACACGCTTAGTAAAAAACGATTCAGCTGAACAGGAATAATGTTTAGACCGAATAGCGCACTTTTTGAAAAAGGAATTAAGAACCGACCTTTTTAAGCGGAATGGAGCGGATTTTAAGTGAAGGAAGATTTAGAAGAATACATCCGTTATTTGAGGATTGAACGTGGCTTAGCGGATAACACTATTGAAAGCTACAACAGAGACTTAAAACAGTATTTGGATCATTTAGCAAAAGAAGCCATAGACGATTGGCATCAAGTTGATCGGTATACGATATTATCTTTTCTACAGCACTTAAAAGAGCTGAAGAAGTCTTCTGCTACCGTTATTCGAATGGTTTCCAGTTTAAGAAGATTCCACCAATACTTGAAACAAGAACAACGGTCTTCTGTTGACCCGATGCTGCATATTGATACTCCAAAAAAAGCACAGACCTTACCAAAAGTGTTGTCGATGACAGAGGTCGAAAAAATGATTGAAACACCAAATGTGGATGAAGTTTTAGGCCTGAGAGACAGAGCTATTTTGGAAGTCATGTATGCGACAGGCTTGAGGGTATCCGAGTTGACAGAATTAAAAATGGATGATCTGCATTTATCTTTGGGGTTGATTCAGACCATTGGAAAAGGGGATAAAGAGCGGATCATTCCAATCGGTGATCTGGCTATCAAATGGATCGAAAACTATCTGAAGTATAGCCGAAGAAAACTAGAAAAACCGGATAAGAGAAGCCCTTATTTGTTTTTGAATCATCACGGAAGAAAATTAACTCGGCAAGGCATATGGAAAAACTTAAAAGCTTTAGTAGAAAAAGCTGGAATAGAAAAAGAAGTGACACCTCATACATTGCGGCATTCATTTGCGACACATCTGCTCGAAAATGGGGCTGATTTAAGAGTGGTGCAAGAGTTGCTGGGGCATTCGGATATTTCAACTACTCAAATATACACACACATTACTAAGCAGCGGATGGCAAAAGTATATAAAACCTATCATCCAAGAGCATAAAGACAGCGAAAACTCTCGATATTTTATCCGTTTTCATCTATAATTGGAGTGTCATACAGATAAGTTATAAGGAGGAATTATGTTGGAATATAAAAGAGTACATTTGATCGTAATGGATTCAGTAGGTATCGGAGAAGCTCCCGATGCTGATAAATTTAATGATGTAGGCAGTGACACATTAGGTCATATTGCTGAAGAAGTTGGGTTAAAGATCCCCCATTTAGAAAAATTAGGACTGGGAAATATTCGTCCTTTAAAAGGTGTTCAAAATATAGCTGACCACCTAGGTTACTACACTAAACTAGAAGAAGTATCTGTCGGAAAAGACACGATGACTGGACACTGGGAAATCATGGGATTGAATATCCAAACACCTTTTAGAGTATTTCCAGATGGTTTCCCAGATGACTTGATCCATAAAATCGAAGAACATACAGGACGTAAAATCGTTGGGAACAAACCAGCTAGTGGAACAGAGATTATTGATGAATATGGCGAACATCAAATGAAAACAGGTGATTTGATCGTTTATACATCAGCAGATCCTGTTCTTCAAATCGCAGCTCATGAAGAAGTCATTCCGTTAGAAGAATTGTACAGCATTTGCGAATATGTAAGAAACATTACTTTAGAAGATCCTTACATGATCGGCCGCATCATTGCCCGTCCATACCTAGGAGAACCAGGAAACTTCACGCGTACCAGCAATCGTCATGATTATGCGTTAGATCCATTCGGCAACACCGTCTTGGATTCCTTAAAAGATGCTGGAAAAGATGTGATCGCAATTGGTAAAATCAATGATATCTATAACGGACAAGGCATCACAGAGTTTGTTCGTACCAAGAGCAATATGGATGGCGTAGACCAACTATTAAAAATAATGGATAAAGAGTTTACCGGGTTAAGCTTTTTGAATCTAGTAGACTTTGATGCAGCTTTTGGTCATCGTCGTGATGTAAAAGGTTACGGTGAAGCTATTGAAGACTTTGACGGACGAATGGAAGAGATTCTTGGCAAATTGAGAGAAGACGATTTACTGTTGATTACAGCAGATCATGGAAATGATCCTACAGCACCAGGAACCGATCATACACGTGAATATGTACCATTATTGGCTTATTCTCCATCAATGAAACAAACAGGAGAATTGACTCAAGGACATTTTGCAGATATTGGAACCACTATTGCAGAGAATTTTGGTGTGCCTAGCACAGGATTTGGCGAAAGTTTTCTCGATCAATTAAACTAAACTATTCAGGAGGATATTATGACTCAAACCATGCAAGAAAGAATTACAGAAGCAGCAGCTTACATTAAAGAACAAGGGGTAACTCAAGTAGATGTAGGATTGATTCTTGGGTCAGGGCTTGGAGAATTGGGCGAAGAAGTAGAACAACCTATTGCGATCCCTTATGAAACGATTCCCCACTTCCCGGTGTCTACAGTTGTGGGACATGCTGGACAATTAGTATACGGTACATTAGGCGGACAAATGGTGTTAGCTATGCAAGGAAGATTCCATTACTATGAAGGGTATTCGTTGGAAGAAGTGACTTTCCCGGTTCGTGTGATGAAAGAATTAGGTATTCACTCTGTTGTTGTCACGAATGCTGCAGGTGGAGTCAATACATCATTTGAACCTGGCGATCTAATGATGATCACAGATCAAATCAACTTCACAGGCGTCAATCCTTTGCATGGCCCTAACGATGAGAATCTAGGACCGCGTTTTGCAGATATGAGTCATGCTTATGATGCGGAATACCAAGAAATAGTGCGCAAAGTAGCACAAGAGCAAGGTATCGCTTTACAAGAAGGAGTTTACATGGGCTTTTCTGGTCCAACCTACGAGACGCCTGCAGAAATCAGAATGGCTCGTACTTTTGGAGCAGATGCAGTTGGAATGTCAACTGTACCGGAAGTAATCGTAGCAAATCATGGTGGATTAAGAGTCATGGGTGTTTCTTGCATCACTAACTTAGCTGCTGGCATGCAAGCTAACCTGAATCACGAGGAAGTGGTTGAAACCACTACTCGCGTAAAAGAAACATTCAAGTCTTTTGTAAAAGCTATTTTAGCGAATATGTAAATCCGCAACAATTTTAGAGGGGTACAAAATCAGCAAGGTGTTAGATCAAAATCACTATTTGATCTAACACCTTCCTATTTGCACAGAGCCAAGCTGTTGTTTAGGCACGTTGTGAAAAACCGTATATTATGATACAGTATCTAAAGTATATTAAGGGAGTAAGGGGTATGGTAAAGATGAATGAAAATATGTTGACTGGAACAATGAAAATCAATGCTGACAATCATTTAGAGATCGGCGGAGTCGATACAGTGGATTTAGTCCAAAAATACGGTACTCCCATCTATGTTTACGATATTGCACGAATAAAAGCACAAGCAAATGAATTTAAAACAGCTTTCGCAGATAAAAATGTCACTGCACAAGTCGCTTATGCGAGTAAAGCTTTTTCCTGTTTAGCCTTGTATCAAATCTTAGCTAAAGAAGGCGTTTCATTAGATGTGGTTTCTGGCGGAGAATTGTATACTGCTATCCAAGCGAAATTTCCAAGTCATAAAATCCATTTTCATGGGAACAATAAGTCTGAAGAAGAAATACAAGCTGCATTAGACTATCAAATCGGCTGTTTTGTAGTAGATAATTTTTATGAATTGGACCTATTAGATAGGTTGACGCGGAACTGTGAACAACATACGAAAGTTCTTATTCGAGTTACACCTGGAGTGGAAGCTCATACGCATGAATATATATCTACTGGTCAAGTGGATTCAAAATTTGGATTCGATATGAATAGTGGACAAGCCGAACGGGCTCTTCAATTGATTTCCAAAATGCCTTATCTTGAGGTATTAGGGTTACATAGCCATATCGGATCGCAGATTTTTGAGACGGACGGCTTTAAAATGGCTATCGAACGACTATTCAGCCAAACTAAAAAGTGGCAGACAGATTTTGGTTTCGAGTTGAAGGTGCTGAATCTCGGTGGCGGATTTGGTATCCGTTATGTGCCGGAAGATGAACCTCTAGCTATTGAAGAACATGTAAAAGCGATTATTTCGGAAATGGAGTCCAGTACAGCACGCTTAGATTTGCCTATACCAGAAATTTGGATCGAACCAGGCCGAAGTTTAGTGGGAGATGCAGGAATTACGTTGTATCAAACAGGTTCACAGAAACACATTCCAGAGGTGAGAAATTATTTGGCTGTGGACGGAGGTATGTCAGATAACATTCGTCCAGCCTTATATGATGCAAAATATACAGGTATTTTAGCAAATAGAGCCGGTGCCCCTGTCGATGACGTGTATTCCATAGCAGGAAAAGCCTGTGAATCAGGTGATATGCTGATCTGGGATTTACCGTTGCCTAAACCGGCGTCTAAAGATATTTTAGCTGTTTTCAGTACAGGTGCATATGGCTATGCAATGGCAAGTAATTACAATCGTATTCCTCGCCCGCCAGTGGTTTTTGTCGAAAATGGAAAAGACTTCTTGGCAATTAAACGCGAAACGTATGCAGATTTAATGAAATTAGAGCAATCTATTGTATTAGAGTAATTTTTAGATACTGTAAAAAAGCTGTTTGTTCAAGCTTTTTGAAACATCAGGAGGATAATATGTTAGTAGGCTATAAGAAAAACTATAAAAAAATCACGATGGGATTATTATCGTTTATTCCAGACTTAAAAGACATTCAACGATTGAATGATGAAATGGAATGGTATGAACGAGAAGAAAACCGGCAACTGTACTTGTGGTCAAGTGAAGAAACAAGTGATTTTATTGGAGTAATAGGGGTAGAAGCTGGAGAAGAAATGGTATTGCTTCGTCATATTGCTATCAATCCTTCGTATCGTAATGAAGGGATTAGTTTTGATATGTTAAATGCTTTAGAAGAAATGTATCCAAATCAAAAAATTATCAGCACCTTGGAAACAGGTCAAATCGTTGCGAAATGGGAATTAG
Source organism: Desemzia sp. FAM 23988 (assembly GCF_045528365.1). Lineage (NCBI taxonomy): Bacteria > Bacillati > Bacillota > Bacilli > Lactobacillales > Carnobacteriaceae > Desemzia > Desemzia sp. FAM 23988. The sequence continues at coordinate 12,714 of NZ_JBGQQS010000034.1, forward strand.
AAAAGAAATGATGAGAAATTAGGGGGATTTATGTTCCAACGTTGGAATATGGAAAACCTAAAGTATAAGGAGGATAACATCAATGTCAGAGATCACTATAAAAATTGATGTTTTCGAAGGACCTCTGGATTTATTGCTGCATTTAATACAGCAATTAGAAGTAGATATTTATGATATTCCAATTGCGGAGATCACTTCTCAGTACTTGGCATACGTCCATACAATGAAAATGTTGGAACTGGACGTGGCAGGAGATTATTTGATCATGGCAGCCACTTTAATGGCCATAAAAAGCAAATTGTTATTGCCGAAGCCGGATTTAGATGAAGAGGAAGATTTCTATGAAGAAGGAATAGATCCAAGAGAAGCACTAGTGGATCAATTGTTGGAATATCAAAAATACAAACAAGCGGCTTCTATGTTGAAATCAAAAGAAGAAGAGAGAAGTCTTTATTTTACAAAAGAACCCAGTAATTTAGAAGATTATCAAATCGATATTGAACTGGAGCCGGAAAAAGTTCAAGTGATCGATTTAGTTTTGGCATTTCAAGAAATGTTGTCTAAAAAGAAACTAAAAGCGCCAGTTCAGACTAGAATTGTTTCTGAAGAAGTGACTTTAGAAGAAAAAATGGACACCATCATTCATAAAATAAAACGTCACGGGAAAAGCAACCCGATTTTATTTTCAGAATTATTTGATTCTGGTGACCGAAATGAAATTGTACTGACTTTTTTAGCCTTATTGGAATTAATGAAAGGCAAAGAAATTGAGATCCAGCAGGAGAAAGCATTTGAAGAAATCAAGATTTTTTCAACGGATTCAGAACGAATAGGAGCGAGTATACATGGATGAAGCGGCAATTGAGGCATTGCTTTTTGTTGCAGGAGATGAAGGTTTGTCTTTAGAAGAAATTGCCTCCTTATTGGAAACCTCAACCCAAACAGTCTATGCTGAGTTAATGAAGTTGCAAGAAAAATACAAAATCAGTGAAAGCGGTTTGACTTTATTGGAAGTTGGAAACCGATTTGAATTAGCTACCAAGAAAGAGTATTCGACGGTTGTAAAAAAATATGCTGCTTCTCCTTTCGCTACAAACTTATCCCAAGCTGGACTAGAAACCTTGGCTATCATCGCTTACAAACAGCCAATCACGCGAATGGAAATCGATGAGATCCGTGGTGTGCAGTCTAGTGGATCTTTACAGAAGCTGGTTTTAAGAGGATTGATCAAAGAAAGAGGACGAGTGGAAACTCCCGGTCGTCCAATTCTGTATGGAACAACCGATTATTTTATGGATTATTTTGGGTTGAAAAAACTGTCAGAATTGCCGGATATAACTGAACTGGACATGGAGAATGAAGAGAAAGAAACGGATTTGTTTTTTGAACGTTTCAATGAGCAGTTCAATGATGCCATGAACAATCATTAAATAGAATCGTATAAAAAATAAGGGGTGAAAACGTGTGGAAAGATTACAAAAGGTAATGGCACATGCGGGCGTGGATTCACGACGCAAATGTGAGACTTTAATTACACAAGGACGTGTAAAAGTAAATGGAAAAGTAGTAACTGAGTTGGGCGTTCAAGTCAATCAAAGTGATTTGATCGAAGTGGACAATATTCCAGTTGATCGGGAAGAACCTGTATACTTTTTATTGAATAAACCGAGGAATATGATTACAGCCGTTTCAGATGACAAAGGAAGACCAGTCGTAACGGATTTATTTTTTGGTGTTGAACAACGCATCTACCCTGTGGGCCGCTTAGATTATGATACTACAGGCGCACTGATTCTGACCAATGATGGAGAATTTTCTCAATTATTGATGCATCCAAAACATGAGATAGAAAAGGTCTATGTGGCTAAAGTAAAAGGCTTGATTCAACGTAAAACATTGCGTCAACTTGAAAAAGGTGTCGTGATTGAAGGGAAAAAGACTGCTCCAGCCTCAACGAAATTGTTGTCTTCAAATGTTGAAAAACAAACTTCTATTGTACAGATTACTATTCATGAAGGTAGAAATCGACAAGTTAAAAAGATGTTTGAAGCAGTAGGGCATCCCGTTCAAAAATTGACTAGAGAAGCCTATGGAAATCTAAATTTAAACGGACTCAACTCAGGGGACTGGCGAGAATTAAAACATTTTGAAGTTCAGCAATTGCGTGAATTAGCAAAAGATTAGTCAACTCTGCTAAAAAGCATTCGCTTTTTGATTTTTATCAAAAGCGAATGTTTTTTTTGAACAAATTGTGTCTTAGGTATGTTATGATTAATTTATGCTTTTTAATAAGAAAATGTAAGTGCTGCCGAATTGGAGTTTATTCAATTGGATGAAAGCGAATCAGTTGATTAAGATACTTTACGTTCTGTATAATGAACTCAATAAAGTATACACTTGGCGAAAGGGTGTAAGAATATTATGAATAATGAAACAGTAAATATACTTGTAGTGGATGATGAAGACCGTATTCGTCGTTTGTTGAAAATGTATTTAGAACGCGAAAACTATGTGGTCTCCGAAGCATGTGATGGTGAAGAAGCTTTAGAAATGGCTTTAGAAAATGATTACGATTTGATTTTATTGGACTTGATGATGCCGAACATGGACGGTATTGAAGCAGCAGAAAAGATCAGAGAAGAAAAAGCGACACCTATTATGATGATCACTGCTAAAGGAGAAGAAACGAACCGGATCCAAGGGTTTGAAATTGGAGCAGATGATTATATCGTTAAACCTTTTAGTCCTCGTGAAGTGGTTTTAAGGGTCATTGCTGTATTGAAAAGAACACATGTGGAGAAAAAAGATGAAGAGGATTCCGATGTGATCACAACGCCTCATATCGAGATTGACAACCGGTCGCATACCGTTTTTGTCGACAAAGCTGTTATCAATCTTACACCAAAAGAATATGATCTTCTGCTTTATTTAATGAAATCTCCCAATCAAATTTTCGGTAGAGAACAATTATTAAGAGAAGTATGGAAATACGAGTTCTTTGGTGATTTAAGAACGGTTGATACCCATATCAAACGCCTAAGAGAAAAATTAGCCAAACAATCTAAAGAAGCATCAAAAAATATTGTAACGGTTTGGGGTTTGGGGTATAAATTTAATGCGTCTCCTGAGGACTCAGAAAAGTAGGTCGAGAAGTAAATGAGAGTAACCAACATTTCTACAAAAATATGGCTGATTATTATGGGGATCATAGGATTGTTTTTTTTTACATGTATCTTGTCTTTTCGTTCTTTGTACAATCAAAGTATAGAACGGCAATACATCACAGAGTTTGAAGAAACGATTCTGGAAATAGAAAACTATGTTGAAACAAATCCACAGCTGTTCTTAGAGCAGCTCGATAATATTAATAATGCCAGTATGCATATTCAATACAGAGTATTCAACAATGAGGATTTAGCTCATCAAGTTGATTTAAATAACCTTGGTTTAACGGATTTTCAACAAAAGGTGATTGAAGATCCCAAAGTACTGACTATTTTAAAAGAAAGAGATGACGCACAGATTGTTCAAACGGTACGTCAAGAAAACCGTTTAAAAGCTCCTTTTATTCTGCGTTTATATAATTTTGAGGCAAATCAACAAGACATGCTGCTCATCTCTTTCGGAGATTTATCCTTCCTGAATGAAATGCAAAGCAGTTTTAGAGATTGGATAGCGATTATCATCGTATTTTATTTGATTATTGGAGTCTGGTCGTTTTATTATTTGAGGAAACGTCTAGGTGAACCTGTGACTGAACTTCGAGATATTGCTTTTGATTACGCTACAAATGATTTTAGTCGAAAAGCTCAAGTGAGGCATAAAGACGAATTGTCTCAATTAGGTTTAGCAATGAATAAAATGGCTCGTTCTTTAGAAACCAGCGGTGCAGCAACAAGACAAGAAAAAGAGTTACTGGAAAATATCGTTACCAGTATCACCACCGGGATTTTATATTACAATCAGGATAAAACTTTATTGATGTCCAATCCCAGTGGAGAAGAGTTTTTAGAAAACTCCGAACAAGGGTATTTACCAGAAGACATTCGAGTACCAAGTTTTTTACAAAAAAAAATCGAAGAAGTGATTTCAACTTCAGAAAAAATACATTTTGAGCATATTGCCAATGATTATTATTATGAAGTCTACATTATCCCTTTGTTTGATGAAAATATTGAAAGTGTACGGGGTGTTCTGGTTTCTGCGCAAGATGTCACTCAAGAACGGCGTCTGGACACTATGAGGATCGATTTCATCAACAATGTTTCTCACGAACTGCGAACTCCTTTAGTGATGATCCAAGGGTACAGTGAAGCAATTGTAGACGATATTGCAGAAACAAAAGAAGAAAAACAGGAGATGGCGAAGATCATTGGAGAAGAATCACGCCGAATGAATCGTATGGTCAATGAAATGCTTGACTTATCAAGAGTAGAGTCCGGGTACATTACCCTAGAAAAGACCAAGGTCAATCTTCCGCAATTCTTCAATCAATTGTTCTCACGATTCAGTACGATGGCTTCCAATGGAAATGTCGCTTTGAGTTTAAACATACAGCCTAATTTAGAAACGTACATTATGGATAAAGATAAAATGGACCAAGTTTTTGTCAATTTAGTAAACAATGCTATCCGTCATACAATTATGGCTGACCGAAAAAAAGGACAAGTTAAAATCAAAGTATATCTAGATGTTATCGTGGATGAAGTTCTTATGGAAGTACAAGATAATGGAACAGGCATTCCCGAAGAGGATATCCCCTTTGTTTTTGAACGATTTTATAAAGCGGACAAGTCTAGAGCTACTCAAAGAGATAACCGTATTGGAACGGGAATCGGCTTGTCATTGGTCAAAAATATTGTAGAAGCACATGAAGGCTATGCAGAAGTGAAAAGTGAATTGGGCAAAGGTTCCAGTTTTATTGTTCATATGCCTTACATTGATGAAAATGAAATTGATATTGAGGAAAATAAGTAATTTACTAAAAAAAAGTAAGTGGAGTGCTGTCAAGCGAAAGTTAAAATGTCCTAAAACCAAGGCTCACATTAATGCAAGCTTTTACTTCGCAAAAGCTTGCATTAATGTGACCGAATTTGTTAAAATTAGTCTTAAGCTGTTTGTTCAGCTTCGT
>NZ_JBGQQS010000035.1:0-13098 GCF_045528365.1 Desemzia sp. FAM 23988
TGTAGATAACATTAATCGCAATCGCTTGCGCTCTTTTTTTGGACAACTGAAAAATCGGAAAAAAAGCTGTTTAGTTCTATTGAACTTTTCTCCATTTCAAATTAGCCCAATTGTTCAGTAGGCATTAAGTACGATGGGGGTATTTACTTTAATTTACACTATGACAGGCGGTGGTCCTTCTGGAGCCACGTCTACACTTCCAGTCTTAATGTATGAACAAGCTTTTGTAAATTATCAATTAGGGTATGGAACAGCTATCTCATTAATTATTCTTTCTATAGGAATTATCCTTAGTTTGGTGTATATCAAATTATTAAAAACAGAAGAGTAGGAGGCAAAAATGATGAAACCGATAAAATTACGAAATATAATTCCATATATTATCTTGTTGATTATTGCTTTAATGTTTATTTTACCGTTGTTTTGGATTATTTTTGCTTCTTTTGATGAGTCTGCTACACAAGTGTTAAAAGTTCCAGAAGAACTATCTTTAGCTAATTATTCAACTGTACTGACAGATTCAGGAAATCAAAGTGCTTTTATAAATGGCCTTTTCTTATCTGGAGGACAGACGATCTTAGTTGTTGTTTTATCCTTGTTAGCTAGCTATCCACTATCCAGATTTTCATTAAAGCACAAACAAAAATTATTGATGACAATCTTATTCATGACTTCGTTACCTATTACAGCAGTGATGGTACCTGTTTATCAGCTATTTGTTTTCTTTAATTGGGTAGACTCTCTTTGGGCAACTTTATTATTTTTAACCGCTTCAGGATTACCATTTGGCATATGGATGATGAAAAATTTTATGGATGGTGTACCAGTTGAACTAGAAGAATCGGCCTGGATAGATGGAGCCAGTTCATTTGATGGTCTACGAAAAGTGATTATTCCACTTATGAAACCGGGGATCTTTACAGTAGCCATATTTACTTTTATCGGAAGCTGGGGCAATTTCTTTGTACCTTATATCTTGTTGCAATCTCCTTCTAAATTACCTGCCTCAGTCACGTTGTACCAATTTTTTGGGCAGTATGGTTACGCTGCTTATGGACAACTTGCAGCATATTCAATTATATATATGTTACCAACTTTTATACTGTACTATTTCGCACAGAACCATATGTCTAAAGGATTTGCTTTAGGCGGAGCAGCAAAAGGCTGAAAAATCGTGCAAAAAAAGGACCGAAACATCGTTCCTTTTTTTGCACAATCGATTTTCCCTATCTAATAGGTCTTTTACTTCTTGGTTTATCAAGTATTTCTTTGTAAACCACCGCCTGAACGATATTTTTTTGCAAATGAGTTTTACCTATTTTAAGACTAGGTGCATATGCATCGCGCGAGACAGCTGTTTTTTTTAGTGATTTCTGCTTTGTGGTATGACCTTCAGGATGAAATTCAGTACCTTCGTAACTGGATGATCCTTCAAGACCTCTAGTACCTTCTAAACTGCCCATACCTTCCGAACTTCCAGAACCTTCGCGGCTATAATCACGTTGCCGTTTAGTAGCAGAAGGATTTCTTTTAGGATTAGGTTGGTTCACAGTAGTTCTTTTTTGAGTATTGGCTTGTTTCGAACTGGAAGAATCTAGTTCATTCAATGCTTCTTTAAACTCAGAAGCAAGTTCTCTCCAACTTTGTTGTTTATTTGCATTTCGATTAGCCGAAACTGACCTACTTGGAGTTCGAGGAGTGGTCGTTCTTCTGGCAGCTTGTTGTTGGTTCCGATTGCTGCCTGCTCTTGTTATATCTGAGCTTTTCTTTTGCTGAGTGTTTTTCGGCATCAGCGCACGGATAAAAAATATGAAAATGAATATACCGCTATAAACAAGGAGACCCAACATGATGAGAATGAATAGAGAATTCATTATTCATCACTTTCTCTCTTAGAACTATCTGAAATAGAACTTCTCATATCTGTATCAGCATTGATATTTTTCATGTTGTAGTAATCCATAACGCCAAGATTTCCTGACTTCAAAGCATCTGCTAAGGCTAATGGAACTTGAGATTCGGCCTCCACAACTTTAGCGCGCATGCGTTGTGTTTCAGCTTGCATTTCTTGTTCTTCTGCAATAGCCATAGAGCGACGTTCTTCTGCTTTAGCTTGAGCAATATTTTTATCTGCTTGGGCTTGTTCTGTTTGCAATTGAGCACCAATGTTACGTCCAACATCAACGTCTGCGATATCGATCGATAGAATCTCAAAAGCAGTACCGGAGTCTAAACCTTTACTTAAGATAACTTTTGAAATACCGTCAGGGTTTTCTAGTACGGCACTGTGATTTATGGAACTACCGACAGTTGTAACAATACCTTCACCAACACGGGCAATAATCGTATCTTCACCGGCACCCCCAACTAACCGTTCGATGTTAGCACGAACCGTTACTTTAGCTTTTACACGAACTTCGATACCATTTTTAGCTACTGCAGCAATAAATGGAGTTTCAATAACTTTGGGATTTACGCTGACTTGAACAGCTTCAAAAACATTACGTCCTGCTAAGTCAATAGCCGCAGCTTGTTCAAATTTTAAAGGAATATTTGCTCTTTCAGCAGCGATCAAAGCGTCAATAACTTGGTTGATATCTCCACCAGCTAAATAATGAGCCTCCAAATCATTAATGTTCAATACTAACCCGGCTTTTGTAGCCTTGATCAGCGGGCGAACGATATGAGAAGGAGTAACACGTCTCAAACGCATTCCTACAAGAGTTCCAATACCTATTTTAACTCCTGAAAAGTATGCAGTTACCCATAAACCAACGGGTACAAATCGTAAAAATAAACTGATAATAACTATTACTATAACCGCAATTATAGCTATACCAATAAAACTACTCGTTTCATTCATTTTCTACCACTCTCCTAACTATAATTTTAGAACCTTCCACTTTAATAACTTCTACTAGAACATTTTCTTCAATTCTTTCATTTTGACTCAATACATCTAAAGTAATTTCCTCAAATAAAGCTTTTCCAGTGGGTCTTAAAGCAGTAAGTGTTTTACCGGTTTGTCCAAGTAAAGAAGAATAATCAATACTACTCAAAAAACCTCTCTCGGAAGTTAAGTCATTATTTAAAACCAACTTACTGAAATTATCAAAAGAATAGCCTTTCTTGGCCAATACAATCACTAAGCCAACGGATAAGAGAACAGCGATACTTAAATCTCGAATAGCTTGACCAAGATCTCCTAATGTTTGATACAAACCAAAAATAATCAACAGGATTCCTATAATACCCGCTATTCCAAAATCCGGTATAAAAACCTCAAAGGTTAATAGAGATATACCTAAAATAAAAATGATAATTGTGTACCATTCATCATTCTCATTCATAAAGAAATAAGCAGCAAAACTTAGCAGCGAGATAGCTCCACCTAGAGTTGAACGAGGGGTTATTGCTGCAATAACTAAGCCAAGAAATCCAATTGAAAGAAGTGCAATGTTTAACATAGATTTACCTCCTTTCGTAATGAGTTATTTTTCAAAACTAAGTGTTTCAAACAAAATTGATCATGAAAAAAGTTTATTAAAGAAAGTGTTCTTATGATTATTTTACCATTAAAGTATTCTAATAGACACCATTTAGACAAAAAGAATAAAAGAAAGTAAAAAAAGTTAAAAAGAATTATTTAAAAAGAAAAGGGTCTTTAAAAGCATTTTTAAAAACGAAATGGTATAGTTTGAATAAGATGAAAAGATCAAAAAAAGTGGGTTTGTATTAAAAAAAGATGTCAAAAATTAGAATTCAATGATAAAATAAAACGAATAATTGTTTTTAACTAGAATGAGGTGGAGGAAATGGAAAAACAAATCATTAATTCATTCAACATGAAAAAATTTGAAGAAATGAGTTATCTGTTTAATACAGGGAATTATTATGACTGCTATTTAACTTTAGGAAGTCATAAAGAAGTTCAAAATGGAAAAGAGGGGTTTCGCTTTACTGTGTGGGCGCCCCATGCTGAGGCAGTTTCTTTAGTCAGTGATTGTACTGACTGGTTTGAAGGGAAAAGAATGGAAAAAGTAGGTCACACAGAAATGTGGTCTGTTTTTTGTGATAGCGCTAAGGAAGGACAACCCTACAAATACCGTATCCAACACCAAGATGGAACCGTCAAACTAAAAATCGATCCCCAAGCTCTTGAATACGAAGTACGGCCAAAAGATGCTTCAGTCATCAAAGAACTGCCACAGAAAAAATGGCGTGATGGGCTTTGGATGGCATCCAAAAAAAGATTCCCTGTTTACGAACGTCCATTGAATATTTACGAAGTACATATGAGCTCTTGGAAACGCCATGAGGATGGAACTTGGTATAGTATTCCAGAATTACAAAGGGAGCTTATTCCTTACGTAAAAGAGATGGGCTATACACATATTGAATTTTTACCTCTTATGGAGCACCCTCTTGACGCTTCTTGGGGGTACCAAGCGACCGGCTATTTTGCCCTTTCTTCAAAATTTGGAACATTAGAAGACATGCAAGATTTTGTTGAAGCTGCTCACTTAGCCAATATTGGTGTTCTGATGGATTGGGTACCGAGTCATTACAATAAAAATGATTATGGCATGGCTTATTTTGATGGCACACCGCAATATGAATATCAAAATTACCATCAAGCTCAAAACTACCGTTGGGGAACGTTGAACTTCGATTTGGGAAAACCACAAATCCATAGTTTCTTGATTTCAAATGCTTTGTTCTGGATTGAGCAACTTCATCTAGATGGACTACGAGTGGATGCTGTTTCCAACATGTTGTACTTGGATTACGATGAAGGAGAATGGATACCCAATGATGACGGAAGCAACCACAATCGAGAAGGCGTAAAATTTCTCCAAAAAATGAATACAGTTATCTTTGAACGTCATCCAGAAACATTAATGATTGCGGAAGAAAGTACTGCCTGGTCAAAAGTAACTAAACCTGTGGAGCAAGGTGGTTTAGGGTTTAATTACAAATGGAATATGGGCTGGATGAATGATACATTGAGATTTTTTGAAATGAATCCTGCACTTCGGAAACAGCATTTTAATTTACTGACATTTTCGTTTATGTACATGTTCAATGAGAATTATGTATTGCCTTTTTCACATGACGAAGTAGTTCATGGTAAAAAGTCATTGATGCACAAAATGTTTGGAGATCGGTACAATCAATTTGCCGGTCTTCGAACGTTGGAAGCTTTTCGGATGACACACCCAGGTAAAAAATTAGGGTTTATGGGAAATGAGTATGGTCAGTTCCTTGAATGGAAGTTTGATTCCAGCCTTGAATGGAACAGTTTGGATGACGCAGCGAACAATAAACATCTACAATTTAGCCGAACGTTAAATCAGATCTACAAAGAGAACAAAGCTTTATGGGAATTAGATCATGATCCTAAAGGAATAGAAATTTTAGACGCCGATAATGCTTCGGAATCGATTATGACTTACATTCGAAAAGGAAAAAAACCGCGAGATTTTCTTATTATAATATGCAATTTTGTACCTGTGGAACGGCAAAATTATCGAGTGGGAGTTCCGTTTGAAGGGCAATACGAAGAGCTGTTAAATACAGAAATGGAAGAGCTTGGGGGTACTTGGACCGAAACACAGGGAACATTAAAAACAGAGAAAAAACCCCATAATAATCAGGAATACTCTATTAATTTGATTGTTCCAGCTATGAGTGTGATTATTTTAAAGCCTAAAAGAATTTTTAAAGTACCAAAAGTATAAATATTCATTCTAATAGTCAAATTATTTTGTTTTATAGCTGTTTGAAGTTATTATAAAAAAGAGGAGGGTAGAGGAAGGTTACAGAAATTGTATCTTCCGTATAAAAATGAAAAATGAAATAGTCTCTATGATATTAGCTGGAGGACAAGGATCTCGTTTAGGAAAATTGACTAAAGAAATCGCCAAACCAGCCGTTCCATTTGGTGGGAAATACCGCATCATCGACTTTGCATTGAGCAACTGCGCAAACTCAGGAATTAAGAATGTTGGTGTTGTTACTCAATACCAACCGTTGGATTTAAATGCTCATGTAGGTAATGGAGAAGCGTGGGGGCTGAATACTCATAATGGAGGAGCTACCATTCTTCAACCTTATACCAATGTAGATGGAGAAAAATGGTTTAAGGGAACAGCTCATGCTATCTATCAAAACATTGGCTTTATAGACAGATACGATCCTGAATATTTATTGGTTTTATCTGGAGATCATATTTACAAAATGGATTACCAAAAAATGTTGGATTACCATAAAGAAAAAAAAGCTGCTTTAACAGTTGGTGTTATTCCTGTTGAGTGGGAAGAAGCTTCTCGATTTGGACTGATGAACACAGATAAGTCAGACAGGATTATTGAATTCCAAGAAAAACCTGACAATCCAAAAAGCAATCTGGCTTCAATGGGAATCTATATCTTTGATTGGCCTAAATTGAAAAAATATTTAATCGACAACCAAGCTAAAAATCGTCAAATGGAAGATTTCGGAATGCATGTTATTCCAGCTTATCTTCGAAATAGTGAAGATATTTATGCCTATGCGTTTAGAGATTATTGGAAAGATGTTGGAACAATTGAAAGTTTATGGGAAGCAAATATGGAGTTTCTCAACCCCGAACATGCCTTAAACATTCGAGATGAAAACTGGAGGATTTACTCTAATAATCCAGATTCTCCACCTCAATTCTTAACTGAAACTTCCAAAGTAACGAATTCAATGATAGTAGACGGCTGCTATATTGCTGGAGAAATAGAACATTCCATTTTGTCTCACAATGTCAAAGTTGGAAAAGGGTCAGTGATTAAAGACAGTTTTATTATGTCAAACGTAACTATTGGTGAAAATGTAGTCATTGATCATGCGATCATTGGTGAAAATGCCAAAGTACACGATGGCGGAAAATTGATTGGTAAGGATAAAGATATAGCTGTGTTAGGCTACTCTGAAGAGATTGGAGGACTTAAAGATGATGAGAAGAAATAGTTTTTGTGCAATCGTTAATTTAGTTGAAGACGGTAGTAGGTTAAAACCTTTAACGAATAAACGCCCTGTAGCAGCCTTGCCTTTTGCAAGCAGATACCGCTTAATCGATTTCCCATTTACTGCTTTGCATAATGCAGAAGCTACATCTGCAGCATTATTCATTTCTGGAAGTGGACATTCACTATACGATCATATTCGAAGCGGGTTTGAATGGGGTTTAGACTCTACTATTGGCGGAGGAGTATTTACCCACTCTCAAATGGATTTAAAAGAATCTGCGGCTCTAGAAGGCGATAAATTGACTTATTATGAAGACCAACGAAACTATGTAAAAAAATCCGCAGCTGAGTATGTGGTGATTACCGGCAGTAAAATGTTGTGCCACATTAATTTACAATCTATTTTACGCTACCATAAAGAAAATTCTGCAGACATGACCGTTGTTTACAAAAATATTCCGGCTGCAGAAGTACCTGTTGATACAAACCTGAAAAGTTACTCTCTTAATCCAGATACTGGAGTGATTGAATGCCTTAATTCTGTTAGTGAGATGATGGATAAAGGAAATGAAAAATTAGCTATCCAAACAGGTATCACTGTGATGAGTGTAGAAAAATTCTTGTACTATTTGGATCTGCTTGAAGAAAGACAAGAAAGACACCATATGGGATTAATGCTGAACCTGGCTTTAGAACAAGGCAATAAAGTTTGTGGATTTGAATACACAGGATACTTAAAATATATCGATACTGTGTTGAGCTATTATGAAGCGAGCATGGATATGTTGGATGAAGACAACTACAATTCATTATTCTACCGTGATGAACCTGTCATTACACGAGCAAGAAATGGTGCACCAACTTATTATTCTCCTTCTAGCAAAGTTTCAAATGTTCAAATTGCAACAGACTGTTATATAGATGGTGAAGTGGAAAACACGATCATCTTCCGTAAAGTTCGTATCAAAGAAAATGCGGTAGTAAAAAACTCGATTATTATGCAAGGCAGTCAAATTGGTGAAGGAGCTCATTTGGAATACGTGATTTTAGATAAAAATGTCACTGTAGCTCCGGGAGTAAAATTAATCGGCACACCCGAACAACCTTTAGTAGTAGAAAAAGGCAGTGTACTGACTGAGAAGAAAGGGGCGTAAGCATGAAAGTATTATTTGCCGCTGCTGAATGTGCTCCTTTTTATAAAACAGGAGGATTAGGCGATGTTGCAGGTGCTTTGCCTAAAGAGTTGAAAAAAAAAGGAATTGACATACGTGTAGTGCTTCCTTTTTATACTTCTTTACCGCAGCAATACAAAGATCAATTAGAAGATGTTTGTCAATTCGAAGTAAAGGTAGGCTGGCGGAGTCAATTCTGCGGTATAAAGCAATTGGTTAAAGACGAGGTTACTTATTATTTTGTAGATAATCTGTATTACTTTGATCGCCCTGGAATCTATGGTTTTGATGATGATGGAGAACGTTTTGCATTCTTCTCTCAAGCTATGCTTGAGATGCTGGAAAAAATCGATTTCATTCCTGATGTGATTCATGTGAACGACTACCACACTGCAATGGTGCCTGTTTTGTTAAAAGACAAATACAATTGGATCGAAAGATATCAATCCATTAAAACAGTATTAACCATTCACAATTTACAATTCCAAGGTATTTATGACCAAGTAGTTTTATCAGATCTATTTGATATTGGCTACAATGCCTTTCATATGAATGGTCTAGAATTCTATGGAAACGTTAATTTCTTAAAAGGCGGTATTTATTACGCTGACTTAGTCACTACTGTGAGTCCCAGTTATGCTGATGAAATCCAAACGGAAGAATTCGGTATGGGATTAGATGGTGTTTTAAGAGACAATAAGAGTAAAATCGTGGGAATCTTAAATGGGATTGACTATGATGTGTTTAACCCTGAAGCAGATGAGCATGTTGCAGAACATTTCTCTGTGGATGATCCAAGTGGAAAAGCTGTCAACAAAAGTGTATTGCAGGAAAAAGTGGGGTTGCCAGTCAAGAAAGATATTCCTGTAATGGCTATGGTAAGCCGTTTGACGGAGCAAAAAGGCGTTCATTTACTCATTGAAAAAATGGATGAATTGATGCAGCGAGAAGTCCAAATCATCCTCTTAGGTACAGGAGAAAGCCATCTTGAAGATGCTTGTAAACATTATAATTGGGCCTATCCTGAGAAATTTAAAGCGATCATCGACTTTGACGTTGAATTGGCTCAACTGATCTATGCTGGAAGCGATCTGTTTATTATGCCGTCTGCTTTCGAGCCGTGTGGACTTTCTCAACTAAATTCTTTGCGTTATGGAACGTTGCCGATCGTCCACGAAACAGGCGGATTAAAAGACACCGTGCAAGCCTACAACACATTTACGGGAGAAGGAACTGGATTCAGCTTCTCAGGCTATTCTAGCCAAATCATGTTGGAAACCATTGATCGTGCTTTACAAGTATATTTTGATTACCCAGATCAATGGAAAAAATTGGTACGACAAGCTATGAAAAAAGACTTCAGTTGGGAAAAATCTAGTCAATTGTATCAAGACAGTTATGACAGAATTACAGATCAAACAAATTAAATGAGCAGTATGAAGGATTAAAGGGCTAGACCAAATTTTTTTGGCCTGGCCCTTGTCGTATAACGCGCTAAGTACATAGAATGGTTATACCTATGAGGAGGATTTGGAATGACATTACAAGTAGCAGAGTTTAAAAAAGACTATGAGAGATTGTTGAAAGGACTATATGGACTAGATGTAAAAGAAGCTTCTCCTATTCAGTTGTACAGTGCACTTGGAACTTTTGTCAAAGCCTATGCAGGGGAAAATTGGACGCAAACCAAAATAGAGTACGAAAAAAAACAGGTCAAACAATTGTATTATTTTTCAATGGAATTTTTACCGGGAAGAATGTTGAAAAGTAATTTACTGAATTTAGGGATCTTAGATACCATTCGCAACGGTATTGAAGAAATCGGTCTGGATTTTCAATCAATAGTGGAAGCAGAAGAAGATCCTGCGCTGGGAAACGGAGGATTAGGCCGATTAGCTTCCTGCTTTATGGACTCTATCGCTTCTTTAGGTATTCCTGGTGCTGGGAGCGGTATTCGGTATAAGTACGGCTTGTTCCAACAGCGATTTATTGATGGACATCAAGTTGAAGTTCCTGATAATTGGCTGCGAAATGGAAACGTATGGGAAGTCCGAAAAGAAAATAAAACCATCAATGTCCGATTTGGAGGTCAGGTTTATTTAACGGAAGAGGAAGGACGATTTGTACCGATCTACGACAATACCCGAAATATTTTAGCCGTTCCGTACGATACTGCTATGATTGGTTATCAAAATAATTTGGTCAACAATATGCGATTATGGTCAGCTGAAATCCCTCCAGAAGATTACGTTCACTATTCTAGTATCACCGCTCAACGAGAAGTGAATCAATTGACGGAAGTCTTGTATCCAGATGATTCCAATTATGAAGGCAGGATTTTACGGTTGAGACAAGAGTATTTCTTGTGTTCAGCAGGCGTTCAAAGTATTGTTCGTTATTACAAAAAATTACATTTGCCAATGATCCACATTGCAGATAGAGTTGCTATCCATATCAATGATACACATCCAGCTTTATGTATTCCTGAATTCATTCGCATTATGATTGATGAAGAAGGATTGAGTTGGGAACAAGCTTGGGAGATAGGGAAGAAAGTGATGAGCTACACCAATCATACGATCATGCAAGAAGCAATGGAAAAGTGGCCCATCGAAATGTTGCAAGCTGAGATCCCAAGAGTGTATCAAGTGATCGAAGAGATCAATCGCCGACATATTGAAAAGAAATTGCCTATCTATGGGGAAGAATTGACTTATCAAACAGCTATTATCAAAGACGGTGTGGTGAATATGGCGCATTTGGCTATTATTGGAAGCCACAGTGTTAACGGAGTTGCACAACTGCATACAAATATTTTGAAAAATGATGTATTGAAACACTTCTTCGAAATGTATCCCATTAAATTTAACAATAAAACGAATGGTATCACTCAAAGACGGTGGTTGCAAATAGCTAATGAGGACCTGACGAAATTTATTGATGACAGAATCGGTACAGAATGGAAAAAGAAACCATCAGAATTAAAGATATTGAAAGGGTATGCCAATAATGTGGCTTCTTTGAGAGAATTAGCAGAAGTAAAATTGAAAAATAAACAGCGATTTGCGCAGTATGTAGAAAGCAAAATGGGCTTAATTATTGATCCAAATGCTCTATTTGATGTTCAAATCAAACGATTGCATGCTTATAAACGTCAACTGTTAAATGTGTTGCACATTCTTTCCAGATATCTAGATATCAAAGAAAACCCAGAATTGGATATTCAACCAAGAGTTTTTATTTTTGGAGCTAAAGCAGCACCAAGTTATTTGTATGCTAAACAAATCATCAAAGTGATCAATGCTGTTGCTGAGTTAGTAAATAATGACCCAGACATTGGAAATAAATTGAAAGTAGTATTTGTAGAAAATTATGGTGTTACGTTAGCTGAATTGATTATTCCAGCTGCAGAAGTAAGCGAACAAATTTCTTTAGCCAGTAAAGAAGCCTCAGGAACAAGTAATATGAAATTAATGCTCAACGGTGCATTAACTGTAGCTACACTAGATGGAGCTAACGTAGAAATACGAGATTATGTTGGAGAAGACAATATATTCTTGTTCGGCCTAACTTCAGATGAGGTGTATGACTATTATGAAAATGGAACGTATTCTTCACGCACAATTTATGACTCTAGTCCAAAACTGAGAAAAGTATTAAACACTTTGATTGATGGGACTATTCCAGACATTAAAGAAGAAGGAAGAGTGATTTTTGATTCCCTAGTGAAATACAATGACGAGTATTTTGTACTGAAAGATTTTGAGGAGTATATTACCGTGCAACATCAAGTAGATGAACTGTATCAAGATAAACAATTGTGGAATCAAAAATCATTATTGAATATAGCGAATTCCGGTCCCTTCTCAGCGGACTTTACGATTATGCGTTATGCAGAGGAAATTTGGAAAATAGATTCTGAAATGCCGCAAAATGAACAAACCATTCACCTCAATGAACCAATTTAAAAAGAGCGTGGAGCAAAACGCTTAGATTTTCGTGAGGTTCACTTTTCTCTTTTAGTTGGTTGAACTTTCCCAACAAAAAGAGAAAGTGAAACTACAGGAAGTCTGTTTTGCGCAACGTATTTATAAAGAGCATGAAACAAAACATTTAGACTGTAAGACTCAAAATGCAGTATAGGTCCCAAATGATGGAATCTATACTGCATATTTTCATTGGTTTATCCGTTAAGCATTTTCTGCTTGTATCTCTGTTAAGACTTGCTTAAAGGTATCTATCGGTTGTGCTCCACTAATACCGTATTTTCCATCAATCACAAAGAAAGGCACGCCTTGGACACCGATTTGTTGGGCGGCAGTTACGTCTTGTTGCACAGCGTCTAAATAATCCTCTGAATGAAGAATTTTCGCAGCAACTTCTTTATCTAAGCCGACTTTTTCAGCTAACTCCACCAATGTAGGGTCATCATTTAACCATTCTCCATTGATAAAATAAGCTTCCTTTGCGACTTCCATGAATTCAGTACCTTTACCTTGTGTTTTAGCATACTGGAATAGGCGATGAGGTTTTACCGTGTTCCCGTGTTGAATTTTTTCATAGTGATAATCCAAGCCGGCATTTGTGGCCATTGTAGTCACCTGTTGGATCATATCGTCAGCTTGTGAAGAGCTCATACCCTTGATTTCTGCAAAATATTCTTGCATAGGGCCTTCGTATTTTTCAGGAGCCGTTGGATCCAACTCATAACTATGGTATTCAAAAGTGATATCTTCCATACCTTTTGTTGCTTCTTCAATGTGTCGTTTACCTATGTAACAAAAAGGGCAAACAAAATCTGTGAACCACTCCCCGTCAAGTAGACAGGTTAAAAAACAAAATAATTGTTTACCCTACCACGTTGAATAAGATGCTCAACGTGGTATTTTTTTATGAGGCTAAAGAACGGTACTCCGAAGGAGTTAAAC
>NZ_JBGQQS010000036.1:0-12716 GCF_045528365.1 Desemzia sp. FAM 23988
GCTTTTATTACTTTATATTTCTTATCTTCATTCATCGTTAGTATTATCCTTTTCATGATTTTATTTTATCATTTTGGGACATTTTATGCTTCGACCTACTTAGGACATTATCACGTTCGAACGATAATTTACTAAAAAAAAGTAAGTGGAGTGCTTGATTTTTTTTTCACAATAAGATATAATGTTTTATGTAAGGAAAATAAAAAATTGATTCGTCTTCAGGGGCAGGGTGTAATTCCCGACCGGTGGTAAAGTCCACGAACTGAATGAGCTTACTCATTCTGGTTGAACTGGTGTAATTCCAGTACCGACAGTAAAGTCTGGATAAAGAAGATGGGGTTATTTGAATCGTTATATATTCAAATGCTCCGTTTGCTATTCTGAAGAAGAGCAGACGGAGCATTTTTTATTTCTATTCGTATTAACCGCAAGATGCTCACGCTGATGAATCCTTTTAGGAGGATTTTTATGCAAACAAGAAATACAAAGAAAATGGTTGGAGTAGCTATATTAGGCGCTATGTCGTTTATCCTGATCAACTTCTCTTTTCCATTAGTACCAGGAGTCTCTTTTTTGAAAGTAGATTTCAGCGATATGCCTAATATCATCGGAATGTTTTTATACGGTCCAGTTGGTGGCATTGCTATCGCGTTTATCCGAAGTTTATTACATTATGTACAAACTGGTGGAGATGCTGGATTCCCAATTGGAGATGCTACAAGCTTTATCGCTTCCGTAGCGTATCTTCTTCCTCTTTACGCGGTTGTCCGTGCAAAAGGAACATCTTTGAAAGGTCTCATCCTAGGTAGTGCTGCTGGAACCATTGTCTTGACGATCGTGTTGTCAGTATTGAATTACTATGTTGTTGCACCACTTTACATGATGGTCTTAAATTTTGATGTTGGTCCAATGATAAATTACGTATTGTATGGAGTACTTCCATTTAATATTGCAAAAGGTTTCTTGATCAGTGTAGTCTTTATTGTATTATTTGGTAAATTAAAACCATGGCTTTTACGAAATAGCCAATACAAACAGGTTTCTGTAAATAAATAATCACACAAGCAAAAAAACTGCCTTTAGGGCAGTTTTTTTTGTACCAAAAACAATATTTTAGGTCTATATTTGGTATAGTAAGGTTAAGAGATCTCAACTGCCTCTTTTAATGAAACAGAAATTTAACATGTAAAGGCTGGAAAAAAGTCATGGCACTCACATATAACGACTTATTTATATTAGCTCTTTTTTCTAACACTCAAGCTAAAAAAGGGTCAACGGTATTTCATATTCTGCAAGGGAAGCGGACAGCTTCTATTTTATATCGTGCAGTAGATTATTCCTTGGAACCTTTTTTTGGTTTTTTCCCACAACTAGATCGTTCAGTGTTTTATCAAAAATTAGAAGAGTTGACCTCTAGTGGGTATTTATTGTATACGCATGACAGCAAAGAATACCTTCTATCACAAACAGGTGAAAACAGTGTTCGACAATATCTTTCAGATCATTATCAGCCACATCATTTAAACTGGTTGACACAAGGTCGTATGGTACGAGACGTTCAACGAAAGATCTATTTTATTACCCAAATTCTCTCGGAAATCCGGTATGAAAATAAACGCTATTTACCTGTAGAAAAAGAGTATGATATTCAACAATGGGTCAAGAGGTGGATTGCAACACAATCCAAGCCCTTTAAAGAGTTGGCAGCTGCCTTTGGGATGGAGTGGAAAGTACTCCTATCTAATTTAGAAACAGAAAATGCGGTTATTTTAGTTCATCTGATGTCGGGACATGATATCGTAGGTCTGACCAAAAAACAACTGGCACAACAAATGAATATCCCGGAATTGGAGATAACGGTAAGGCAATACGATGCTATGAGTTGCCTTATCCAACAAATCCATGAAATCCATCAACAAGTTCCTTTATTTGCCTCTATCGTAAAAGACACGGCTGCTCCTAATAAAAATGGGTTGTCACATAGCGCCAAAGAAACAGCTTTGTTACTGGAAAAAGGGTTCTCTATTGAAAAAATTGTTCACATCCGTCGGTTAAAGAAAAGCACCATTTCCGAACACTTGATAGAGTTGGTGATTCTTTTTCCAACAGTAGAGATTGAGCCATTTATACCAAAAGAAATCTACACTTCTTTAAAGACATTGCTGGCAGATTCTCCGGAAGTTTCATTTCAAGAAGCTTCAGACCGTCTTGTTAATTTGGAATTCTGGTGGTTTCGATTAATGCAAATTGAAAGGAGGAGAGCAAATGAAGGAAAAAACTGATATATATCAATTGTTAGCCGACAAATTTGGTTTCCACAGTTTTAGAGAAGGGCAAGAAGAAGCGATAACAGCGGCTTTGTCGAGACAACATTCACTAGTGATGCTGCCGACAGGGACTGGAAAATCGATTTGTTACCAATTGACTGGCTACGCCTTGGGCGGTACTACCGTTATCATCTCTCCTTTGATTTCATTGATGCAAGATCAAGTAGAACAATTAAAAATGAACGGCGAAAAAAGAGTGGTTGCACTGAACAGTATGCTTCCATCCAGATACAAACGGCAAGTACTGAACCAATTGCATCAATTTAAATTTATTTATTTGTCTCCTGAGATGCTGCACCAGCCAACGGTTTTAGAAGCGCTGAAGAAAATCCAGTTGAATTTATTTGTGGTGGATGAAGCTCATTGCATTTCACAATGGGGAATGGATTTTAGGCCGGAATATTCTACTTTAGGAGCGGTGCGAAAAGTCCTTGGAAACCCTCTGACAATGGCTTTAACTGCTACAGCTACTCCGCGAGTAAGAGAAGAGATTTTAACGAGTTTAAAGCTGGATCGCAGCACTACTCAACAGGTACTTTATTCTGTCAATCGACCCAATATAGCATTTGGAACGATTTTGTGTGAAAATAATAAAAACGAATTGATTATTGAGCAACTGCAAAAATTACAGAAGCCAGGTATTATCTATTTTTCAAGCAAAAAGAAAGCTGATGAAATCGCTGGGATGATTCGAACGAAAACGGCTCTGTCAGCAGAAAGTTACCACTCCAGTTTAGAGACAGAAGATAAAATAAAAATCCAAAATCAGTTTATCCAAGATCAAATCGACATCATTTGTGCAACCAGTGCTTTTGGAATGGGAATCAATAAAAACAATATCCGGTTTGTGTTCCATTATCATTTACCTGCCAGTCCAGAGGCTTATCTGCAAGAAGTAGGAAGAGCTGGAAGAGACGGTGACCCTAGTATAGCTTTGCTATTTTATGAACGAGGAGATCATTTTATTCATCAGCGGTTCCAAGAAGAAGCACTTCCGTCAGATGAGGTGATCGAAATGGTGTACCGGGATCCGTCTAAATTAGATTTGGTCCACAAAGATGATGTTCATAAACAATTGTTGAGTTACTTTATAGAGACTCAGCAACCTATCCAAGAAGTTAAACAGAAAATAGCTTTGCAGCGACAAATAAAAGAAAATCAGCTCTATTTTATGCTGCACTACATTCAAACAGCGGATTGTAAACGAGAGATGCTGCTGCATTATTTCGAAGAGACCTTGCAACATAAGCCTGAACAGTGTTGTATATCTTGTGGGATCAATTTCGAAAAATATGAGCTGCCTCATGAAAGCAGAGAACATAGTCATAAAGAGTTCAAAAATGAATGGGAAAACAGGCTAAATGACTTATTTTTGTTGAAAAATTTATGAGGAAAAGAGACTAATCCTATGCTATAATAATCTAGAAGTTTAGAAAGGAGAGGGATTAAGATGGCCAGAAAGAAAAAAGGTCATTCAAATGATACAGACGAATTATGGTCTCGTACATTTGATGAAAATGAGGGATATACAAATGGCAATTACTCAAGAACGGAAAGAAAAAAAGCGGATAAAGCTATATCACCTGTATTGAAGTCATTATGGATATTTTTAGCCCTTTTTATTATTTTACCAACTAGTGCTTATATTTTTTATACTCACAACGCTCAAAATACAACTGAACCTGAAACTGAAAAATTAGTGGTTAAAGAAAACGAATCAAGCGAAAGCAGTCAAGCAGAAGAATCAGAAAGCGAATCGATGGGTTCAGAATCGGAAGAAGTTGAGGAGTCTAAAGCAGTTCAATCTGAAAGTGAAACTACTCAGGCCGAGGCAGCTTCTAGCGAACCGGAAAGTGCTGCATCTTCTAAAGTTGTGGAAAGCGAATCTCAATCTGTTCAAGAAAGTACAGTCAGTGAAGAATCTACAGAAGTTGTTGAATCTCAAACGACTAATACTTATACGGTTAAAGCAGGCGATAACTTATACAGAATCGCGTTGAACCATGGTATGTCGACCGATCAATTAAAATCGTTAAATGGATTAACAACGGATGAAGTGTCAGTAGGCACTACACTTGTCGTAAACTGATGTAGAGTAAAAGGAAAATTTCCTGTTACTCAGTTGAATCAGGAGCTTGTCTTTTTTTTCAGACCGTTAACAATAAATAGTCTTTTAAAGGAGCTGTGACACAACTGTCTTGGCTCCTCTATTTTTGCGCAAAATTTTTGTGAGTAAATCGCTTATCTGATGTATAATAACAGATAGTGATATTTTGTAAGAACAGAAAGTAGGTTAATCATGAATAAAAAAATTAAAATTGCGATTGATGGTCCAGCATCTGCTGGGAAAAGTACCGTAGCCAAAATATTGGCCAGTGAATTAAATTACGTTTATTGTGACACAGGAGCAATGTACCGCGTACTGACATTGCAAGCATTGAGACACGAAATAGACGTAGAGGATGAAGAAAAGCTGGTAGCTTTACTAAAAGATACTCAGATCTCATTTGAACCGGACGAAAATCAACAAAAAGTATTTTTGAATCATGAGAACGTTACGGCGGATATCAGACAACCAGATGTGACCAACAATGTTTCAGCTGTCTCTGCTCATAAAGGTGTTCGGGAAGAATTGGTACGCCGCCAGCAAGAGATTGCTCAAGCAGGCGGCATTGTAATGGATGGCAGAGACATTGGAACCGCCGTCTTGCCAGATGCTGAAGTGAAAATTTTCTTAGTGGCCAGTGCAAAAGAAAGAGCTGAAAGAAGATACAAAGAAAATATCGGTAAAGGGATTACTACTCCATTAGAGGTATTGCAAAAAGAAATAGAAGACCGTGATTACAAAGATTCTCACCGAAAAGTGTCTCCGTTGGTACAAGCTGAGGATGCCATTCGTTTAGATACGACTAGTCTGTCAATCGAACAAGTGGTGGAGAAAATGAAAGAATTGATGAGTAATTTCATTGAATTTTAATCTTTTTTAGGAAATGCATGTCTTTTATTGGCATTCTGCTGTATAATTCGGTAAAATAAACATGTAGGATTTATTTGGTTATTAGGAGGAAGTCACATGACAGAAAATGAGAACATGCATGAAGTAGAAGAACAACAATCTATGTCAGAAGTAATGAAGGATGTTGAAGAAATCAATATCGGCGACGTTGTCCAAGGCGAAGTGTTAGCAATTGACGAAAACAAACAAGCAATCGTTGGGCTAGGCGGCGGACTAGAAGGAGTTATTCCACATAATGAATTGTCGGCATCTCCTTTTGAAAATGTGTCAGATGTCATCACTGTAGGCGAAACGCTTGATTTAGTGGTCATCAAAGAAAGCAAAGATAAAGAAAATGGCAGCTATATGTTGTCCAAACGACGCATTGATGCGAAAAAAGTTTGGGAAAAAATCCAAAAAGAATACGAAGAAGGCACTATTATTGAAGCTCCAGTTACGAATGTCGTAAAAGGCGGCCTAGTAGTAGATGTTGGCGTTCGCGGTTTTGTTCCTGCTTCTATGGTAGAAGTACAATTTGTAGAAGATTTTTCTGAATATAAAGGAAAAACATTGACCTTTAAAATCATTGAAATCGAACCAAGCGAAAATCGTTTGATTCTTTCTCATAAAGCTGTTGTTGAAGCTGAAAATGAAGCTAAAAAAGGCGAAGTTCTTGACAGCTTAGTAGAAGGCGACGTGGTCAAAGGAACAGTGGCTCGTTTAACAAACTTTGGTGCTTTTATTGATCTTGGCGGAGTTGACGGGTTGGTTCATATCTCTCAAATTTCTTACGGTCACGTGAATGAACCAGGTGATGTATTGACTGTGGGAGAAGAAGTGGACGTGAAAGTCCTTTCTGTCAATAAAGAAGAAGGCCGTATTTCACTATCTATTAAAGATACCTTGCCAGGACCTTGGGAAGATATTGAAGAGCGCGCTACTGCAGGGGCAGTACTTGATGGTGAAGTGAAACGTCTAACCAGCTTCGGAGCTTTTGTGGAAGTATTCCCGGGAGTAGAAGGATTGGTTCACATTTCTCAAATTTCACACAATCATATCGCAACACCGCATGAAGTATTAAATGTGGGAGATAAGATCAAAGTGAAAGTATTGTCTGTCAGTCCAGAAGAACAACGCTTGTCATTAAGTATCAAAGCGTTGGAAGCTAAACCAGAGCGTATCCATCAAGAACCTAAGGCTGAGGAAGTTCCAGAAATGGACGAAGATACCGGTTTTACATTAGGAGATTTGATTGGAGACCAACTAGCAGATCTTGACACAGAAGATCAAAACGAAGACAACTAATTCTTTATAAATAAGCGTATGGTTCTAGTTGGAACCATACGCTTATTTTTGTATCAAAAAATAAAAATGAGAAACTTGTCCATAATGTAACAATAAAATGGTAAAATAGGGTAAAATACAATTGGTGTTTGCAAGTTTAAAGGAATTCAACTAAACTAGTAAAGTACTAAAGTAGAAAAAGAGGAGGCTAGAACATGGCAAAACCAGTAATCGCCATCGTTGGTCGTCCAAATGTAGGAAAATCAACAGTTTTTAACCGTATTGTCGGAGAACGTGTTTCTATCGTTGAGGATATAGCAGGGGTAACCCGTGACCGGATATATTCTCCAGCAGAATGGTTAGGAAAAGAATTTAATGTGATTGATACAGGTGGAATTGATATAGGGGATGAACCCTTTCTAGAACAAATTAAACAACAAGCAGAAATTGCTATTGAAGAGGCAGATGTGATCGTCTTTCTTACTAGTGTAAGAGAAGGTGTAACGGATGCGGATGAAAATGTAGCTCAAATATTGTACCGAAGCAATAAACCCGTGTTATTAGCGGTAAACAAAGTTGATAACCCTGAAATGAGAGCAGAAATCTTTGAATTTTACTCTTTAGGATTAGGAGATCCGTACCCTCTTTCTGGAAGTCACGGAATTGGGTTAGGAGACTTACTAGACGCAGCCATCAAGTTCTTCCCTGAAGAGGAAGAAGAAGAATACGATGATTCTGTCATTAAATTTAGTTTGATCGGAAGACCGAATGTAGGGAAATCTTCATTGGTGAATGCTATTTTAGGTGAAGATCGTGTAATCGTGTCGAACGTAGCGGGAACAACACGTGATGCAATTGATACTTCTTTCACATCAGCTGACGGGGAAGAATTTGTGATGATCGACACTGCCGGTATTCGTAAAAAAGGGAAAGTGTACGAAAATACAGAGAAATACAGTGTTTTAAGAGCCCTTAGAGCCATTGAACGCTCAGATGTCGTCCTAGTGGTCCTGAATGCAGAAGAAGGCATTAGAGAGCAAGATAAGAAAGTTGCCGGTTATGCACATGAAGCTGGAAAAGGGATCATTATTTTAGTCAATAAATGGGATGCGATCGAGAAAGAGAACTCTACAATGAAAGAATTTGAAGAAACTATTCGAGAAGAGTTTGCCTACTTAAGCTATGCGCCTATCATTTATGTATCAGCTTTGACAAAACAAAGATTGCACAAATTGCCGGAACTGATCAGCATGGTCAGCCAAAATCAAAAACTGCGTATCCAATCTTCTACATTGAATGAAGTTATCTTGGATGCAGTAGCGATGAATCCGACACCGACAGATAAAGGAAAACGTTTGAAAATCTACTATGCTACTCAAGTGGCGATCAAACCGCCTACTTTTGTCGTGTTTGTGAATGATTCTGAAATGATGCACTTTTCTTATGCGCGTTACTTGGAAAATCGTCTTCGTGATACCTTCTCGTTTGAGGGAACACCTATCCGTTTGATTACTCGTAACAGAAAATAAAAGAGCAACCAAAAACTGGTAAACGGCATTTTATCACAGTTTGTGATGAAGTTCAATAGTTTTGAAAGATTAACGCAAACCTTGCGAAAAAATGCCGGAAATCAGTAAAAAACATTGCAGTATCAACTTTTGTGTGATATCTTTTTAATTGAAATGTCATTTAGATCAACTAATTTTCATTTCGCTGGATGTCATTTTTGGACCACTCAAAAATGGCTTAGGATGTTTACAAAAACAAAACATCGAATCTTCTTTTCGAGGAGGTGAAATATAAATGGCTAACAAAGCACAATTAATCGAAAGCGTAGTATCTAAAACAGATCTTAACAAAAAACAAGCAACTACAGCAGTAGACGCAGTTTTCGGATCTATTCAAGAACTATTAAGCGATGGCGAAAAAGTTCAAATCATCGGATTTGGTAACTTTGAAGTACGTGACCGTGCAGCTCGTAAAGGACGTAATCCTCAAACTGGGGAAGAAATCGAAATCGCAGCAAGCAAGGTCCCTGCATTCAAACCAGGTAAAGCGCTTAAAGATTCAGTTAAATAAGACCAGCAAAAAACCCTTGAGAAATCAAGGGTTTTTGCTATGTCTGGAGAATCAATAGTATTGCAAAGGAGCACAAATTTTCAACTTCTCGGATTAAAGAACGATCATCCTCATTTTTAATATCCAATACAGAACATAGGTCTTTACCTAAGCAGCTATTCGATGTGTAGAAGTCATTGACAGAGTTCGTTTCTTCCTAGTTGTTGAAACGGACTCTATGCATACTTTTAAATATGGGGCAGCTGTTTAGATGTATTTAAAAACCCATGTTTTACTGGAATGGAGAAAGGTCGTTTTGGGTCTGTTTTTTATAAATTGCATATAGTTGCGACAGTACCATAGGATCTTTGATGGTCGTATCTAAAAAGTAAAGGATCGAATCGATTATTTTTGTATCGTTATTGTGTTCGATCATATCTTTGATCACAAAATTGTAATCGTACAAGTTCTCCAACATGTGGTGATAGTCTTCAATAAAACACCTGAAATTTAGCCTATCTTGCAAAGCTTCTTTAGTGAACACATTTTTCTTATGGAGACATAGAAAATACTCTTCTTTGGTCAACGTTAAATTACTTACAAATGCTTCAATATCCTGAGATTCTTCCTTTGTAAAATCTAAATGCATGATTAAGTACCTCCTAAGATGGATTGATAAATTTTTCGTTTTTAGAGTACAGCGCTATTTCTATTTTGTAAAGGTCTAGACCAAAAATAATTGTGAAATTTTAAATTTGTTGGAATATTGTTCAAACAGTGCCATTTATTTTAGTTCAGTGACTGATCAGGACAACTATTTTTATCTTAAAAATTGTGTTAAACTGGTGAATAACTAAATGAATTGAACTGCGAAAGAGGTTTTAGGAATGTCATACGGAAAAAAAATGATTCAGGCTTTACATGATAACGATTTAGGAGAAGCTACTGAGCTGTTCCTACAAGCCATGAAACAAGATTCAGATGAAGAATTGTATCTTTTAAGTGATAGTTTATATCAACTTGGATTTAACGAAGAAACCAAAGCAATCAATGTGCATTTGCTTGAACTATACCCAGAAAATGATGAATTAAAAGTGAGTTTAGCAGAAATTGCTATCGAAGAAGGCGATATGGAAGCAGCCTCTGACTGGTTATTGCAAATCAAAGAAACCAGCGACGCTTACCCTCAAGCTTTATTGGTGTTGGCAGATTTGTACTATGTACAAGGTTTATATGAAGTGAGCGAACACAAACTGCTTCGTGCTAAAGAAGCAGTGGGAGATGAACCGGCCGTAATTTTTGCGTTAGCTGAATTACATTTTTCAATGGGGAAATACGCTCAAGCCATCAAAGGCTATGAAGATTTATTGATTCAAGGACACGCAGAATTATCCGGAATCAATTTGGCGGCCAGATGCGGTGGAGCATATAGCGCCTTAGGTGATTTTGAAGAAGCTGTCAACTACTTGAAGCAAAGCTTAGAAGAACATGAACACGTGGATACTTTATTCCAATTAGGATTTACGTATTTGCAACAGAAAGAATTCCAACGCGCAAATGAAACCCTGTTTAAATTGAAAGAGTTAGACCCTAGCTACACTTCTGTGTATCCTTACTTGGCTAAAGGGCTAGAAGAAGATCTGCGATTAGATAAAGCAATAGAAGTGATTCAAGAAGGACTACAGTACGATGAATTCAATCCTGACTTGTACCTTCAAGGAGCAGCGATCAATCTTAAATTAGAACGAGAAGATGCTGCGGAAGAATACTACCAAAAAGCGATTGAACTTGATCCCGATAATGCCGGATATTTACTGGCCTATACAAACTTACTAAATAAACAAGAACGATTTTCTGAAACGATCGACTTTATCCAACAAGCGTTGACGGATGAAGAAGCAGATCCACAATTTTACTGGAACTTAGCGATTGCCAATGAAGGTATCGAAGAATATGAAGCTGCAGGAAAAGCTTTCTCTAAAGCCTATCCGGCATTCCGCCAAAATCCTTCGTTCTTGAAAAGTTATGTTGGCTACTTGAGAGAAGAAGGCGACCGAACGGTCATTAAAGATGTTTTAGAGGATTATTTGCAAGTAGAACCTACTGATGAAGAAATGTTGAATTTCTACGAGTCAATCAATGGCAACTATTATTAGACTAGGGTATACTATACTAAAGGAGTTATAAGGAGGTTTTCCTATGAACATCCAAGTTTCTTTAGAAGAAAAAAAATCCTTCATCGGTTGGTTTTTAGATCGTCATCAACTAAAAAGAAGAGAATCTATGTGGATCTTAAATTATCTGCTCAATCATGATATTGTATTAAATAAGGTTCATTTTGTTGAGGATGTGGAAACGACTCCTAGAGGGATTATGATGTCGACTGTTGGTATGGATAACGAACCGTTTTTGTTTTATAAAGACGGACAAGCGTTTAGTGACCCTGAGCAAGCTTTTCATGAAGTGCGACTCAATTGGCAGGAAGATATGTATTTAGAACTGGTATTCAGAGAACCCTGGAAAACAGAACAATATCTTGCGATTTTAGAAGATAATCCTTATCACCGCTGGAATGAAACTATTCCCCAAGATCTTATTCGCGAAGTAGAACACGCCATTACAAAACTCTCTTTGAACGAAAAAAAACATTTGATGTTGAACTTAATTGATGAAGCTTTGGAAAATGGCAATCGAGAGGAATTTATTGAATTTTCTACTGAATTGAAAGAAATCGAAAAAGAATTATTGGATCATCAAAAAAAGACTAGTTTATAAGGCTTGTGGCTCTTAACAGATTTCAGCTGTTGTGAAATTTGTTAAGAGTTTTTTTGTGGAAATAGAAAGAAATGTTCTGGACCTTTCGCTAAGGTCCAGAACATTTTTGTGTGAATATTTATGATTTAATGTGTTTTTGCGCAGTTTGTTTATTCTTTTGAAAACGACCTTTAGGTTTGGGGTCATAAGAAAAGCCTTCTCCTAACACTTCGTGAACGGATAAAATCGAAATAAAGGCATTCGGATCGGTTTGATTAATAATGTTTTTCGCTGCTACAATTTCATGTGAGCCCATAACACAATACAGAATATTTTTTTCTTGTTTGGAATAAGCCCCTTCAGCTTTAATGTAAGTTACACCACGTTCAAGTTCAGCTAAAATGTTGTCTGCGATCGCATCGCTTTTTTCGGAGATGATCAATAGGCCTCGACCGCTATAAGAACCTTGTTGCATGAAATCGACCATTTGCGTAAAGACAAAAGAGGTCAATAATGTATACATCATGTGCGGCAAGTCGATATAGGTCAACGACAGGACAAGGACCAGCACGTCAAAAGCCAGTAAGCTTTTTCCCATCGCGATTCCATACTTCTTTTCCGCGATCCGAGCAATTATATCTGAACCGCCTGTTGTCCCACCTGAGCGATAGATCAATCCGCTTCCGATTCCTCCGGCAAGACCAGCTAATAGTGCGGCAATCAGTAAATCGCCTTTAGTCGGAATAACAACCGGTATTCGTTGCCAGATCTCTAAGAAAAAAGAAAGCATAAATGTTCCATAAAGAGTATAAATCAATGATTGATTCCCTAATAATTTCCATCCGATTAAAATCATCGGCACATTTAAAACAAGGATCGAATAAGCAGGGTTGATATCAAACAAACTATTTAAAATCAACGTAAGTCCTGTAAAGCCGCCTTCAGCCAATTGGTTAGCAATATTGATATTAACAAGACTAAAGCCGAATAAAGCGCAGCCAATTGTGATCAGGAAAATATCTTTTACTATCTCCAATTTATTTTTCTGCATTGTCGTATTCCTCCATTTCAACAAAACGGTATTTATTGTTTTTGTCTGCTGTCGCAATTTAAGCGACACTCTTAGAATCATACATTTTTTTTGAAAAAGAAGCAATAAACGCTCTTGAAGACTTAGTGTAAAATATTCGGTGGTAGAAATAAAAGACGAATGACGATCGTTTTTTAAGTTGACAAAAAAAGAGGAAGACCGTTACCATACAATTATAGGTTTGAGCGCCTAAATATAATCGTAAAGG
>NZ_JBGQQS010000037.1:0-12353 GCF_045528365.1 Desemzia sp. FAM 23988
CATAAGTTGGGTCCTTTTTATTGGTCTTGGATAAGTCATCCAAGTTCAGTATAAAGGACTTTTTTGCATATTGGAATAGGATACATAACATTGTGAAACATATTATGTTTCATGCAACACTAGTGATCTAGCATAATATTAAGAGGAATGTTAATTTGCTCAACTATTTTTTCTATAAATTTTTTATTTTTTAGTCCAGGGATAAAAATTCCATCTATTCCTGCGTTTGAATATTCTAAAATCAAAGCTATGGCATTGTCTAATGTTTTAGTAGAGATATTTTTCCCTTCAATATCATCGAAGAAAAAAATATCTGTCCGTGCGTTGATAAATAATTGGTTTAAAGTGTCCACTTTTTTTATAGCTTTTATTCTATCAACAAATAGTTCTTTATTCATTAGATTATGGGTATCTGGAAATTTATCTTCAATATTAATGCCTACTATGTTAGATTCTAAAAGAATCTTTGTATTAGTTTGAAGCTCTGAAATAGTTGAAGCATATCCTGATTCTATATCTACAGACAAAAATTTTCCTGGAATTTTCTTAGCGATTGTAAGTAACTTTTGAAAGCTCAAATTTTCTCCGTCTTCTATACCTATATTTTTTGCGATTGCATAACTACTTGTAGCTATAATATTTATATTATTTTGAACTAGCATATCTGCAGTTTCATTATCCCATATATTTAATAACACTACAGGTTGTTCTCTTTTGTGTAAATTTTTAAATTGTTGAATCATAAATAGCACCTCTTTCTAATTTATTATCTAATTATAGAAAAGTAAATAATAAATATCTTTCGAAAAATGAACAAGTATTTTTTTTAATTACTTAATACTTGTTAGGAGTAGTACTATTTATAATTTTATTAGTTTCAATAAAATAAAGACTATACTGTTTTTAGTTAGCTAATATATAGTAAAAATTAGTAGAGAAAATAGAATATATGAAAATTAAAGAAAGATATTCAAAATGAAATTCAAAAAAAAAACTTTGATTAATCAAGGTTCTCAATACATGAAATTAAGCAATTTCGTGTATTTATATATGAATTTAGCAACTATATAAAGTTACACAGGAATTTGAATAAAAGGTAATAAATCTCAATAGAAAATACAAAAGAATAAAAAGGTCTTTATTAAGGTTTTAATTAAGGTCTTTTTGTGTTATGGTTAAACAAATAATGAAAAGTGAGGTGCTTCGTATGTTGAAAATTTTAGATGTAAAAACAAAATCCATCACAGAAGCCAAAAAAGAGTTCTCAAAAATTATCAAAGACACTCATGAAACTGGGGAACCCACCTTTATTTTTAACCACAATAAACCGGAAGCCGTTATTCTTAGTAACGAAGTGTATGAAAAATTAGTGAAAGAGTACAACGAATTAGAAAACAAACTATTTTATAGTCAGTTGAATGAGCGCGTAGCAGCTGGACCAGGCAAACTCATCCCCGCTAAAGATGTCATCGAATCCAATCCAGAGCATAACCCATTTACTGCTTTCTCCGATGAGGATCTATTTGATTAATGGCTGACGTGTATTTTTGGAAAGAAGCAGAAAAAGACTATAAAAAGTTGGACGGCACGTTAAAAAAATGGGTAAACGCTGCTGAAGAACGGTTAAGAATCCGAGGTTCTGTAATTGGCAAAGACCTTGGAAATACCAGCTATTCAAAACTAGCTGGTTTTAAAGAATTAAAGAACCAAAAACTTGGTATTCGTCTGATCTTCAAACCAACAAAAGACAATCAAATAGAAATTATTGAGATCGTGGCCATTGGTAAAAGAGAAGATGAAAAAGTATTTGTGACCGCAGAAAAAAGAAGAAAAAAATATTGGTAAAGTTAATATACTACTGAGTATGTCAATGATCTCGTGCACGTATATACGTAGCGAAAAGGATTCTACTGCTTATAAGCGGTAGAATCCTTTTTGGTCTTCACCATGATGTTGCCTCTATTTGTGCAGCTACATCGCTTAAATATATAAGGCTAAAGTAAAAAAACGAGAGAAAAGGCGGAAAAGTTTAAAATAAACTCTTCTATTTACGTTTACACGTCGACGTAAAAGTGATATATTTACTCTAAATCATACTAAACACTGTGAGGGATAATAGATGAGAAAAAGAACTTTTGGTGAGATTTTGCCTGAAATTAAAGAAGAAACATTGTCTAAAGAAAAAGTGGAGTTGAAACAAATTCGAATCGGGATAGAAGCTCATGAATATTTGAAGAACGAAGCTTTTAAAAGAGGTGTTTCCATGAAAAATTTGTTAGATGAGATTGTGAAAGAATATAAAGAAAAGAATCAGTAAGAGAAATGATAAATAAATTGAATAGATTTTTATAAGCAGATTATTTTCCTTTTTTTAATTAAACGCTATAATAAATGTGTGTTATTTACAAATTATGTATACATAATAATAAATAGAAACCTGACTATTGGCGTAGTCAGGAAAGGAAATCATCTTGTTTAAACTTTTGGTTGGCGCCAAAAATTTGTTCTTCTCTAAATCTTATTTTATTAGGATTTAAAACAAAAGTAAAGTATTAAACAGCGTGATCTCCTTTCTTGTTGCATGGTCATACAGGTAGTAAAGGAGTTTTTGTAATGTCTGACTTTAATTTTTATAAAGCAGATAAAGCTTATGGAGAACTTTATTTTCAATTTCCTAAAGTTTTACTCTACAGTGAAGAATACTCGAAATTATCAGATAGTGCTAAATTAGCGTATGTTATTTTTCGTGATCGGTTGCAATATTCCATTCAAAACCATTGGATTGACGAAGAAAATAATGTCTATTTTATCTTTACCAATAAAGAGTTGTGCGAATTGTTAAATAAATCAGAAAATACCGTAACAAAAATAAAAAAAGAGTTAGAGAAAGCTGGATTGCTGCTGCAACAAAAAATGGGGTTTGATCCAGTGAAAAAGAAAAACTTTCCTAATCGCTTATATTTAGCGGATTTGGAAGTCAATGCAACGGATATTTATCAATTGCAACAACGAGAAGAAATTCTATCTAATCAAGGAATCGCAAAAAATGCGGCTCGAGAAGAAGTAGTAGAAAAGCCGTTAAATCAAGGAACCGCAAATTTTGAGAGTCGTGAGAATAAGAGTGAAAGTCGATTAAACCAAGGAACCGTAAAAAATGCGGTAAATCTATATCAATCTATTTCTAAAGATATTAAAGACAATAAAGATATCTCAGAACCAGATGAAAACATTCTTATCAACCAAGCCTTCAATCCTAAAATAAAAGATAACGAACAAGAGCAACAACTTATTGACGGTTATATTGATAAGTATGCACTGTATGAAGAGTATGGTGAAGAGTTGATTCATTATTTTAAAACCTATAGTTTTAATGATTTTCAGACCTTTACACTTTACTGTGAAAAAGTCATGTATGCTAAAAAATCAGTAGAAGATGAGAGTGGTATTTACATCTCTATCTTGTCATCTAGTAAATACAGTCCGTTTATTCGGGAAGAATTAAAGCGAACTTTCACTCGCTGCGTGCAGCAATCCAGATTTGGGAAAACCAAAAATATTTCCAGCTACCTATTTATTTCTTTCAAAAATGTCTTTGAAGATTTCGTGAGAAGCCAAGTAAGTAAATAAAGGGGATAAAGCGGTGAATTTACACCTTCAGAAGGGTTTCAAGGTGTAAATAAGGATAAAGTGAGTAAAGATTTTAAAATGCTTTAGAACCGTTTTTTGAGCTATTTAGAAAGGAGCATATTATGATAACTGTTTTATTGTTAGAAATTAGTCAACCTGATAAAGCTATTGTATATAATCCCAACACTAGAAAAGAATTTAGCGTTTCTGTAACACAGGAGCAATTAGACTATTACGAATTATTGCTAAATGAAACGGAAGAAGATATTTTTGTCATTTATAACGAAGAGGAGAACCAATTAAGTTACATTGACGACGAAAAGGAGTTGAGGTAATTGGTGAAACGTAGTAGGGAAGAAAAAAAGAAACAGATTGACGAACTGACAGACAAAATGAACCAGGCTGTTAAAAATTTCCAAGACGATCCTCAAGATGAATTGGAATTATTAAACAGCATGACGAAGTTCAAGAATTATTCCGCTCGAAATGTCTTACTGATTCAATCTCAGTATAAGGGAGCTTATGGCGTAGCTTCTTATAAAGAATTTCAAAAAATGGGTTACCAGGTACAAAAAGGTGAAAAATCTCTTTACCTTTTGGCACCAAAAATTGAAAAAACGTTCAAAAATGAAAAAGGCACTAAACAATTAGTGAAGTATGCAAATACAGAACAACAGGAAAAGATTAAATCTGGCCAAGTAAAAACAAAAAAAGAAATTGTTGGCTATCTAACTGTTCCTGTTTTTGACGTTACTCAAACCAATTGTCCTGTTGAAGATTATCCCAAGCTATATCCCAATCGACCTGAAAATTTTGACTTCAACAATACCGAGATGGAATTTAAAGATTTAAGCAAAGCCTTGAATGAGTATGCGAAAGAAAAAGAGATAACCGTTAAAATGGGGAAAACGGCAAGTGCTGCAAAAGGATTTTATGCTCCTTTCGAGAACGTAATAGTACTGAAGGATAGTTTAAATGATACGGAAAGAACAAAAGTGTTGTTACATGAGTTAGCACATGCTGAAATGCATAATGTTCCTAAAATGAAAGAGAAAGATCATACGCTCCATGCAACGAATGTTTTAGAATATCAAGCGGAAATGACGGCTTATGCTGTCAGTAATACATTTGGTTTGAATTCTGAAGAGTATACGCAATCTTACTTAGCAAACTGGACAAGAAGAGATGTCGAGAAAGAAGTTTATATTAAATCTTTGGAAGAAGTAAAGGAAGTAGCAGCTAATATGATTGAGAAGATAACCGATAAATATAACGAGAAATTACAGTCAAAAGAAAAAACACAAGATGTCTTGAATGCAGAGAAACTAAATTTTTTATCGGATAGTAATGGGAAAAATCATTATGTTGATTTAAAAGATGAACCGTTAATTTGTACTGGAATTGAAGATTTGAATACTTCAAAATTCTTTACCGATTTCAATATTCGATTAGAAGACAAAGAGCAAAATAAATATTATTATTGTATCCGATCAGATAAAAATAGAAAAGAGATTGCTAAAGAGTGGTCTGGTGCATTGACTGGAAAAGAATGGTTAAGTCAGGACATTAAAAATGAGGTTTTAAATCGTAAACCAACTTTAAATATTCAAAATAAGATTCCGGAAGATAAGGGTAACTTTAAGACTATATTAGAATACACTCAGCAGAGAAAAGTCAATGACTTAAGCATATAATAAAGCTAAGACTTAAAAACCAGCGTTTTTGTAAACTTAAAATGCTGGTATATTTTAGATACAAAAACACTTAGGATGACTAAATTCCTAAGTGTTTTTATAATTTACTTGTCTTTAGATTTAAAAAACTGCCTGTACAAATCCTTTATGTGTTTTAAAAATATCATCTAGACTCTTATCTTGCAGTTTTATATTTTTTAACACTTCTAGATTAAATGTAGTAAAATTAGCACTTAATTTTTGGTTCCCGCTCCAGAGAGCACGTCCTTCCTTCTTAGAATTTGAAATAAAGTATTCTACGCCTTCATAAGTAAACTCGATTTCTCTTCCTTGTTCTAAATAAAAAATGAGCTGATCGAAGTCTAGCGGTGTACCCGCAGGAATGTCAGTAAAGTTATCTTCCATAATACAACCTCCTTAATGTCCACTTCTTTTTCCGTTATTCCATGTATGTCTATGAGGAAATTTATACTTACCAGCATGTCTATAATCAATGTCTAAATCTGCATTCCCATTTTTGTCATAATACCTTCTTTGTTTAGTTCCTTTACTGTCTTTTAAATCTTTAGAGGATAATGGAGTTCCCTTGGTAGATAATGAAGTACCCTTAGAAGTAGATTGGTTTGAATGTTTTGCTGCTTTTGATCCATTTTTTTTAGCTGTTTCATATTTTTTTTCTGCAAAATATGCCTTCACTTTGTTGTAAACCCAAGTGCCACCTTTTATTGTTACTCCTGCTACGACAACAACTCCAGCCACCGTAACAACTACCTTTCCAATACCAGGAATCCACCAAGTTCCAGCTAATAATCCAGCAAGGTCAGCAGGATTAGCAGCCATAGGTGAAATGCCATTAGAAGGCGCTGTTTGGTTTAACTGGTATTCTGTTTCACTATAGGTGGCATTAATTAATAAGTCCTCAAACTCATCTTGAGAGTAAAATACACCTTGTACAAAAATACCATCTATGGTGACAACTACAGATTGATCATATTCTTCAATTGAAATTGAATCACCGACATCATCTACAATAAGCGCAGTTTCTTCAATTGAGAGTACATCTTCAGCGTTGATTGCGCTATCATTTTCATCAACTAGATTATCAGCACTGACTACAGAATTTGTTGTGAATCCGAAAATACCAAATATTAATGTAAATATTGTTACTATGGAAATACGATATGTAAATTTTTTCATAGAACAACTCTTTCTTTTTTATAGATATAACTTAGCATATATATCTATAAAAAAGAAAGTTATTTTTAATTTTTAATATTGTAAGATTTAATACAGTATGCTTAGTCTATTTAAATAATTACTTCAAGATGTTTTGTTTCTTATTTTTTTGACTTCAGAAGCAATAATACTTAATACTTTTTCTGTTTCTTCGATGCTCGAATCTCTCATATCAAAGTAAGCTTCTAAAAGAGCGCCTTTTTGAATCAATCGATGTGTTCGTTTTTTTCTTAACCTTTCTGAATCTCTTTGCATTTGTCGTTGTAGTCGTCTGATTTCTTGTTCCTTTTTTTTGATATCTAAATTACTCATAGGGAACACCTAACTTTTCAATTAATTATGAATTTTGCAACTCGTGATCCAATTCAGTAGACTCGTTCTCGTCATGTACATAATCATTGTTTAAATCAGTAAATAGATGATCTGGCAAGTTTTCAACCATTCTATTCACTACAGAATTTATGTCTTTTTTAGAAGAAAGCATTTCATAATCTAATCCTAGTGATTGAATGAACTTTTCTCCAAAGGTTGTATGGATTTCTTTCTTTGCTTCTTCGACTTCTATTTTTAATTTTTCAATCTGTTCCATTTTTGTTTGAATGCTTTTTAGTGAACTCATGTAATTAACCCCTTTCTTATTCAAAATAACCATAGCAAATAGTAAACAAATTGTAAAATAATACGATTACTGATAGAATGGAATTAAATAAAGGGCGCACTTATACACGATTAAATAAATCGTGTGTGCTAAGACCTAAACTGGATTAGGCCAGTTTCAAACAATGAATTGTTTGGGTTGTGAAAAACCGCTCCGCAGTTTTAAAAATTCGCTTCGCTTATGTAGAAATAAAAGAAAGGAGGATTCTCATAATGGCTATCTATCATTTTAATTGTAAGATTATTTCTCGAGGGAAAGGTCAATCAGCAATTGCTAGCGCTGCATACCGAAGTGGTGAAAAATTATATAGTGAACGTTATGGAGAATTCAACTTTTACAGAAGAGAAATTAAACCTGAAACCTTCATCTTGAAACCCAGTCATGCCCCCAAGTGGACTTTAAATCGTGAAAAATTGTGGAATGAAGTAGAGTCTATTGAGAAATCTAGTCGATCACAATTAGCACGCGAAATGAATATTGCTTTACCCATTGAACTCAATAATGAAGAACAAACTCATTTAACAAAAAAGTACGTTCAAACAAATTTTGTAGATGAAGGTATGGTAGCAGATGTGGCTATCCATCGAGATGATATTAATAATCCTCATTTTCATGTCATGGTGACGACTAGACCTTTTACTGAGAATGGAGAGTGGGGTAGTAAGTCAAAACGAATCATCTTAAAAGATAAAAATGGAAATCCACTCTACTATGAAAATGGTGATAAAAAAAGTAGAAAAGCCTACACAACAAATTGGGATAGCAAAGAAAAATTGGCTGAATGGAGAAAAAACTGGGCCGATTTAACGAATCAGTACTTAGAGAAAAATGGCTTCTCTCAACGAATAACTGAAAAAAGTTATGCTGAATTAGGCGAAGGTAGAAAACCAACTATTCATGAAGGATATGTCGCCAGAGAAATGGAGAATAGAGGAGAAACAAGTGATCGAGTTGAGCAAAATCGGGAAATCAAAAAGAGTAATTATGCTAGTGAAGAAAACCGAAAAGAAAAAGTTTCTCAACAAACCACAAATGAAATCTTACCTTTATTATCTCCTCAAGAAAAACAAGATTTAAAACGCCTTGCTAAAGACTTAAAAATATTTATTAATTACGATAATCTAATGGACAAAGAACGCATGGTAAACAATTGGAAAAACGCTGAAAAAGTAAATCAACTGATTAAACCAGATACTTTTGACAAAACCGTATTTGATAAAATTAACGAAACTGAAGAAAGTGTTCAAAGAGGAAAAGAAATATTAAACAAAGAATCTCTCCGTATTTTTAATAAATATTATCCTACTTTGAAGGACGCGAATTTCTCTGACTATGCCAAAATAAATATCGGTCAAGAAACTTTAGCGAAAGACAAAGTATTGGATAAAAAAGAATTGAAACAGATCTTATCGCATGCTCAAGATAATGAGTTAAAAGACATGATGAGAGCTATTATTAAGAAGCCGTATCTAAAAGATATCCAAACGTATCAAAAAGATTTCTATTTTGCTTCCAAAAAAATAGACCAGTTTCTTGACGATAATCAAGTAGATAAAGAAACCGTTCATACTTTAGCAGCTGACAAAAAAGAAACCTTTAAGCAATTAGATAGAACTCAAAAGTTACATTTCAATACGTTAAAAATTGCGGAAAAATATTACGAACAAACTATTCTCTCTAACTACCCAACAGCAAATATTAATGATTTAAACGCTGTTCAAAAAGAAGCTGTCTCGCAACTGCTGTCTTATTATGGCAGTACAATCTCCTACACTAAAATCACAGCTTTAGCACAAAAAGAAGTTGTCAGTAAGTATTCTACGGTCGAACAAAGAATGGGACTTCAGCTGTTAGATAAAATAGAAAAAGGTAAGCTAACAGATGAGGACTTAAAATCTATTGCTGAGGATTATCACAAAAAAGAACTGTTTGAAACTGTCTCTAATCCTGAAACGAGAGGATTATTTCTTAAAGAAGTGGAAGAAAATGGAATTCCTTTACCTTCAAATTGGTCCAGTTATTCCAAGCCTAGTTTATTTGGAACGCTTGCTAATAGTTTAAAAGTATACGATAATTTAATTAAATCAAGCGAAGACAATGCGAGACGAGAAATGCAACAGAAAAGTAAACGTAAGAAGAAAAGTAAATCTAGTCGATCCACAAAACCATCTATTCATAATCCGTCAAATGGGCCAAAAATATAAATGAAAAGGAGTTGAGGCAATGAAAGAACGAATCTATTTAAAAATGAGTGATTCGAATTATCAGAAGTTAATACGAAGAGTAAATTATCTAGGTTCCACTAGAACAAACGTCATATTAATGAGTTTGTTTCTGTACCAGGATTCAGATCTTACAGAGGAGCAAGTTTACGATAACTTAACCGAGATTGATTTTGATAAAGAACAGCACGAATTTTATTTTGAGATTAACAGTTATTTTTTAACTATTTTTAAGAATAAGCAACGATATTTATTTAGTTTAGATGAGTATCTTGCAGCATTCCTTAATGCGTTACTGAATGAAGATGATGATACCTGTAAAGAGACAGATACTAAACAACCTAAAATAAGACGTGTTTATCATATAGATGAATCATTAGAACAATGGCTAAGTAGCTTTTCAGAAGAAACTGGGATTGTTCAAACAACCTTATTAAATTATTCTTTTATGTATAGATTACCTCACTATCAAAAAAGGAGTAACGAGAGTAACAAGATAAAAAAAGGGCTATTTTTAACGCAACCTTCTTTAGATTATTTACAGAGTTTCGAAGATTATTCGGTTGCTGAAATTATAGAAAACCATATTAAAGCTTTAAAGGGAATAGCAGCGACGTAAGCTATCTGGAATTAAGAGAGAGTAGTAAGCACTATTCTTGATTCCAAATAGCTTTTTCCTTACACTTTATATATATAAAATGTATTTTTGTACATTTTATATATATAAAGTGTTTTTTGTGTTTAGGGAGGAGGTACTATGTTAGAGCGTTATAAAGAGGACATTAAAGTTCAGTACGAGAAAGAAGATAGCAAAGAAAAAAGAAATCAAAAACGAAATGAGGCTATTGAAGAGCACGTTAATGACCATTTTATTCTCGATAAGAAATTATTTAGTCACTATATTCAAAAGCACCACTTAGCTGATAAAGATCAAGCATTAACAGAGGAAATTAGGAGAATAGATTTTACAAAAGCCAATCCACGGAATAGTTTTTTTATAAATGAACTCGCTTTTGCAGGTGAGGCTATAACAGAAGGTTTTCTAGATTGTTTCAACATTGAACGTAGCAAAGCGATTGAAAAGTATAAAGCCCAATTACAGGTGATTGAAAGAAAAGAAAGTAGTAAAAAAACAGCCTATTTTATTGGCACATTCGATGAAAACAAATTACTTAGACTATCTCCTTACCAGGAAAGAATGGATAAACTCGCTGAAATTGTCAAAGAGAAAGAACAACAAAGATTAATCGATACTCGTCAAGAAGGTAAACAACAGAATAATGTTAAAAACATAGGATTGATCAGAAAAAGAGAGGAAGAAGAATAATGAAGTTAAAAAACAAACTAACGCAATTTACAGTAGGGGTTTCAGCATTAACAGCCTTAACGTATCCAACCGTTGCCTATGCAAGTGCAACTGAAGTTCAATCTCGCTTAACGGAAGCTGGGAATACTATTCAACAGCTGTTAACGGGGTTAATTGTTATTGTCGGCATTTGTGTGGCGCTATGGATCATTATCAAACGTATGCCCAGCGCTGATGATCCTCAAGAAAAAAGCGAAGTTTATAAAGCAGTTGGACGTGTTCTAGGATTAGTAGCCATAGGAGCTGCAATTGTTTGGGTTGTTCCATGGGTTTACAGTCTATTCCAATAATCACAGGAAAAAATAAAGTAAAGGGGTAACTAGATATGAATGAAACAAAGAAAAAAGACGAAAAGACTTTTTTCTTTCCTGAAAATGTTGAATCTTCATATGGAGTATTTTTAGGATTGTCTGTAAAAGAAATGCTGGTCTATATTTTACCAATGGTTATAGTCGGTCTTATTGTTCTCTTCTTGCCACCTCACACCTTCAAATTCATGCTTTTTAAGGGCATTGTGGTAATTTTCTCTATTACGGTGTTATTAGCTGTCTTGTCTTCTAGACCGGTCTCATATCGCAATAATGTGCGTTTAATGCCACATCTACAGATGAAATCAAAATATAAATCTCGCCAACACTTATTTTTTAAAAAAGCTATGAAAAGAAAGTAAAAAGGAGGTGCTTTTTTGAAATTATTTGGTTTAGCCGCGAAAGAAACTAAAGTCGAACAAGACTTAGAATTTACCTTCGTGCCGAAAAAAATCGGCAAAGGAAAACAAACGATTTTCGATATGAGTTTGATTCAATCGGTATATAGGGATTATTTAGTCACTAAGACAGGCTATTTAGTAGGGATTATTGAAATTTCTGGTGTGAACTTAGAGTTATTAAATGAAAGTGAACAAGCAGACGTTTTTGAGACGTACAATGCGTTTCTGATGACTACTTTAGGAGATGCTTCAGCAGAACAACAACAGTACTTAGATATGACAATTCCAGTGGATTTTGAAGAATTTTTGTTGAGTTACAAAAAGAGATATTTGCAAGAAATCGAAAAAAAAGAGCCAAATCAAGCTCGAGCAAGTTTGATCGCGTCCTATATTGACGATTTAGCCAGCAAAACTAGAACACAAGAAATGAGTACCAAGAAACACTTGCTCATTGTGCGGGAAAAAATTAAAGATAAAACCTTTACTGCATTAAATAAAAAAGTGACTGATTTAGATGAAAAAGCCACACAGTATATCAATCGATTAGAAGATAGTTTTGATAGTTATGACATGCAGGCTAAGAAATTGCATAGTAATGAGATATTAGCGGTGTTGAAAAATTTAATTAATTTTTCGGGACACTAAGAAAGGAGCTGCATTTATGCGTCTATTTTCCAAGAAGGAAGTAGAAGAACAAGATGATACAGATGAATTGTAAGCGCAAAATGAAACGGTATCTTCAAATATCTTCTTTTCCGCTCTATACTTGATTTCATAGTAAACAAGTTGGAGGAATGATGATGAAAAGACAAGATATAGTACCAGTTTCATTGCAACAAAT
>NZ_JBGQQS010000038.1:0-11740 GCF_045528365.1 Desemzia sp. FAM 23988
TTTTATTACTTTATATTTCTTATCTTCATTCATCGTTAGTATTATCCTTTTCATGATTTTATTTTATCATTTTGGGACATTTTATGCTTCGACCTACTTAGGACATTATCACGTTCGAACGATAAATGAAGAAGAAAGAAATATTTGAGATTGAATTATTTCATACATTGTGATAAAATTACCTTGTTAAAAAGATTTGTGAAATTATTAATTAGTCATTAGGCTTTTTATTCATTATTCAGTTTATAAAAATTTAGAGAGGTTGATCGAGATGGAAGAGAATATGAGATATACAGCCAAAGATTATTTAAACAAAGTTTTAGGAGGAACAGCTTCAGGGATCGTTATTGGACTGATTGCTAATGCTATACTAGGTTCTGTTTTTAAAGCCCTTATTCCATACGGTTCTGTATTTGTATTATTGTCAAGTGTTGTTACGATTATGCAATTTATTACTCCAGCTATTATTGGTGTTCTGGTAGCCATGCAATTCAAAATGAACGGAATGGAAAGTGTCATTATAGGAGCTGCAACTTTTTTAGGGTCAGGGGCTTATAAAGTCACTGAAGCAGGAGTACAATTAGTGGGGATCGGTGATTTGATCAATGTGATGATCGTCTCAGCTATCGCTGTATATGTGACTCGTTTACTGCAAGGTCGATTAGGCTCATTGACACTGATTCTTATGCCGATCATTGTGGGAGCAGGGGTAGGAACGATTGGTTTGATCATACTTCCTTACGTCGGCATGGTGACTTCTACTGTTGGGAACTTGATCAATAGTTTCACAACGTTG
The DNA here is from genome assembly GCF_045528365.1 of Desemzia sp. FAM 23988. Classification (NCBI taxonomy): domain Bacteria; kingdom Bacillati; phylum Bacillota; class Bacilli; order Lactobacillales; family Carnobacteriaceae; genus Desemzia; species Desemzia sp. FAM 23988. The sequence continues at coordinate 797 of NZ_JBGQQS010000038.1, forward strand.
CAACCATTGCTGATGACTATTTTAATCTCGGTAGCATTTGCTATTCTTATTATTTCGCCTATCTCAACAGTAGCGATCGGAATTGCCATTGGTGTTGCGGGATTAGGAGCTGGAGCAGCTGCAGTTGGAGTAGCCGCTTGTACTGCTATCTTGGTTATCGGTTCGTTACGTATCAACCAATCTGGAACAACGTTAGCTATCTTACTGGGTGCGATGAAAATGATGATCCCTAATTTGATCAAATACCCTAAAATCATGGTGCCTATTGTATTAAACGCGATCGTTTCAGGGATTGGAGTGTACATGTTAACGATTCAAGGAACACCGCAAACAGCAGGTTTTGGAATCGTCGGTTTAGTTGGACCAATACAAGCGTTTAATATGGGAAGTAGTTTGGTAAGTGTTGCCTTAGCATACTTTATCATACCTTTTGTAGGAGGCTTCTTGATCGACATACTGTGCAACAAAGTGATGCATGTTTATGAAGATGAAATTTTTAAATTTATTCCCGCTTCAAATTAATTTATAATGAATCAGATAAAGATTATTGGAGGATTTTAGAATGAAAATAGCAATTGCAGGTTCAGGAGCTTTAGGATGCGGATTTGGTTACATGATGCAAAAAGGCGGAAATAACGTTACACTATTAGATTTTTGGGAAGACCATATTAAAGCGATTCGTGAAAATGGATTATCTGTTACCTTAAATGGAAAAGAGGATACTGTTTCTATTCCCGTCGGAAAACCCGATGAAATCAAGGATACATTTGATGTAGTCTTTATCTTCACAAAATCAATGGGTTTAAGACATATGTTGGAACAGATCAAACACCTGTTAACAGATGATACTAAAGTAGTTTGTTTATTGAATGGGTTAGGACATGCCAATACAATTTCAGAATATATTCCTAAAAAGAATATCATTATGGGAACAACTGTCTGGACTGGTGGAATCGACGCTCCCGGAAAGACTCATTTTATGGGAGAAGGCCCGGTTGAAGTTCAAAACGCTGATGAAAGTGAAGAACAAGGTACTCGTGAAGTCGTTAAAATGATGGCAGAATGCGGTTTAAATGGAGTATACAGTCAAGATGTACACTTTACGACTTGGCGAAAAGCGTGTGTGAATGGGACGATGAATGCTTTATGTTCTGTCTTGGATTGCAATATCAAAGAACTTTTTGAAAATTCTCAAACTGATGACTTGGTTTCAGGAATTGTAAAAGAATTCTCTCGTGTTGCTGAGACGGAAGGAGTACACCTGGATATAGATGAAACAGTGGCTTACTTAAAAGTGGTGGCCAAAAAAGTTGGTGAACACTACCCGTCGATGCACCAAGATTTATCGAATAAACGCCCAACTGAAATTGACTTCTTAAATGGTTTAGTTGCTAAAGAATCCGAAAAACAAGGATTTGAAGCACCCTACAGCAAACAAATCACTCAACTGATCCATGCTAAAGAAGATATCTTAGGAATCGAACGTTAAATAGACAAGGCAAGTCAGGAGATCATTCTCTGTGACTTGCCTTTTTTAATAGAATAGGGAAGGATGTTGCAAGTAACGCACATTATTAGGTAATCATAAAAAGTATGCGTATAATAGGAATAGAACTATTTTTTTGAAGGAGTACGTGGTAAATGGCAAAATATAAAAGATTACCTGATCATATCGGGATCATTCCAGATGGCAATAGAAGATGGGCACAAAACCAAGGCCTCGGTAAGCAAGAAGGTTACCAGCACGGGATTATGCCGGGTCTGGAATTGTACCATTTGGGATTAGAATTGGGCATCAAAGAAATGACTTTCTATGGTTTTACAGTGGATAACACCAAACGTCCTTCAGAACAAACGAAAGCTTTTCAACAAGCCTGCATAGATGCTGTAAATCAATTGAAAGACCGAGATGCCGATTTATTGGTCATCGGTAATACAGAATCAAAAATGTTCCCTGAAGAGTTGCTGCCTTATACCAAACGGACTAAATTTGGCAAGGGGTTGATTAAAATCAATTTCCTGGTTAATTATGGTTGGAATTGGGATTTGAATTACCCTACTCAACAAGCCGATTTTGATCCTAAAGAAGATATCGTGAAAAAAATCGCTTCTTCAGAAATCTCTCGAATGGATTTAATTATTCGCTGGGGAGGAAGAAGAAGACTAAGCGGCTTTTTACCAATCCAATCTATTTACTCAGATTTTTATGTTGTCGATGAGCTTTGGCCTGATTACAATATTGAACAAGTGCACAGTGCTTTGAAATGGTATCAAGACCAAGATATTACATTAGGCGGATGATGTATCTAAAAAGGGTTGCCTCAAAAATGAGGCAACCTTTTTTGGTAAAAAGAATAGCGTCAGAGCCATTTGAGTCGATTTAAAGCCTCAAATGTCGCTGAGATCCTGTATCAGAACCATTTGGGATGATAGAAAAGTACCGAATGTCGCTGAGAGCGCACATCAGAGCTATCTAGTCTAATACTGATTCAATGAACCTTACTTGAAAATAAAGAGCTAACCTTTTTACGTTACACGCGCAAAAAAAAAGAGACTGCCACCGTTATTCACGTGGTGGCCGCCTCTCTATGAAAATACTAATATTTCTTCTTAGGGTGACGATCGACTGCTTCAGGATGTTTCACTAAGATATGCTTACCTGCTTCGGTCAGAATATAACCTCTAACTTTAAAATGCGGGGCAATCTGTTCTTCAGTTAATTGTTTCCGACTCAACTCTATTAATTCAGATTTTTTCAACTTAGAATAACCCGTTATTTCCAATTTTTTTAAAATGGCTTTTAATTGAGCTGCATTCAGATGATCCAAAGAGTCCATTGCGGAAAGTTCTGCCGCATATTCTTTCTCTAAAACTTCGTCTAGAGCTTGAGGGCCATTGATACCGTAGTCGTATTCGAAATATTTCGGGTAGACACTTATATTGGTAAAAGTGCCAAAATTGATACGCCACAATAAAATCAAGTGTCCCGGTAAAAGGTCTTCTTCGTAACGAATCATGTTGCGTTTAGGAACCAATTTTTCAGAGCCGATCTCGGCCAAATCCAACCACTCTTCTAGATCACGTTTTGGAGAGATGTAAGGAACTTCTGCATAGTCATCATAAAGAGAGAAAATGTGTTGTACGAATGGATCTTCTAGGTTTAAATGGCTGTTTTGCTTCTCAATGTTATGTGTGTTCATAAGAGGGAGCTCCTTTTTGAGTAGTTTAAGAATCAAGTCATGTTTGATGAACAACTGATCATTCTTATTTTATCTCAATTAAGAGCACTACACAATCAAATCCAGAAACCGTAGAAGTGACTATCGAAAAAATCGGGACATTGAAAAATAAATTTGTCTAAAGACCTACTTTCAACAAGAAAAAAATCATCATTTAGACCGATGCCATTCCATGTAATTTTTTCTATAATGAATAGTGTAGTCAATAGAATAGCGGTATTTATAGAGGAGAAGAGTATGCATGAAAGTATTAGGAAATGTAGTTTGGTTCATTTTAGGCGGGTTTATCAGTTTTCTGTCATGGGGAATTTTAGGAATTTTATGATCCATTACGATTGTAGGGATTCCAATCGGTAGACAATGTTTTAAATTTGCTAAAATGGCGGCGGCCCCTTTCGGAAAAGATATTCGCTTCAGTGACAGCGGAGCATCCTTGTTCATCAATATTATTTGGTTGATACTTGGCGGTTTTGCAATTGTTGGGGAAGAAATCGTATTAGGAATTATTTTCTGTTTGACCATCGTGGGGATTCCTTTTGGGATGCAACACTTCAAGCATGCCAAGTTAGCCCTGTTACCAGTCGGTTCAGAGATTTACCGCACATAATGAAATAAAAAAATAAACCCAGCAGGGAAATGAACATTCATTTCCCTGCTGGGTTTTGACGATTATCCTTCAAAATCGAAAGAACCACCTAGATTTTTTTCAAGAGCTCGTTTGTACACTACACCTGCAATAGCAACATCCATCGCGCCAGTTCCGATAGGGATACAAATTGTAATGTCATTGGACAAGTCGCCGGCAGATATTTTTTCAAGAGCCAGTTCGCCTAATGTGGTGAAAATATCGTCTTCTGATAATTTGCCTTCATTCGTCAAGTGTTTTAAAGCGCCGCGGTGAAGAGCTTGTTCGACATGATCAACAATGATTTTATCTGCTTTCAGAATCAAGTCGTCTTCGATTTCTTGGAATGAACCCAGAGGAAAAACAATCGTTCCAGGTTTGACCCACTCAGTTTTGATGATCGGTTCTTGAGCTGGAGTTACGGTAATCAACACATCTGCTTGACTAGCTTCTTCTGCATCATCAACAACGCGAATCTTTCCACTGACGACATCTTTCATATCCTCTGCAAATTTTTCTGCAGACGAACGACGATGATTCCAGACGAACAATTCTGAGATATCAAATAAATTTGAAATAGTAAGAATATTGGTACTAGCTTGCATACCTGCACCGAACATTCCTATAGTAATAGACGGTTTTTTGACTAAATAGCGTAACGCATTCGCTGTTTGTGCTCCTGTACGCATATTGGTGATATAAGCTCCATCTAAAGCAGCTGTAAAGGTGCCTAAATGAGGATTGATGAGCAGAATCATAGCTGTAATGTAAGGAAGATCGGCTTTTTTACGCTCTCCTAAAAAGCCGCCGACCCACTTCAATCCGGCAATATCCTGCCATCCAATGTAAGCAGGCATGGCGTTCATAAACCCTTCATAGGAAGGGAAACCACCCGTTTCTCCTAAATCTAATGTTAATTTAGTAGGATTGATGACCGTTCCGTCACCGAGACCTTGGAATGTTTTATGTACAATATCATTAAAATCTCCAACATCTAATAATTCTTTGATCGTACTTTGATTGATTAAAAGTGTGTTCTTTTCTTCCAGAATAACTCCTCCTTTTTAATTCAGAGAAAAGGTTCTCCGTAAAAATGATAGAAACTGTATGCTACATTCGACTGCTTTTTGTATGTGTTGCATAACACCTGATGTGTCTATTATAGCATGGAAATGGTAAAGCTAATGGTATTTTTTTTAGACGGCCGAGGACCCGTCTGCTCAGCGTATCGTCTAGTTGAAATAAAACACCTGACTCCATCAACCGAGCCCATTTGCCAAATGAATCCTTCGACTAATAGAAAGAGATTCCTTATAATAAGGTTAAACGAAAAAGGAAGGAGATTGCAGCAATGGTAGAAACATTTGATATCGCAGAAAATGCACCGTTTCCAAATAATTCGTTACCTGTTTTATATTATCCTGGTGTAGTGAAAGAATTAGTGCACTCTGAAGACAGAGGGCAAAGCGTACAAGCCTTTTTAGAAAAAAACGGCTATTCTAATGGATGGGTAGGCGGCATTTTTAAGTACCATCATTTCCACTCAAATACGCATGAAGTATTAGCGTGCATTTCTGGAGAAGCCAAAGTTCAACTAGGCGGACCGGATGCGGAAGTGTATCCTTTTAAAACCGGAGATGTGGTATTGTTGCCAGCTGGAGTAGCCCATAAATTGATCGAATCCACAGATGATTTTCAAATTGTCGGCGCCTATCCGGAAGGTAAAGAACCGGACATGCAAACTGGTGATGAAGAGGACTATGAAGCAATGAAAACTAGGATTTCCCGTCTGGGTATCCCTCAATATGACCCGGTTGAAAAAACACAAGGGGGAGTCATAGAGTATTGGGATAAATTTATCATCCATTAACAAAGGTTTTGAGGAGGAAATAGACAATGGGAAAAATTCAAGAAATTATTGCAGATACAACATGGGAATTGGTTTCTTTTCAATCAGAAGATAAGAATGGAGAAATTATTTATCCTCTTGGAAAAAACGCTAAAGGTTTTATTCTATTTACCTCCGAAAATCGAATTTCTGTTCATATTATGGCTGTGGTTAGAAATAAGGACACGACTCTTCAGTTTTTGACAGAAGCGGAAGAAAAAATGTCAGATTTAGGATATCACGCTTATACGGGCTCTTTTGTGATCGATGAAGAGAAAGAAATTCTGGAAACCAGCGTAGAAGTCAGTTTGATCTCTTCTTATGTGGGATCTAAGCAACCGCGTAAAGTGAAAACGGAAAATGGCAATTTATACTTAACAAATGTAAAACATCCAGAACGTCAATTAGTCTGGAAACCGGTAGAGAATTAAAGCAGATTTAGGAGCTGAGATGATAGTGTCTCAGCTCTTTTTTTAAATATTTTCCAATAATTACGCTCTTGCAAGCCATTGTCAGATATAATGGAATCAATAAAAGGGTCAACTAGCTTTATTTAGTTTTAAGAGTAATGAGTCTCAAAATTAAAGGAGAAGTGGCACGAGCATGAGTGGAAAACAACACGAAACAACATGGTCTTTAAAAGAGTTTACCAATCGGAAATTTCATATTCCAGAAGAAAAGACTACGATCAAAACCGAGATACTAGCTGGATTGACAAGTTTTATCTCGATATCCTATATTATTGCGGTCAACGCTTCTGTATTAAGTACGACAGGCATGGATTACGGCGCAGTAACTGTAGCAACAGTCTTCAGTGCTGTGGTTGGCTGTTTACTGATGGCTTTTCTAGCAAATTCTCCTTTGATCATTACACCCGGAATGAGCGATAATGCATTTTTTGCCTTTACATTGGTGGGGGCTTTTGGACTGACGAGTCCGCAAGCACTGACGGTAGTGCTGGTAGTAGGTATTTTGTTCACGCTGATTGCGGCCTCTAAATTAGCCCCTAAATTAGCTTCAGCCATTCCAGGTACCTTAGTTTCAGGTATGAGCGTAGCTATCGGATTTTTCGTTATGTTTCTAGGGTTGAAAGACGGTGGGATAATCGTAGGCAATGAGGGAACTTTAGTTGCTTTAGGAAATCTCAGTGAACCTCTTCCGTTAACAACTTTATTGACATTGCTGATCGCAGTCATTTTATTTGAAAGAAAAGTCCCTGCTAACTTTTTGATCAGTATCTTAGCGGGTACTTTGATCGGTATTGTCACAGGAGTCGTCAATCTGTCTGAATTAACGGATTTTTCATTTAGTTTAACCCCATTTTTAGAAGGAGTCGGACAATTTGATTTCAGCATCATGGCGACGCTTGATTTTTGGATAGCCGTTTTTGCACTACTAATGATGGTCTTATTTCAAAACTTGGGTTCGCAGCTCAGTATGCTGCCCGATCGAAAAAAGATGCCAAAAGCCTTTTTATCAAATGCGATTTCTACGTTAACTTCTGCTGTACTAGGGTGCAACTCGACTAGCACTACTGCTGAAGGTGCAACAGGTGTGGCAGCTGGAGGAAGAACCGGGCTGACCTCGCTGACAGCGGGTCTGTTATTTATTCCAGCTTTATTTATCCTGCCGATATTGACTCTTATCCCAATGAGTGCTGTTGCGCCGATTTTGATTATTGTTGGAGCAAGCATGATCCAGGGAAATATCAAAAAAATCCCTTTTGACGACTTCTCAGATGCCTTTCCAGCATTGTTTACGATCATCATGACCGTATTAACCTTTAACATTGCTGATGGCATAGCGTTTGGCTTCATTTCATACACGCTTTTGAAAGTGGTCAAAAATGACACAAAAGAATTGACCGGTACTACCGTGTTGCTGTCTATTGTCTTTATTTTATACTTTGTACTGAACTTTATATAAAAGTCGAATCCCAGCTGAACGTGGTCTTGTTTTTAGAAAGGCTCGTTCAGCTGGCTTTTTTATTGTTTAATACTACTTTTCAAGCTTGTGCACATATTTTTTGAAGCGGAACTGCAGTGAGAAGGGCTTCAAATACTATATCGATACTCGCTTTTTATTTATATGGTACTTGATACCTATCTCATCAACCATATCATCAAATGACTGGACCACTTATGGTCCAAAATAAGCTCTCATCTACCATATCGCACCAAATGTTCCCGTGATATAGTCCTCGAAACACGCCACCCGCCCCAAGCACTACAACTTCCACCAAACTACTCACACATAATAGCGATAATTTCCCAGTACTTATTGCTTGATACACATTCTGCAACGATGGGCGAATCTTCCGCTCCAAAAAAGTTCCGCTACATCACTCATAAATATAAGCTATATTCATCCGTCTTAATGAAAATAAAAGATGATATTCACGAATATGGTGCAACAAAGCATTAGTAGCCAACTCCTGATGACCACAATTTGGAATTCCTTTTACATAAAGAGCCGTATGCTCTGATATGTCACACAATATCTTTGCCAGCTGCAGAAGTATGTTGGAAATTTTGCCAGAACATGGATTTAATTTGCAGAAATGAGTCGGTAACATAGTTTGCAGCAATATCCTTTTTGTAAAAAAAGAAAAATTGTTTAAGATCAAATAAAGATTCTTTAGATTTATTCAAATTCAATATATATTTATTGATAAACGATAAAAATGTGGTAAGATAACTTCAAGAAATATAAGGAGGCGTGTCTGATGAAAAACGGATCTACAATCTTATTAAAAATAGCAGTTGTATTGATGGGGGTGCCGGTTTTAGCATTAGCAGTTGTTTTATGGCTGCAGATTGGGAGAGTGGCAATAGCAGAAGCTTTGAAGGGAGCTAGATTAGGGTATATTATTCTAGGGGTTCTGGTTGGAATGACTTTATCGATGATCCCTTATTATGCGTCATTGTATCAAGCATTTAAACTGTTAACATATATTGACCACGACAAAGCCTTTTCTTTATTATCTGTAGCGGCTTTAAAGAAAATCAAAAAATGTGCCCTAATCATTTGTGGTTTCTATATTCTGATCTCACCATTGGTTTTCGCTGTAGCACAATGGGATGATGCACCTGGTTTAGTCATTGTAGGAATGATACCAGCTTTTGCTGCATTAGTCGTTGCCTTGTTTGCTGCAGTTCTTCAAAGACTTTTACAAGAAGCTATTGAGTTAAAATCTGAAAATGAACTAACAGTCTGAGGTGGAAAATATGGCCATTAGAATCAATATTGATGTAATGCTGGCGAAAAGAAAAATGAGCGTAACCGAACTTTCAGAAAAAGTAGGGATAACGATGGCGAATATCTCCATCTTGAAAAATGGAAAAGCCAAAGCAATTCGGTTTTCAACATTGGAAGCTCTGTGCAGAGCTTTAGATTGTCAACCAGGAGATATCTTGGAATACGCACTGGATGAATAAAAGTGGACACGGCAAGTCCGATGTTTGAAGTACATGGCAACAGAGATAGGTTCAAAAAAATAAAACCAGTGCGTCTCTTTATAAAAGAGAAAGGCACTGGTTTTAAATTTTTATACTTTTTCGTTGAAATTTTTATCTCTAATGATCAGCAGAATACCTGTGAAGTAAATCAACATTAAGAGAACAAACCAAATCACTCGAAAATTTAATACAGTTAAAATAATACCTACAGCAGCAAATAATAAAAGCCATAACTGTCTATTGTATTTATATACCTGATAAAGACCAAGCCAAAGGAGTGCCATAATAGCTAAAGCGATAAAGAGGTATCCAACCAATGCAGAATTATCGCTGGCACCATTGCCTACACCTAAAGTTAATTGAGTCAATCCATACATTAGGAGTGCTAGTAAGATAGAAACGATCGTATTAAAAATAGAGAGGATAGTGATTCCGATGATTCGCATATAGTCTACCACCTTATCGTTAATTGTCATCTTAATAATAGCATAAAGTAAAGACTACTCATATTATGAAGCTATTTTGTGGAAAGAATGCCTTTAAAATAAAAAACAGTCCTCTGCCTTTTAAAAAAGAGAGAACTGTTTTATGCAAATTAATACAGAATAATTATTCTACTGCAAATGTAATCTTTTCAGCGCGGTCAACTTCATCTAAGTTGACATCTGTTTGGCCAACTTCTAAACGATTATCTGCTACAAAATAGTAAACCTGAGTTTCAGTGATAGGTTCCATAGCATATTCAAAATCTAATGAATCAGATAACGCGACTTCTTCAAGAACTTCACCATCTTGAACTAAGAAAAGTTTATCTCCGCCTTCAAGGTAACCAGTTACTAAATAACTACCGTCTTCAGAAGGAGAAGAAGTATAACCAGCATCCATCCATTCCACACCAGAACTAAAATCCAGAGCTACAGATGAACGTTCATCTGCTGAACTGCTTTCGGTGATCTGGTTCATGATTTCATCAGGACTTGCTACAGTAGAGTCAGAGCTTTCAGAAACATCATCTGTTGTGTTGTCAGCCTCTTCATTGCCGCAAGCAAAAAGAGCAAGTGAGATTACTGCTAGTGGACCCATTAGTTTCTTTAACATATTTTATTCCTCCTCGTAATTTACCAAAAGTTAGTATATCACGATACTTATGCTAGAAAAGTAACTATGAGAACTAAAAACTTGATTTTTAGTTATTTTTAATGTGAAACTCATTTTAAGTGATTTGCGTTGGCAGCACTCTCATTCCATTAATAAGAAAACGGATAGTTAGAATATAGGAATAAAAATAATGAGAACTTTTAAAAGAAATATAAGTTGTATTCAACGAAATTAAATAAAAATGAGAAAGAGAGGTGATCAAGTTTCTACTATATTATAAAACGATAATTGGTGTAAAATGAAAGTAAATAGAATGTAAAAATAAACAAAAAAAGTATAAAAATACCATTGACGATTTTTTAAATCGATGATAATATATAGAAGTTGTCACGGCAACACGGCTTAAATAAAGCCAAATAAGAAAAAACAATTTCAAAAAAGTTGTTGACAAGCAATTGCTGCTCTGATATTATTAAGTAGTTGTCGCGGAGACGACGCAAACGAAATTAGACCTTTGAAAACTAAACAAAGTAAGACGAACCAAACGTGTAAGAAAGTTTTGGCAAGTGCCAAAACAAACAAATTAGTGAATATTTATTCGCTAGCAATCAATTAATGAGCTACAAGCATCATTAA
>NZ_JBGQQS010000039.1:0-11508 GCF_045528365.1 Desemzia sp. FAM 23988
TTTAGGAACGTTCTTCCAAAAGATGGGCCAGCAAGCGGCGGAGCCGTGCGGTAGCTGACAAGTGTACAAAAATAGAGTGCCTAAACTAGCGGAGTAATAGGACGCTCGAGAAAAACTTGACACAAACCTTTTCGAGAAGGATATTGCTAATATTATTTCGCGAAACAACAGTGTTTAGAAGAGAAATGGGTTGAAAAAATGAATGCACACCGACAGCAGCATCCGACAAACTGGTTAAGGAATATTACTCTCTTTCTAAGCAGCCAAACGATTACATTGTTTGGTTCGTCTCTTGTTCAGTATGCCATGTTGTGGCATGTCACCTTAACAACAGACTCCGGAACAATGATGACACTGTATATTATTTGTGGTTTTATTCCAACATTTCTATTGTCCCCAGTTGCAGGAGTATGGGCAGACCGCTATAACCGAAAAGTACTCATCATGTTATCAGACGGGTTGATTGCATTTGCGACGTTGATTCTTGCCATTCTTTTCTTTCTAGGGTCTGGTTCCATCTGGTTGCTTTACTTGATGGCCGCTATTCGCGCTTTTGGTGCTGGAATTCAAACGCCAGCAATCGGTGCGATTTTACCACAGATTGTTCCCGAAGAAATGCTAACGAAAATTAATGGAATCAATGGTACTATCCAAGCGATGGTCATGTTTATTTCGCCAGTAGTTAGTGCCGCTTTGTTAGATATTGCGACGATGGAAATGATTTTCATGATTGATGTAGTTACCGCAGCATTAGCTATTGCTGTCTTATTGATTTTAAAAGTACCAACTCACTACAAAGCGGCAGCAGAGGAAATGAATAGCTATTTTACTGATTTTATGCAAGGAATCAGCTATATCCAGCATCATGACTATTTAAAAGTTTTCTTCTTTTTCATGTCTGTCTTATTCTTGTTGATTGCACCAGCTTCATTTTTGACTCCGTTGCAAGTAACACGTACCTATGGAGAAGAACTTTGGCGGTTATCGGCGATTGAAATTGCGTTTTCCATTGGTATGATAGCAGGAGGAGCCCTCATTGCTGTTTGGGGCGGGTTTAAGAATAAAATTATTACAATTGCTTCCGCCAGTATGGTAATGGGACTTTGTACGATTGCTCTCGGTGTACTGCCGAATTTTTGGTACTATCTTTTCTCGTTTGGTGTATTTGGAGTTGCACTTCCTGTTTTCAATACACCTGCGACTGTCATGTTACAGGAAAAAGTGACAGAAAATTATTTAGGGCGAGTATTTGGTATTATGAGTATGATATCTACTTCTATGATGCCATTAGGGATGCTTGTGTTCGGCCCACTTGCCGATATGCTGAAAATAGAATGGATCTTGGTAGGGACTGGTATTTTGATTAGTATACTGGCTATTTTTCTGATTCAAAACAAAACGCTTATAAAAGCAGGGAAATAACTATCTGCAATGATAAGCAATGGTTCTCCAGTATCATCCTGAGCGATGATACTGGTTTTTTTGTAGATAAAGAGTTTTATGTGATTTTAAAAACTTGACTATTTTTGATTTTTTATACCTTTTTCACAAATTTTAAAAGCTTATTTTAAAGTATAAAATGAGGAAGTCTCAGCGGGAGGAGACAAGCTATTGTTAAAAAAGTTCTATATAAGAATTGGATATTTTTTATTTATGTGATATAATGAGCGTGTAAAAAAGTTCGTTAGACTAAAACGACTCACATTAGATATACGGAGGTAAGGAAATGGAACAATGGAAAGGGTTTAAAGGTAAGGTTTGGAAAGAAGAAGTAAATGTAAGGGATTTTATCCAACAAAATTATCATCCGTACGATGGCACAGATGAATTTTTAGAGGGCGCAACAGAAGCGACTACTGCCCTTTGGGATCAAGTCATGGATTTAAACCGTCAAGAACAACAAGCAGGCGGAGTATTGGATATGGATACAAAAGTTGTTTCTACCATTACATCTCATGCTGCTGGTTACTTAAATAAAGAATTGGAACAAATTGCGGGATTCCAAACAGAAAAACCTTTCAAACGCAGTTTACAACCATTTGGCGGTATACGTATGAGTGAACAGTCTGCAGAATCTTATGGCTACGAAATAGACCCAGAAGTTTCTCACATTTTTCGTGATTACCGTAAAACTCATAACCAAGGTGTTTTTGATGCCTATACACCTGAGATTCGTGCTGCTCGTCGCAGCGGAGTCATCACTGGTTTGCCAGATGCATATGGACGTGGACGGATCATTGGGGATTATCGTCGTGTAGCGCTATATGGCGTAGATTATTTGATTAAAGAAAAGAAAGCAGATCTAGACACTAAGGGTTACGGTACAATGAGTGAGGACATCATACGTGACCGTGAAGAGATCAATGAACAGATTCGGGCTTTGGGCGAATTGAAAGAATTAGGATATATCTATGGTTTTGATCTCTCTCAACCTGCTGCTACAGCGAAAGAAGCTTTTCAATGGTTGTACTTGGGTTATTTAGCAGCCGTCAAAGAACAAAATGGTGCTGCAATGTCATTAGGACGTACATCAACTTTCTTAGATATTTACATGGAGCGTGATCTAAAAGCTGGTACTTTAACTGAAGCAGAAGCGCAAGAAATCGTAGATCACTTTGTGATGAAATTGCGTTTAGTAAAATTCTCTCGTACACCGGATTATAACGACTTATTTTCAGGTGATCCTACTTGGGTAACGGAAGCTATCGCGGGTGTGGGGATTGATGGCCGTCATATGGTGACTAAAAACAGCTATCGGTTCTTACATACTTTGTCTAATCTGGGACCAGCTCCAGAACCAAACTTGACTATCCTATGGTCTAAACAGTTGCCGGAGAATTTCAAAAAATTCTGTGCCAAAGTGTCTATTGCTTCCAGTGCTGTTCAATATGAGAATGACGACATCATGCGTGTGGAATGGGGCGATGATTACGGGATCGCTTGCTGTGTATCTGCTATGCGTATCGGAAAACAAATGCAATTCTTCGGAGCTCGCGCCAACTTGGCTAAAACGTTATTGTATGCGATTAATGGCGGGGTAGATGAAAAATCTAAACAACAAATTGGACCTAAGTATCAACCGATTGCTTCTGAATATTTGGATTATGATGAAGTTATGGAAAAATACGATACAATGATGGAATGGATCGCAGGGCTGTATTTGAATACATTGAACATCATTCATTACATGCACGACAAATATTCTTATGAACGCATCGAAATGGCGTTGCATGATAGCGATATCCTTAGAACAATGGCAACGGGTATTGCTGGATTTTCTGTAGCCATAGACTCATTATCTGCTATCAAATACGCTAAAGTTAAAACCATTCGTGATGAAGATGGTTTAGTAGTGGATTACGAAATCGAAGGCGATTACCCTAAATACGGAAACAATGACGACCGCGCTGATGAAATCGGGATCTGGTTATTAAAAACGTTCATGGGCAAAGTAAAAAAACATCCTGCTTATCGTGGAGCTACACATACGACTTCTATTTTGACCATTACCTCAAATGTCGTGTACGGTAAGAAGACGGGCAATACACCTGATGGACGTCGTTCAGGAGAACCTTTTGCACCAGGAGCTAACCCAATGCACGGCAGAGATACTCATGGAGCATTGGCTAGTTTGACATCAGTAGCTAAAATCCCGTACAAATATTCGTTAGACGGTATCTCAAATACATTCTCTATCATTCCAAAAGCATTAGGTAAAGAAGACGATGTACAGCAAGAAAACTTAGCCAGCATGTTAGATGGATACGCAGCTAAGGGCGGTCACCATTTGAACGTAAACGTCTTTAATCGTGAAACCTTGGTCGACGCAATGGATCATCCGGAAAACTATCCTCAATTAACGATTCGTGTATCAGGATACGCGGTAAACTTTATCAAATTGACACGTGAACAACAATTGGATGTTATCAATCGTACAATGCATGCCAGCATGTAAGACAGAAAATCATTAAGCGACCGTTGCTGTCATAGCATAGCTAGTTTAAGTAAAAAGGAAGGGCTAGGAAGAATATCTTCTTAGCCCTTTTACAAAAAGGAGTCAAATACAATGAGTAATGAACCTGTCATTGGATATGTGCATTCGACAGAAAGTTTTGGTTCAGTTGATGGTCCTGGTATACGTTTTGTTACGTTTATGCAAGGGTGCCGTATGAGATGCGAGTTTTGTCATAATCCGGATACTTGGAATATGGGAGGAGGTACGCCTTATACGGCTGATGAATTACTGGATGAAGCGTTACAGTATCGTGATTATTGGGGTAAAAAAGGCGGAATTACGGTTAGTGGAGGTGAACCCTTGCTGCATATTGATTTTTTGATTGAGTATTTCAAAAAAGCCAAAGCAGAAGGGGTCCATACGACATTGGATACTTGTGGCCAGCCCTTTACACGGGATGAACCTTTTTTTAGTCGTTTTGAGGAATTGATGTCCTATACAGACTTGTTATTGTTTGATATTAAGCACATTGATGCAGAAAAGCACAAGCAGTTAACGATGCATTCTAACGAAAATATCCTAAATATGGCACGTTATTTATCTGATATAGGGAAACCTGTGTGGATCAGACATGTATTGGTTCCGGAACGTTCGGACTTTGACGAAGATCTTATTCGACTAGACCAATTTATAAAAAAACTGAAAAATGTCGTGAAAGTGGAGATTCTCCCTTACCATAAACTAGGACTTTATAAATATGCAGCGTTGAACATTCCTTATAAATTGCAAGGGATTGAGCCGCCTACACAAGACAGAATCGATAACGCCAATCGATTATTGCATATCGAAGATTATAAATTGTACCAATTTGTTCAATAAGTGAATAAATATTCTATTAAAAGAGCAATTTAAGATTGCTCTTTTTTAGTTGTTTGCTTATGATGAAGGTAGGGGAAAGGTTAAAGAGGAAGGGAATCAGAATGAATTTAAAAGACCAGAGTGTGTTTTCAGGAAAAACATTGGATTATTTTATTCAATTAACTGAAACCATGAACTATACATATGCTGCACAAAAGTTGGGTATCTCACAACCCGCTTTAACGCAAAGAATCAAAAAATTTGAAAGAGCATTAGGTGTTCCTTTATTTTATTTCAAAGGCAGAGAGATGCGGTTAACGGATGCTGGGCGAGTTATGGTCAGAGCCACACAATCGGTTCAAACGACCTTTAAAAACGCCATTGAAGACATAGAATACTTAGAAAATGAAAAAAACGGCCACTTAAAAATAGGTTTACTGTCATCGATAGAAGATGGAGTCTTTATGGACTTTATAGCGTCTTATTATGGAACCTTTCCTACCTGCAAAGTATCGTTGTATTTGTTGTCCAGAGAAGAAATCTGGCACCAATTAGAAAAGAATCAAATCGATTTCGCTATTTTGTGTTTGCCGGAAGACACGATAAAAAATTGGACTCATTATTCATCCAAAATCATAGTAGCTGAAGAATTATTTCTACTGCATCAGAGTGCTGAGTTAAAAGATCGTGTCTCCGTTCGTTTAAACGAAACGACTAATCATAAATGGGTTTTTTATCCACGGAATTTTTATGTCAATGATATTTTAAGGTTTAAATTTGTCCAACATAATCTTGATTTGCCTTTAGTTTCGGGCTATTTTTCAACGCCAAGACAACTACAGTTATTTAGTCAAAAAACCAATTCTCTCTCTGCATTACCTAAATCGTATATTGATGCTCATCCTTTAGAAAACGATCAACAGATGCTGCCATTTGATCCACCTATTACATATACACTGGCATTTGTGTATCAAAAAGAGAAAAGAACACTCGATCGTGTGAATCAATTTTTCACCTATTTTGACAAATTTTTAGAAGAAAAAGACTATGCCTCTAGACTAAAAAGCTAATTTGTTCTACTATAAAAGATGTGAATCAAAATAAAGGAGTGTCATGACAAATGAGCAAAATTTTAGTTTTTGGACATCAAAACCCAGATACAGATGCTATTGCATCAGCTATCTCATTTTCTTACTTGCAAAATGAATTAGGAAAAGATACAGAAGCGGTAGCTTTAGGAGAAATAGGGGAAGAGACTGCATACGCATTAAAATACTTTGGTATGAAAGCACCACGCGTCATTGAAACAGCAGCAAATGAAACCAACACGGTTTACTTAGTGGATCATAATGAAGCACAACAAAGTGTTTCAGATATTCAAGACGTTGAAATCGCATCTGTTGTAGACCATCACCGTATCGCAAATATTGATACAGCAAATCCTTTGTACTACCGTGCAGAACCAGTTGGTTGTACAGCAACGATTGTATTGAAAATCTTTAAAGAAAACAGCGTAACCATTCCTAAAAACATCGCTGGTTTAATGTTGTCAGCCATTGTTTCAGATACATTATTGTTTAAATCACCAACGTCTACAGCTGAAGATGAGGCAGCAGCAAAAGAACTTGCAGCTATTGCTGAAGTCGATTTAGATGTATATGGTTTAGACATGTTGAAAGCTGGAACAAACATGAGCGACAAAAAGGCTGAAGAATTGATTGATATGGATGCAAAAAGTTTCCCAATGGGCGACAAAAACGTCCGTATTGCACAAATCAATGTGGTTGATGTAGAAGATGTCTTTTCTAAACAAGCTCAATTAGAAGAAGCTATCCAACAAGCCAATTTAGATAACGGTTATGATTTATTTATTTTAGTTGTCACAAATATCTTAGATAGTGATTCAGTGGTTTTGGCTATCGGTAATCCGATTGCAGCTGTTGAAGAAGCCTTTAACGTAAAACTAGAAAACAACAAAGCAGTCTTAAAAGGTGTCGTATCACGTAAGAAACAAGTGGTTCCACAATTAACAGAAGCTTTAACTAAATAAGCTGTAAATCAATCAAACATCCTGAAGGCTGATAAAAAATCAGTCATCAGGATGTTTGTCGTTAAAAAACATTTACGGACAGACGGCAGCAAACTAAACTGAAATGAGCTTAGAAACGTGCTGAGAAACTAATATATGGATTAAAAGAGTTTTTAGTACAGCAAAATGAAATCATAACTATTTGAAGTAAATAGTTACAACCTGTAATGAGTTGAAAGATAAATTTCTAAGAACTCAAACAAAAACAATCAGTGAGATAAAGTTCAGTCAACAAGTGAATCGAACTATAATAAAGAAAGAAAAAAAATTTTCTTAAGTTGGAATCAAAAAACAGCTCAAGAGAAAGAAAACAGGATAAAAGAGGATAATTTTTAAGTTTTAACCAGTTATTATCTCTGTCAACTACTTTGTATAATATATATTATGTAAACTAAAAAAATAAGAAACAAATCAATCCCATTCAATATAAAAGCTCTCTTCATCCGCTCTTCTAATTAATTTATTCTTAATTAAAAATCATGGCGTCTCACACTCGCGCTCCGTTATCAATTTTTTTTTGATAATGTCATTGCATGAGCATAGCTGATCTTATCAAGTTGCAACTTGACGATATACTTATCACAGCGTAGCAGCTAATTTCTATTAGCAATAGTCCGTAGGCTGATCTATGCATTTTGCAATGGGAAGCCGACCGACTAAGTTTTTTTAACAAGAACTATAAACTTGTAAACTATTTAATTCTCAAAGGACAAACAAAATATAATTTAATATAACTATAGTTTCGATTCCAAGTCAACGTACATTTAGGTTTCGCGTTATGGAAACTTATGAATTTGCTTAGAAAACCGCGTTTGATCTGATACATTTTTCTCATTAGAAATTTTAATGAGATTTTGAATTGATTTAAACTCCAATTTATTTATTTGGTTGTTCATTTCTCCTTTTATGGAATTGATATATTTTGTAGAATAATTAAAGTGTTTTTTTATCTTTGATGTCGAAAAATGTAAACAATGCCCATTAAAAGATACTTGCTATAACAACACTAAAACAAAAACATACTCTGTCACTATAAAAAATAGAGAACATACACAACAATTAGCCTTTGAAGAAAGCGACTATTTTAAAGAACGTTCAAAAAACAGATATAAAATAGAGGCAAAAAATAATGAATTAAAAAATAGACACGGTTATAAAAAAGCGCATTTAACCGGTTTATTTGGCATGAAATTACAAGGGGCCACCACGCTCTTTGTAGTGAATATGAAGCGAATTATAAAGCTGAAAGAAGAAAAAACAAGAAAAAATGAAGAAAATAGACAAAAATAATCAGTGATAACTGTTTACGTTTACGTAAAAATTCAGAAATCACTGATTATTTTTTTGTGTTTGTACATGATAATTTTAGACTGCTAGTTTTTCAGCAGCCTCTGTGCCAGCATTTGACTTTTTTTTAATATTAAACGAAAACGTCTTGTGATTTAATTAACAATACTGAAATTCGGTAAGGATATAGTTTTATGCAACACTAGTGAAATAGAATAATAAATAAATTGAAAAAAGCAATACCTAAGATGATTAACATTGGCTGTAAGAAGCTATCGTTTATAAGATTGAAAAATAAACTAGATTGTTTATCTAGTTCAGCATTTATTGCAATTTCATTCCCTTGCGCCACAAATTCACTAAATAGTGGACCAATACTTTCTTGATCCACTCCATATACTTCGTATTCACCAGCTGACAGATTTAATGGAGTAAACGTGTGAATGAGATTGACTTCTGAATCAACTTGCTGCGAAGAATCTTCTATAGTCGTTTCAAAAAGGCCAACAACATTAAATACTTCATTATTAATAGTTAGTGTACTGTTTTCATTATTAATACGGTAAACCCAATCAGAGTTTTTCTCTACCAATACGCTTGGTACGCCCTCTTCAAATCCTCGATTAAATTGTTGCAGAGCCTCATCTGATATTTTTTCATCAACAAGATAATCAGCTTCTAATTTACCATACACTCCTATACGGTCATCAAAATATGGAAAGAAAAGCATGGAGAATTCCTCTTCGTTATACCAATTATCCAACTCGGAAATAATTCTATTTCCACTTGTTGCTGCGTTCCACGACTGAAAGACAATTTCTTCATGTTCTGCTTTTTCTGCTTCGAATAGCACTTGATATCTAAGAATAAAAATTGAAGTGAAATGTTGAAGTAATAGAAAGAATAATAAAATAAAAGCAATATGTGGCTTTCTCATAAACCAACCAACTCTCTTTTTATTGATGAAACTTATTAGTTATTATTTTGAAATTACCCGAGCCATAGGCCATGGGTTACTTGTTGCAACGTAAGTATGTCCATAATTAAATACTACTTGTGGTGCAACAGGATTAAGTGTATCAAAGTATGAGTGTTGACGTTTTCGATAGGATTTGAGGCAGCCTTTACTTCTCCTTCAGATAGACCCAATAACCCAAAAGATAAAGCGGTTACATAAGAAAACCTCGAGCGTGAGCTCGAGGTTTTCTTATGCCATGGAAACAATAAAATTTTAATGCAACACTAGTGAAATTAAGTACAAAATTCCGTTCCCTTGGTAGCCAGAGTTGTTAAGTAGAGCACTGAATGAAACGCTTGTTCGAATCACTAATCACTTCTTAATGGTATAGGCTAAAAAGAAGTTATATACTTATTATTCTTCAAAGAGATTAGGGATAAAGACGCAAAAGTATTTACCAAAATTTCTTTCTAGATAATACGATAGATTTTTATGACAATTCATCAATTTACAAGTGATGAACATATAGCTTACTATGTTTGTTTCATTAAAGTGATTGCGATTATTTAATACATAAAAAAGTCTCTCCTTAAGAGATGATGAACCTTCTATAGAATGAAATTCATATATTACTTTGTAATTTTCTAAATTGATTATGACAACTAACGAATATGAGGCTTTATTGGATTAATTACCAAATCCCTCGCATGAATGCTCTAGCATGTCCATCTCCTCTTAATTGAAGATACAAGCACATATCATGTTGGCCAAACCCCGCAATGTTATATTTTTCACGGTATCTTGCTTCAGCGTACCGACTATTTCCGGTTACATGTGGAGTAAGTACTTCATAATACTTTTCTCCAGTTGGACTAATTACCGATGCATTAAATTCTCCATTTGATACCCCAAGAATATTAGCATTATAGGGACTAAGGTTTACTCTAAATGTTGCAGTCATTGTTCCAAACCAGCTTGCTCCTTGCGTACCCGTAAAGTTAGCACTGACTTTTTTGCTATACGATCCATTTGGCCACGTAGCAAAAGGGGCTATTAATTGATCTTCTGTATCTTCAACTGTAATGGTTAATGTTCCTTTTTCTGTTTCGATAACTTCTGAATAAAAGTCGTCTCTAATATCGAATTCTTCTGTCCCCACTAATTCTTGAGACAGTTCTGGAGAATCAATCTCTGCGCCCATGACTGGTATTGGCGTGAGACTCATCGTGACTATAGAAAAAAATGAAATAATAATTAACTTTAACTTTGTTTTCATTACTGATATCTCCTTTTTCATTAGTTTTTTTTAACGACCACTAGCATTTTTGTATGACTCTCATAATAATGAGGTTCATCTCTTTAGGAGAAAGCTTTTATGAAGTAATCACACTATTAAAATCTAATAAATTCTTATAAAAGTCTGGGAGGCATAATTAGCGAGTAGGAATAATTAATATTGAACTAAGGGCTCTTCCTTTTTTGAACACGCTTTCATTTCCGAGTGCAATGATTTTGAAAAGCATAATTTATTTATAAAGAAGAGCATGATTCTTTACTAAAGTTTATTAGTTATGAATTCTTAATAGATGTCATTGGTATAATTTGAGTTAATCGTGGAAACTTGTTTACTATTGGTACATTTATCTTGGTTTATTAAGTAGAAAGAAAGTACGTAGTAATTCTCTCTTCTCAACATAAAAAAAGCACCCCAAAATAAAAGTTATCACTTTTTTAAAGATGATTTTCATTTCCTTCATTTTTCTCATACATTTTAATTAATATATCTCGAATCTCAGATAATCTTTTTAAAACAAAATAAGCAAAGAAAGGAAAAACAATCCAAGAAAGCAATTTAAAAATTGGCAAAATCATTTTCATTCTCCTTTTATTATAGATAATTACTGTTCGTTCTAATTTTACTTCTCTATAATTATTCTTATGACAAATTGTTCGTGATTACGCAAAGAGTTAGTAACTTATTAACCATTAAGGAACATTCAAAATACTCAGGCCTCCTTCCTAATGGGATAAAAACAAAAGCTTATTTTCCTTATGTCCATATGTGTTAATCAACTAAATTATAGAATAAAGAAGGTTCTTTGTCAAATAGTGTTGGTAAGAAGTATGTGTCAAGTTTTTCTCGGGCGTCCCATTACTGTGCTAGTTTAGGCACTCTACTTTTGTACACTTGTCAGCTACCGCACGGCTCCGCCGCTTGCTGGCCCATCTTTTGAAAGAACGTTCCTAAAACCAGGAACCTTCTCCCAAAAGACAGGAATTAACGAAAACTTTTGATTAATTGTCCTATTGCCGATGAATGAGAGGCATATAATGGAATCGTCCCATTCTTTGCACCAACTG
>NZ_JBGQQS010000040.1:0-6579 GCF_045528365.1 Desemzia sp. FAM 23988
TGTCCTCATTTCAGTAAAAGTGCAAGGTTTTGTTTAACATCCTATAAAAACCCTTGCATCTATTATATCAATCATTAGTTGTAAAAGGCAGCAGAATAAGCATAGTTTATTATTCAGTAGACATTATGTAATTTCATGTATTAAGATGATTTAGAAAACCGACAGTACGCCATACATTAAGAAAAACTCAATAAGAGCTCCTACTATCGCCAAGCTAGATTTTTCTAAGTTCATTCTCTTCCTGTTTTGTGTTTTCGGATCATTTCTTACTTCTCTATTGTCCATATAATCTAAGATTTTTTTATAGGTTTTTAGATTTTCTTTATCTTGGATCTTTTGAAGTTTAATAGCAGCATTGACCATGATTACTATAAAAGTAACTGGCAAAATCAAAGAAAAATCGCCCCAGTATTTAAATAAGGATGCAGTAATGAGGGTTAAAACAAATGATCCTATAATAACCAACATTAATTGATTCATCTTAGCAATAGTTACTTCTCTTTTCATCTTATCGTCATCTCCTTTAATCAATTCGTCTAAGGAGATATTAAAATAATTGCTTAAAAGTAACAGACTTTGTAGATTTGGATAACTTTTAGGTGTATACTTAATTTAGATAAAGTAACTTTAAAAGTTACTTTTTAAAGAAGGTGAATAATTTTGAGTGAATTTACGATTGCAGTACATGGGTTGGTCTATTTAGGTCATAACAATTCAATTTTTACCAGTGAAGCATTAGCTGAGAACATTTGTACGAATCCAGTTCGTGTTCGCAGAGTTCTGGCAAAATGCCGAAAAAAAGGATTAGTTCAAACAAAAAAAGGTGTGCATGGCGGATACTTTCTAACCGATAATTTAGAAGCTATCACTTTAAAAAATGTTTATGAGGCGATAAAGATCCCAATTATCCAAAATACTTGGCATTCAGGTTATATCAATGAACAATGTATGATTTCGTCTGGTATGTCAGAAGCTATGGATGATCTTTATGATGAGCTGAATAAAGATGCAGTAGCAAAACTAGCAACTATTACATTAAAAGATATGGAAGTAAAATTATATGCAATACAAAATGAGAGGGGCACTAAAATATGAATGAGTACACTACAGACGTAGCCATTATTGGATTTGGTAAAGCAGGAAAAACATTAGCAGGTGCTTTAGCTAAAAAAGGAAAAACCGTCACTGTGATTGAAAAATCAGCTAAAATGTATGGTGGAACTTGTATTAATGTGGGATGCTTACCGACTAAATCGTTGACACATAGTGCAAAAATTATTGATCAATTATCAGAATTTGGCATTGAGCGAAATCCTGAGATTAACAACCAGTTTTTCAAACAAGCCATGGACTATAAAACTGAATTAGTAACCAAATTAAATAAAAAAAACTACCATAAAATTGCTGATTTAGATAACGTAACAGTCTTAGACGGTTTTGCTCACTTCAAAGATGACCATACTTTGTTAGTGGATACAGATACAGAAACGCTACAAGTTACGGCTGCTAATATCATTATTGGAACTGGATCTACGGCTGTTATTCCAGATTTTGAAAACAAGCAAAACAGTCCACACATCCACACAAGTGAAGAAATTTTAGAGCTAACAAATCTGCCAAAAAAACTAGGTATTATCGGAGCTGGTCCAATTGGATTAGAATTCGCTTCTTATTTTGCTGAATTTGGTTCTGAAGTAACCGTTTATCAATTCAATGACTCATTATTGCCACGTGAAGATAAGGATGACGCAGCAGCTATTTTGGAAAGATTAGAAGAATTAGGGGTAACTATTGAATTTAACGCTCAAGCTAAACGTGTTCAAGATACGGATAATGGTGTACGTTTAACATTTGAACAAAACGGCGAAGAAAAATCTGCTGAATTAAATGAAATTTTAGTTGCTACTGGCCGTATTCCTAACACAAATAAATTAGATATTGAAAAGGCTGGCGTGGCGCTCGGCGCTCGTGGAGAAATCAAGGTAAACAAGCACTTGCAATCTTCTGTTGAACACATTTGGGCAGTGGGCGACGTTAAAGGTGGACCACAATTCACTTATATTTCTTTGGATGACTACCGTATTGTTTTGCCTCAATTGCTAGGAGAAGAATCCAACTATAATTTAGAAACGCGTCGTGTTTATCCTACAGCAACATTTGTGGATCCAACATTTGCACGGGTAGGCTTTAATGAAAAAGAAGCAACTGAAGCTGGTAAAAATTATAAAGTTGCTAAGATGCCCGTTGCTGCTGTTCCTAAAGCTCAAGTATTGCGTGAAACAAGCGGCTTTTTGAAAATATTAGTTGATCCAGAGACTGACCTTATATTAGGCGCAAGCTTCTTCAGCTACGAAGCTCACGAAATGATCAACTTAATTGCATTAGCAATTAATGAAAATATTTCATATAAGAGTTTACGAGACGGTATTTATACTCACCCTACAATGAGTGAATCCATGAATGATTTACTTGAAATGATTTAACTTAAATTTAACCACAAAAGAGGCTGGGACAAAATAAAATGGACCTTATAGAGATCTATTTTTCAGAGTCCACTCTATAGGAGTCATTTTACACTATTCACCTCCTATTCATTATTACTTATAACAGATAAGAGGTGAATATCATGCCCTCACTAGACGTTTATGTACCAATTAATAACTCTATTTTAGTACTTGTTGAAGAAATAAAAGAGTGTCTATAAAATCGTATAAACTAATTTATATAAGAGATTCCGGAAAACATCGTGTGCGATATAAAAATAAATTCTATCAAATATAGAACTTACCCAAATCTTTAAGCCCATCATAGCGTAAGTTTCATATCTAAAAAGAGAAGATTGGATTTATTGAGTAAATTAATCATGCAAATATAACATTACCGTTACTATATCGCCACCGCTTTTCCCTATCGCGTCTCTAATTTCCTTATTGATTGAGATGATCTTATCTTCATCTTTCCTTGGAGCCAAATAAATGTTTTTCACTTCAAAATCGTCAATTGTACCAGATACTTTTAAATGTCCCCATCTCCCTTTATTATCAGCTGTTCCTGGTGGTCTAAGGTGATAAGTCCATGATCCAAATCCCTCTTTGTAATGTAATTTGAGTTTCTGATTGTCAATTATTTTTATCATTTAAATAGCCTCATTTCTCATTCACTTTATCTATAGTTATGATACATGAAACTATCTAATTTCATGTGTTAAAAAAATGTAAGGAACTTGATATCAATAAAAATTATCATACAAATGTAATACCAATATTATATACTAGTTTATAATAACTCATTCAGAAGTGGAGCTATGAGTGAAAAAATAAAATAAGAAAGACAGCCTTAAAATTGCTAACCAAAGATAAATAATTTCATGTTAGTTTATCGAAATAAAAATAGGAGGAGATTTTTTGAATAAATTATTAGGATTTACTATGTCCGTATTTTTTTTACTTGGATTAACAGCTTGTAGCCAATCGCCAGAAGAAAAAATATTGGGGAAATGGGAATTAAATGATGGTCGTGATGAATTAAACTATTGGGAAATAACGGAAGACGAAATAATTATAACATCAGAGTCCGGTAAACATTTATCAACTCAGGGATACATAATAACTGAATTAGAAGATACAGAAAACGAAAAATTTAGAATTGAGTTCAATGAATTAGCAAATGAAAGTATGGGGAGTTTTGAGGGTCTTGCGGATCTTTTTGACGTTTCTATTGAAGGTTATTTTAAAAATGAAAATTCAATAATTGGAACTTCATTAATGAATTCTTCGTCAATTGGGGATTTTGAACTTAATAGAGTAAAGGAAGGTGAGGCTGAAGAGATAACTTCAAAGAATGAGACTAGTTCTTCAGATGAAAAAATAAAATTATATTCTATGAGTAACCTTGAGTATTCAATTCCTGAAAATTGGACCGAAGAAATATCTGATGAAAACTTGAAATATTATTATCCTGAAGAAGCAATGCTATTGGTTTCTTATATATATTTAGATGATACTCTTTCCAATGATGAAACAAGAGAGAATTTTATAGAAGGCGTTGCTTCAGAATCTGAATCATACGATTTAATTGCTGAGTCAGAAATAACTGTAGCAGGTACAATAGCATATCAGTACGATTTTAACAGTATAATGACTGACCAGGAGTTTGAAAATTCTTTAGTTATTTTCGATCATTATGATGGAATAATGGCCTTTCAGATGTCAACTTTAGTACATTCAGATAAAGATTATAGCAATGCTTTTGAAAGCATACTGAGTTCAATAGATTTTACAGATGAGTAATGAAATTGAATTTTTTAAAACTAGAAAGAAAAAATAGTGGTTTTAACCTTGCAGAGACTGTACTTTACTAATTTTTTTTTGGAAAAATAAACCTTGATAAGTTAAAGCTCACGATACACGATTATAAGCAATTTCATGTATTGAAAGAAGTCTAGGTAACACTTTTCACCTCTTATTCGTTATTACTTATAACAGACAGGAGGTGAATATCATGCCATTAGTAGATGTTTATGTGCCAATTAATAACTCTATTTTAGTACTTGTCGAAGAAATGAAAGAGTGTCTAGAAACAAAATTTCTAATTCAGGCTACTCAACAAGAAATTATCGAAAATGCAATTGTTGCCCTAAAAACTCAACTAAATTAACTTTATATAAAGAAAAGAGGAACACTTCAACATAAGTGATCCTCTTTTCTTTATTTTTTCTACCACTAAATTTTAAAAAAGGAGCAAAAAGACTTTAAAAAGTTTTTTAAAAGACTTATAATAGATCTAAGTAAAGGAGAGGATTTATATGGCCATGAAAATATTAGATATTCCAACATCTTCTATTTCCGAAGTAAAAAGGTCTCCTATGGAGGTCTTTCAAAAAGCTGATAAGGAAGCTGCTGGGGTTTATGTCTTTAATCGAGAAAAAGTAGCTGGAGTTATGTTGACACAAAAACAATATGAAACATTAAATAAAGAAGTTGACGGTTTATATGATCAAATTGCTGATTTAATAGCTGAAAAAAGATTACTGAATGAAAAAGTAGCTACTTTTTCTGATAGTGAAGTCCGTGGATCAATAGCAACTGAAGAACCTACTATCGACGAAGAAGATGGGTGGGAGTAAGATTTGTACCAAATTGAATGGACAGAATACTCAAAAGATGATTATGATAAGCTTGACGGAAGCCAAAAGGTTTTTGTCGATAAAGCTCTTAATCGTATTAAATTACGTGGTATGGACGCGGGTCAACCGTTACATGGCGCTTTAGCTCAGTGTAATAAAATGAAAAATAAAAAAATGGGACTTCGCGTTATTTTTAGAGAAGTGCATGGTAAATTTGAAGTGATTCAAGTTGTTGTTATTGGAAAAAGAGATAAAGAAACCGTCTATAAAATCGCTGAAAATCGTATAAATTAACTAAACAAGAGCTCTAACACTATAATGAAAAGTGTTAGAGCTCTTGTTTTACAATATATGACTTTATCTAATTTCATGTATTAGTATAAATAATATTAGGGAGATGATAGTAACTATAATAAAATATTTTATATAGTATTTGTTAGAATTGTTTCTGGATGTAGCACTAATATATCAGAGGAAACTTCATTACTTAATATGATTAAAGAAAAAAGTACGTTGCCGATTACTGATGAAAAACCGCCTCAAGAAATATTTGAGGAATTAGAGCTTAAATAACTGGAATATTTGGACGTCCAATTTCACAAAAAACTTTTCCAATATAAGATATTTCCAAATAAGATTCTTGCCGAGCATATTCTCTGCCAACAACAACTGTGTAGGGCATCTTATTAATAAATCCCAGCCCTGCTAATCGTTCAATACGGTATAACTCTTGGGATGCGGTGTCTTTAATTTGACCGTTGTAAATTTTTAGAAGCATTTCCGTATCTGACAAATAGGATCGGCTCAAAGTATCTGTTAACTCTTGGAATTCCGTATAACTTAATTGTTCATTAATATAAGCCACTACAAACTTTGCTAAGATAGTTGACTTTTCAATATCTATCGTCGATTCTAAAATCAACATAATCCGTTCAACTTCTTTTTGAGATTTTTTATCACCATTTTTTATACGCTCAACAAACTTTTCTTTTTTTTCATTTATTATAGTTCCATTGTTTAATTCATGCATGAATTGTAAAGTTTGACGAATAAGATTACGATTTTTAAGCATAATCCCAGTCTTACCTATCGCCATAATTGCATTAACTATTGGTATGCCTTTAATGATTTCAGATTCAAAAAGGGTATCAAATGAAGCTTCAATCATGTCAACGCTCACATCTTTTGTACTATCATTAAAAATCGTTTCTGAAAAACTTTTCACTAGCTTATTATCTGTCTCCATAGACTACCTCCTGATAAAATAAGTAAAAAAATTTAAAATGATCTGTTACTTTTAGTATAGCAAAGATAAAATAGGCTTTGTTTAATTAATGTCTACTGAATAATAAACTATGCTTATTCTGCTGCCTTTTACAACTAATGATTGATATAATAGATGCAAGGGTTTTTATAGGATGTTAAACAAAACCTTGCACTTTTACTGAAATGAG
>NZ_JBGQQS010000041.1:0-4165 GCF_045528365.1 Desemzia sp. FAM 23988
AAGGTTCCTGGTTTTAGGAACGTTCTTCCAAAAGATGGGCCAGCAAGCGGCGGAGCCGTGCGGTAGCTGACAAGTGTACAAAAATAGAGTGCCTAAACTAGCGGAGTAATAGGACGCTCGAGAAAAATTTGACACAAACGCGAGAAAAGGTGATTTCCTTTTCTCGCTCTTTTTGGTTATAATAGACTAGTAAAAAAAGATAGGGAGTGGAGAGACGGATGGAAATAGGATTAATCGGTTTAGGAAAGATGGGTTACCAACTCGCTTTAAATTTATTGGATAAAGGACACCAAGTTACAGGATACGATGTGATGGAAGCAAGTCGCAAACAAGCAGAGGATGCAGGGATAAAAACTGTTCCTACCTTGAAAGAATTGACGGCAAAAGAAACGGAACGCAAAGTGATATGGATGATGGTACCAGCAGGAAAACCATTAGAATCAGTATTGATTCAATTAATGGAGTTGCTGGTAGAAGGAGATATTCTGATTGATGGCGGGAATTCGAATTACAAAGATTCGATTCGTCATGCAGAACTCGCAGCAGAAAAAGGGCTGCATTTTATGGATTTAGGGACATCTGGCGGAACCAGTGGAGCTCGTAATGGAGCTTGTATGATGATCGGTGGAAATGAGGAAGCCTTTCGCTATATTGAGCCAGTGATTCAACAAATTTGTGTAGAAGATGGGTACTTGTATACTGGAAAATCAGGCAGCGGACACTTTTTGAAAATGGTCCATAACGGCGTTGAATATGGTATGATGCAAGCAATGGGTGAAGGTTTTGAACTCGTTGAAAAAAGTGATTTTGATTTTGATAATGCGGACGTAGCAAAAGTATGGAACAATGGTTCAGTTATCCGCAGCTGGTTAATGGAATTAGCAGAACAAGCTTTCCAAAAAGATGGTCATTTAGATGAAATGACTGGTGCTATGCAATCTTCTGGTGAAGGACAATGGACAGTTGAAACAGGTCTAGAGTTGAAAGTTCCGACACCGGTGATTTCCATGTCTCTGATGATGAGATATCGTTCAATGCAAGAAGATACATATGCTGGAAAAGTTGTTTCAGCATTACGAAATGAATTTGGCGGACATGCTGTTATTAAAAAGTAAAAAGGAAGTGTGGATTTGAGTCAATATGTGATTGGAGTAGATATTGGGACAACCAGTACCAAAGCAGTCCTTTTTCATGCAAATGGACTGGTAATGGATTCGGCTTATGAATTTTATCCGCTGATCAAGGAAAAACCAGAATTTGCGGAACAAGAATTAAGCGCTATCTATCAAGCAGTATTGAGTACTATCAAACAAGTTATTGTAAGCAGTAAAATACCTGCAGAACAAATTGTGAATGTCAGCTTTTCAAGTGCGATGCATAGTTTGATTTTAATGGATGGTAACGATCAGCCTCTTACTCGAAGTATCACTTGGGCAGACAACCGAGCTAACCGTTGTGCTGAAGAGCTGAAATTAGGAAATGGATCAGATATTTACCAACGCACCGGAACACCGATTCATCCTATGTCTCCTTTATGCAAGATTATATGGTTTAAAGAACAACAACCAGAAGTGTTTCAACAGGCTGTTAAATTTATTGGAGTAAAAGAGTATGTTTTTTATCAATTATTTGGCAAATATGTGGTTGATTATTCAGTTGCCTCGAGTACGGGTCTATTTAATATCCATGATTTATCATGGGATACAATGGCGCTGAAAGAAGCCGGAATTACAGCAGAACAACTGCCTCTCGCCGTCACTCCAACTACTCAGGTAAGTGGAATGAAAGAAGAAATTGCTCAGGAACTTGGGCTGAATCCTCAAACACCATTTGTGCTTGGAGGCAGTGATGGTTGCCTGTCTAATTTAGGTGTTGGAGCAATTGAGCCAAAAAATGTGGCTATCACTATTGGCACAAGTGCAGCTGTAAGAATGGTGACGGAAAAACCTTATTTGGATACAGATGAACGAACTTTTTGCTATGTGCTGGATGAAAATCACTACGTAGTCGGTGGAGCGATAAACAATGGCGGTGTTGTGATGGATTGGGCTAAAAATCAATTTTTTAATCCAGCTTTTTTAGAGGAAAATACAGATGAATACAGTGATATGATGGAGCTGATTGCTTCTGTTCCAGCTGGTTCTAACGGGTTATTGTTTCACCCCTATTTAAACGGCGAACGCGCTCCGTTATGGCAAGGAGAAGCTAGAGGATCGTTTTTTGGGATTCATCTGATGCATAAGCAAAAGCATTTCTTAAGAGCAGTATTGGAAGGAATTTGTTTAAATATTTACGATGTATTACATGAAATCACCGAGCAAGCTGGCCGACCGGATAAAATTATTGCGACTGGTGGGTTCTCTCAGTCTCCTGTGTGGCGTCAACTTTTAACGGATGTGGTACAGCAAGATGTTTTTATGCCGGAAAGTTATGAAAGCTCTTGTTTAGGAGCCGTAGTGATAGGGTTGAAGAGTGCGGGGATGATTGCTGATTTAAAAGTTGTTAAATCAATGATCGGCTCTGAACATCAGCATAAGCCAAACGAAATCGAAAGTGCTGTGTATAAAGAAATTTTTCCATTGTACCGCAAATTGAGCCGTCAATTTTCACAGAATTTTATGGAATTGGGCTTGTTGCAGGAAAAGGTTGCAATAACTGAAACTATAATTAAGTGATATCAATTAAGCTCCTTAAAGTAGCAATTAAATTGCTACTTTAGGAGCTTAATTGGCATTGTTGTTTTGTAATATACTATTCGTAATAGATATCGTGCCATTATAAAACAATATATTGGAAAGAGGATGAATAAACATATGGAGCTTGAAGCTATTATTAATAAAAATTATGATCAACTTAATGAAAATGAACTTTCTATTGTTTCCTATATATTACAAAATAAAAAAGAAACTCAAAATATCAGTATCACTAAACTAGCTGAAGTCTGTCATACTTCAAAATCTACAATTCTTAGATTAACACAAAAATTAGGTTTTAGTGGATTTGTGCAATTCAAATACAGTATTAAGCAAAGTAGTGAAATACACAGTGATCCTCATGATGATATGATCGGAAAATTAAAAAATGATATAGAAACGACTTATAAGTTATTTAAACAAACAGATGTAAAAATGATTGTTGAAAAGATTTATCACTCTAAAAGAGTATATAGTTATGGGACTGGATGGGCACAATTAAACGCATTAAATGACTTGAACCGAAGTTTTATATTAAGTGGTAAAAATAGTATGATGCTTCAATCTAAAACAGAATTAAAATTGTTGCTATCTGAAATGACTTCAAATGATTTAGTGATTATTCTATCGAAAAGTGGAGATGGGACAGGATTGTCTGAAATTACAAAATTATTATCTTTAAACAAAATTCCTATTTTATCTATTACAGAATTTAAAAACAATGATTTAGCTTCTAAAACAGATTATAACTTGTATTTTCAAAGCTCTGAAATTTATGATAAACATCGCGAAAATACTTCGAAAAAGACTTTTGTAACGGTAAATATAGTATTAGATATGTTATATCGAGAATACATAACATATGAAAACTTATTATAAAAGTAGAAAAATAATAGCATAAGCAAAACAGGGAAGCTTCCCAATTAATGGTAACATTTCCATAGTTGGAGATTGCTTCCCTTTGTTTTTAAACCCTGTTGAGAAAGCGCTTTTATAATGGTATAAAATAATTGTATCAATGAAAAGAAAAGGAGATAAAAAACCATGATGGAAAAATTACAGCGATTTGGTGGAGCAATGTTTACTCCTGTATTACTGTTTGCGTTTGCTGGAATAATGATAGCCCTCTCAACGTTAGCTACGAACGAGCTTATCATTGGAAGTCTAGCAGCAGAAGGAACAGTATGGACTAGAGTTTGGGAAGTATTAGAAGGTGGAGCTTGGGTTGTTTTTGATCATATGGAACTTTTATTTGTCATAGGACTGCCTATTGGTCTTGCAAAAAAAGCAAATGCTCGAGCAGCTTTGGAATCATTAATTATTTATTTAACGTTTAATACTTTTCCTGAATCATTCATAGATTTTTATACAGGGACATTTTTATCAAAAAATTAGGCGAAACTGAAATGTTTCTTTCTTTTTTACAAATCGATTAGATTCCTTCCTAACGGAAGAAAAGAAAAGTTCATTTC
>NZ_JBGQQS010000042.1:0-4043 GCF_045528365.1 Desemzia sp. FAM 23988
GTAGATAACATTAATCGCAATCGCTTGCGCTCTTTTTTTGGACAACTGAAAAATCGGAAAAAAAGCTGTTTAGTTCTATTGAACTTTTCTCCATTTCAAATTAGCCCAATTGTTCAGTAGGCATTAATTATAAAAAGTTGTCTAAACGGAAAAACAATTAAATACACAAAGAGAGGAGGATAATTAAAATATGGAGAATATAAAAATTTCTATTATTGTACCAGTTTATAATGTTGAAAATTATCTTGAAGACTGTATTGAAAGTGTTATCTCTCAAAAAAATTTTTCAGACATTGAATTAATTCTTATCGATGACGGTTCTACAGATCAATCGAGCGAGATTATTGAAAAGTATACAGAGTCTTATGAAAATATACTAGGTTATTATCAAGAAAATGCTGGACAAAGTAAGGCTCGAAATAGAGGGATTGGATACGCAAAAGGTGAGTACATTTATTTTTTGGATAGTGACGATTTAATACCTGACTTAGCAATGGAATACTTATATGAACTGGCAATTAAAGAAGATTTAGAATTAGTTTTATTTGAAGGGAAATCTTTTTTTGATAAATCTATAGATAGTAAAAAGATTGAAGACATGAACTATGAAAGAAGTAAAGATTATGACAAAATTTTAAAAGGTCAAGATCTATTTATAGAAATGGCAAAAAATAAAGATTTTTATGCTTCGCCTTGTTTGCAATTCATAAATAAAAAAATGCTATTAGAAAACAATATTTTTTTTCTAGAAGGAATTATACATGAAGATGAATTATTTAGTTATCAACTTTTAATGAAAAGTAAAAAAGTTAAATGTATTAAAGATAAGTTGTTCTATCGAAGAATAAGGTTAAATTCTACTATTACATCGTTAAATTATGAAAAACGTATTAAATCCTTAATCAAAGTTATTGAAAAAACGATAGAATTTAATAGTCATTTAGAAGAAAGCACTGTAGATATGAAGAATGCTCTTAATACGAGAATTAATCATCTTCTAGGTCAGTGTATTATCTATTGTACAAAAATGAATTTTAAAAATCGAAGTAAAATTTATATGCTTTTGAAAAATATTAATTCCATAATTATAAATAATGGATATACGATATATAGAAAATATAATTTTTATTTTAAACATCCAGAATCGTATAGAATATTACAAAAAAGCTTAAATTCAATCAGAGGATTAAGAGTCGCAATAAAAAAGTGATGATAGAAATTAAATAAAATTCCAATTTTTATCATCATTCCGGATGTATAAACCATGTATTACGCTATCTCGTTTTTAATACAGAATAAAAAGCCTATAAGATGAGTATTGCGGACAGATTGAGCCGCCTGTGCGGAGTTTAGAGCCAGTGAGTGCGGGACATGGAGCCAATCAATGCGGAAGAAAAGGCCACTAATATATTGCATATCAGTGACCAAAGTTTTATTTCTCTAAAGCATTATCTATAATAGTTAGTGCTAATTTCACCATATCTTCTGCCGATGGTTCCTCATCTTCTAAATAGAAAGGGAGTAACTTTTCTTCAAGTTCCAGCATAATCTTGTCAGGCAAATAACGCTGGAAATAGTAGCGCGCAATTCTATCTTCTACTTCTGAAGGAATCATTTTGCTGCCCTCAATCCATGTCTTTCACGCATAGAAACCTCACCGTCAATTAGAATACTATAAGAATCATGCACGATGCGGTCAAGAATCGCATCGGCTACGAGAGCTTCACCGAGTTTTTCATACCATCCTTCAGGTGCAGTCTGTGAACAGAAGATGGTAGAAGTCGTTTTCAATCGAGATTCGATAATCTCAAATAAAGCTAAGGTATGTTCTTCGGGTAAGGATGTTAGTAACCATTCGTCAATGATAAGTAAATCAACTTTCTTATACTTCTTAATCAGTCGACGGAAACTTCCATCTGCTTCATTTCTTGCTGAAATAAACTCATCTAATAATTCTGGCAGACGAACATATTTTACTTTATACTGTTGTCGGCAAGCTTGAATGCCAAAGGCATTCGATAACCATGTTTTTCCATTTCCAGAGGCTCCCATTAATATGATATTTAAATGTTTTTCAATATAGTTACCTGCAGCTAGTTCAAGAATAAGGTGTTTATCCAGATGGCGATCAGGATGATATTCGATATCTTCAATAGATGCGGTCGGTTCATTGAACTGGGCTTGATGAATCAATCGCTGAAGTTTGTTTGACTGACGACGAGAATGTTCATGATCTACGAGTAAGTTGAAGCGTTCTTCAAACGTCATATCCTGATAGTCATTATTATTCATTTGCTCTTTGTATGAATCTGCCATTGCACTCATGTTCATTGCTGTCAATTTACGTAAAGTTTCTTCATTTGTCATTTTTTCGTCCCTCCAAAGTAGTCTGCGCCGCGCACAAATCCATAATTTTCACCTGTATTCAATTTAGTTAAGGAACCATCATCTTTTGCTCGCTCACGCTTTTTATTTCGTGCAAGAATTGTCTTAAAAACACTAACCGTAGGGTTAGAAGAAGCGAGTAGTAAGTTTTGAGCAGCTAAATCCAGCTCTTCTTTTGAATGTCTTTTATCAAGATTACGTAAACTCATTAATTGATTTAAAGCTTTTTTCTCAGATCCATTATTAAGTAAAACATCCACAAACTCTTCCATGTTTGATCCTACGGATTGAGCCCATTCTCGACTGTTCTTAGGTGTGTGTTCCAGAAATAGACGGTGATTGTCTGGCATATGCTCTGAAAGTGTTGAAAACTGACCGACTTCTCCATATAATCGCTTGTGGGATGCAATTCGAGCGTCTTTGAAGTATACTTCAATTAATTCTTTTGATAGACGAATATCAACGTCACTTTGGATGTACTCGTAAGGAACGGAGTAATACATACGTTCGATTTGAATGTGGTAATTAGTTTGAACCTTTGCAGTTCTCCATTCCGACAATTTAAATCGCTTTTGACGTAAGGGGTGAAGGTAGGATTTCTCCTCTTCGTCAAATGTTTCTTTTCTTGAGCCAGGACGTTTTTGGAAGGCTTCTTGATTTAGTTCATTGAGTTTCTTCCATATTTGCTGATTCAAGTCACGAAGATCAAAACATTGATAGTGACGTAAAGCAGCTATAATTTGTCTAGAAATGAACCCAACGGTTCCTTCAACACTAGCCTTGTCCTTTGGACTCCGAACTCTTCCGGGAACGATAACGGTTTGATAGTAATCAGCTAGTTCACGATAAGCTTCATTAAGAATTGGTTCTCCACGTAAGGGCTTAGTCACGCCTGTTTTTAAATTATCAGGGACTAATGATTCTGGAGTCCCACCAAAATATTCAAAAGCATGAATATGTCCGGTTAACCAGTTGGCAGATTTCATATCTAAAAAACCTTCGACATAACTGTACTGACTATAGGGAAAAGTTGCTACAAATACATATACCGTTATCTTGCCTCCATTTGAACGATCATTAATAGATAGCGTTGATCCAGCCCAGTCAATTTCTAACACTTCACCTGGCTTCCTGCGAATAGGCATTGTTGCTTTATATTTCTTTGCATACTTACCATAATTTTCTGCAAAAGTCCGATAAGCATAGGGGATTTTCCCGCTGTCACGCGCATGCTGATCATACTCCATATGGAGTAATTTTAATGATATATTTTTCTTCTGTAATTCCTTATGAATCTTTTCCCAGTTAGGTGGGAAAAAGCCTTTCTCAATCGCTTGTTTCTCAGGAAAAAGAAATTCTTCAAGCCATTGATTGTTCATATTATCAGTTAACCGTTCTAACCCAAGCTTTTTAGCTCGTTTGGTGATATCTGAAACTGTATTTCTTGAACTTCCAACGCTCGTACTAATGGTGCGTTGGGAGACATCATTGAAATGTAACTCCAGAATCTTACGGTATTGGATCATAAAAAGTAAGCGCAAAATGAAACGGTATCTTCAAATATCTTCTTTTCCGCTCTATACTTGATTTCATAGTAAACAAGTTGGAGGAATGATGATGAAAAGACAAGATATAGTACCAGTTTCATTGCAACAAAT
>NZ_JBGQQS010000043.1:0-3833 GCF_045528365.1 Desemzia sp. FAM 23988
GATAACATTAATCGCAATCGCTTGCGCTCTTTTTTTGGACAACTGAAAAATCGGAAAAAAAGCTGTTTAGTTCTATTGAACTTTTCTCCATTTCAAATTAGCCCAATTGTTCAGTAGGCATTAATTAGACCTACTCCAATGATTAGACTTAAGAAAAACCAAGAACTCACTAAAGTAATGATGAAAAGCGGTATCCCAACTGTTTTATCTTGACTCATTTCCTGGAAAAGACTAACTACATTATTGTGGTCAAAAATCATGTTTTTTATAGCATTAAATCCCATGAATAATAGTGCATATAAAGATCCTTCTTTTATACGTTTAAGTTTTAAATGTTCCATTATAGGTAACTCCTTAGTTTGAATAAAGGACTAAATTGTTTAGTCCTTTGTAGCGCTGAGAATGCTATCTTCAATATAACATAATTAAGTGAAATTTGGTCGGGAAGTATGTATTTATCCAACTAAATATAAAGGAGGATAAAAAAATAGTTACTATGTATCTCGATATTTTTGTATGTTATAATTAACTTAATGTAAAATATAGTTGTCATAAAAGGAGCAATCATATGGCTAAAAATATTCGGTTAAAGGTGGCGCGTACACAAATGGATTTGTCCCAGGAGCAGTTAGCAGATGCTGTTGATGTAACCAGGCAAACTATCAGTGCTATTGAAAGAGGAGACTATAACCCCACAATCAACTTATGTATTAATATTTGTAAAGTACTTGGGGTAACGTTAAATGATTTATTTTGGGAGGAATAGAGATGAAAAAGTATGATGAATATCAAAAGTTGATGAGATATAAA
This sequence comes from Desemzia sp. FAM 23988, assembly GCF_045528365.1. Classification (NCBI taxonomy): domain Bacteria; kingdom Bacillati; phylum Bacillota; class Bacilli; order Lactobacillales; family Carnobacteriaceae; genus Desemzia; species Desemzia sp. FAM 23988. The sequence continues at coordinate 811 of NZ_JBGQQS010000043.1, forward strand.
TATGGGTATTATTCGTTTATTTTATTAGTTAGTTTGCTGGTGCTAAATAACATACTGGATATATTTTTTAATCTTCAATGGGGCGAAACAAAAGAAGTTGAAACACTGTTTATAATGTTTTCAGTAATGTTATTTTTTATTATTTTGAGTGTGTATCATAACGCTTATTTTAAAAAAAATGATGACGTGAAAGCATATATATGGATATTTTTGATAACTGGAATCATTAATTTATATTCTTCTTTTGACTTAGAGAACTTTGAGCCAGGTAATACATTTAATGGTAAAATAAGTACTGACGCTGTTTATACATTTGGAGGACTAATCTGGTTAGCTATTCCCATTACATACTTTATACGAAATGAAATTGATAAAAGAAGAGAAGACAAAAATTTATACTAAAATAGAACAATAAAAAAGATCTCCTAATGTAGAATATACTTTAGGAGATCTTTTTTAGAAAGTAGGTAAGAATGGTGAAATAAACGTAAGCAACATAAGAAATATATTTATTCCTAGATAAACAATTCCTAACCAAATCAATATTCTAAGAGCTCTCTGTGTTTTTTCATTCATTTAAGTCATCAATCTCCTTATTTATAGTTCAGCTATTGAATTTGTATCACAAAGGCAATTTTCAAGCTATTCTACTTTCATCAACTCACTCTTTTAAACTAGGATTTATTTTTGACCAGATCCAAGACTCGCTAAGCAGACCTATAATCTCCAAAAGCAGTACCAGTACTAACATAGCCCATCCCCCTGTAAGCGTTATTTATTCTATTTCTATTTTAACACATTTTATAAAAAAAGTTATTTTATTTCTTAATGGGCCTAGGTTATAATAAATATGTAAACGCTGTAATCGAATTGGAAGTTTTCTACAACAAAAATTTAAAAAGCCAATGGATTGGAGTCCCGCAATGAAAAAATTATTAAATCGTTTCTGGAATCATATGACCAAACTCAGCACAGTCATCTGGAGTTTTCTTTATTCTGTTTTAACTTATTTTACTAGTCCGCCTAATATTAAATATTTGAGTTTCATTTTCCTAATTCTATCAGTAATCTTTCTTATTGGTTTGATGCATAAACAAAATACGAAAGAACAAGCTTAATTAAAATATCTAACTCTGACTTGATTGTTGATGAAGTTATACCAATTTCTGAAGTTACTGAAAAAAGGGAGGAATTATAATTGGAGTGTTTAGGTTGTAATCTAGCAAATAAGAAAGAAGCAGTGTATGTGGTATTTGAAGACGAATTTGTTTGCTGCATCTTGGATCACGCTCCTTATAATGAAGGACATGTGTTGATTTTACCTAAGAAACATGTGCGATATTTTGATGAACTGGATGAGAATACAGCAAAGTCCTTAACTGAAGCAGCGGCAACTATATCTAAAGCAATAAAAATATTATTTGCTCCTGATGGTATTTCTATCATTCAAAACGGAGGAGATTTTGACGAGTTGACTCATTTCCATTTGCATCTCGTTCCAAGATACAAAGGTCAGAACTTCGCAGATTTTTATTTAGAAGATAATAAAAATTATACTGAAGATAAGTCTAATTTAGAAAAAACAAAAAGAAGATTTCGTAATAGTATAAAAGATTTAAATTACGGAGGATAAAATATTGCCTGAAAAAAAGTGGAGCAAAGTAAAAAAGAAGATAGAAAGTTTTATCTGCGATTCTTTAAAAGACAAAGTCCAGTTTAGGGTAACCAATTACCGTAAAGCTCATGATCAAACAGGAAGAGTTTTTATTACAGTGGATAAAAAAGAAGTCTTCAGTATGAGTACTTTAGCTGCTGACAATGCAATGTATGAAGTTGAACAAGAGATAATGACTCAGCAAAATATTGATTATGATGTCTACAATGGACCACAAAATGTTGATATTCAATCACAAGCTCATGAAATGATTATGGCTGAAGGTGTTTTTTCTCAATCTGATTTTTTTGACGCTGTTGAAGAATATCTTAGTTCTTCTATTGAAGTGTCCTTAAAGTCCAATCATATAATCATTAAAATTCTTTCTTTGATTGATCGAAGAGTTGGGAAGAGAAGTTTAAAAAAGATGGCTAAGTCTATTGAACAAGAAAAAGAAATCGTCCAATATTTTTATCATTTACGTTGTGAAGCAGAAGGGTTAGAGAATATGTGCAAAAAAATCTAAATAGAAATATAAAAGGAAACAAATATAAGCAATTAAAAGACCATATTAGTAAGTCTTCGACCATCTTTTCTTTTGCGACAATAGAAGATGTCGGTATCAGCGACAATTTCATTAGATTAATAGAACGATCAGTAGAGTTTCTCGTGGACTCTTATCCAACAAATTACTTAAAAGAATAATAAGTGCAAGTCATCGTATTCAATGATTTTTATCAAGAATTTTCGCTGCTATGGGTAATAATTTTTCGACTTTATACGAAGTCAGTAATCTCTTAATGATACTTTCATGGAATTCTCTATCTATTGCCTTTTTATATCATTGGCTATTTTGTCTAATAATGGAATTTCATTGTTCAAACTATAGCCAACAAGTATTCTATTGATTATCCTTAATAAATCAAATAGGGGGGAAGTTATGAAGAAAAACTACACTAAGAAAAAGTATAAAAAAGTGTTTGGTTTTATTTTTTGTATATTAGTGAGTTTTGTACTTGGAAGCATCATTACATATTTTTTAATGTCATTGGATACAACCGAAAGTCCCGAACAGCATGAGATAACAGTAGAAGATAAAGTTTCAGTAAGTGAATCTAATAGCGCGGACACAGACATTGTTGCCAATACTGCATCTCAAGAAAAAGTTACTTTAATTACTGAACCGGGTTTTGATGCCTGGGTTCGCCAAATTTCAAAAATTCAAATACCAGACTATCAATTAGACTTAGTGTAAAATATTCGGTGGTAGAAATAAAAGACGAATGACGATCGTTTTTTAAGTTGACAAAAAAAGAGGAAGACCGTTACCATACAATTATAGGTTTGAGCGCCTAAATATAATCGTAAA
>NZ_JBGQQS010000044.1:0-3828 GCF_045528365.1 Desemzia sp. FAM 23988
TGTCTCCCTTACTGTCCAATAATGTGGCACATACAGCAGTTAAGGCTATCACTATGCTGTAAAAGACAAAATCAAGAACAAACAAGAACAAAAATGAAACCTTGCTGCGCAAGCTAAAAGATATTTTAAAAGATCAAAAGACAAAGAGCGTCGCTACGCTCCATCTACAAAGGAAAATAAAGAGGGTAGGAGGACTTTTAATCCATCTTTAGAGTTATTGTCTGCTGAAAGAATAAAGTTTGTACAAGGCTCGCTATTCGCTCGTGCAGGGCAAGCCCTACATACCCGAAGGCAATAAAAGGCTTAAAAAGACGCATGAGAGTTTTTAATTAGATATCTTAATTCATGTATGCTTGTTGAGTTAAAATAGCGTGAAGACACCTTAAATTGATTTTAATAAGGGGTTTTAAAGTCAGTTACTATAAAAAAACAAAAAAACCACTTTTTAATAAAAAGTGGTTTTTTTAGATTTTAAATTTTTAACGTAGATTTACTAAAGTATAATCAGACGAGAACATACTGTCAGTAAGACCTAATTGAGCTGTTTCTGAGTTTGCTTGAGCTTCAGTTACGTCAAAAACAATCTTACCTTGCATTTCAACATCTGGATTTATATTTTCTAAGAAAAATCCAAGTGAGTTTCCTTCAGCGTCTTGGTTAGCAGATATAGATCCACTTGAATCAGCGTCAAAAGATTTTTCTCCGTCAATCAATTTAAAGTTTGAAGTATCAACCATGATAGATTCATTTCCATTATTTTTAACAGTTAAGTCAATAACGAGGAAAGTATCTTGAGCATCAGTAGGATAAACAGAAGGTCCTACTGATTTAGTAGTTTCAACACCGTTAACTGTATAATCAATGTCTCCAACAGTAACAACGTCTCCTACAGCGAAAGCTTTATCTTCTTCAGTAGCTTCACTTGTTTCGGTTGAAGAAGACTCGCTTGCTTCATTTGAATTAGTAGCAGTAGTGTCGTCATCTCCTCCACCTGAGAATACAGCGATTAATACAATAACCACTAATAATATAAACCACCATTTTTTGTAAAATGGTTTCTTTTGTACGTATGTATTTCCTTCAGCATCTTTAATTTTTTTAGCCATGCTTTACTCCTCCTGAAAACTTTTTGTAAACCTAAATAATTATATATGTTTTTTTATATATTTCATAGTGAACGGTTAGTGAACATTGAAATATAAGGTTATTTCTTTAAGGACTCATCTATACGAGATAAAAAAATGTGTCTAGGCAAGCTACGGTTTTGTCATGACAAAACCCAAGACTTCGTTTTGCCTTGCCAGCCCGAAAGGAAGTTTTCCTTCGACCTTTTTTGTCGCTATCGCTCGGTCAGGACTAACGCCCTAACGGCCACTCAAAAGCTCTTAAAAACGATTTAAATGCCTAATAACGAAAAACATTATTAATTTACTTATTTATTTTCAATATTTAATTACGGTATTTATTCAATTTCAAACTGCAATATAGGTACTCCATCGAGATATTCGAAGTCTGCTTGGTAAGTCAGGCCATTCTTCGTAACAGTTGCTGACTCCATATCTTCAATCTCTCGATTAGAAAAACCTAACAACTCAAAAATTTCATCTTTCTCTGACATTGATAATGTATTATCGGTCAATAAAATAAGTTTTTCAGAAATATCATAAACATCATCGCTAGACGTTGATCCAATAACAACTGCATATCTATTTATATGTGTATCTGCATCTTCGATAATAGATATGTTTACTTTACTAGTAGTCATAGCGTCATAACGGTAATCTATCCATTTATTACTTTTCGAAAATGTATCAATTTTTTCATCATTATCAGCAACACTGTTCCAATATTGTTGGAAAGTTTCTGCATCCATTTCAAAAATAGATTGATAGCTTCCTAAATCATAGTTAGCTTCACGTTCATCTACGACAATCTCTTCTTTTTGAGATTCTTCTACACTAACTTCACTAGGAGAACCATCTGTTCCACAAGCAGACAAGATAAATAAAGAAATAAGTAATATGTATAGTTTGTTAAACATTTTTATACTCTCCTTGAATCATAATTGCATTATAAATTAGAAAACTACAAGCGATGATTACAAAAATAAGTGCTAAAACAAAATAAGCAGTTGAGAAGTTAGCATTAATTATATAATTGTAGGCGTCACCACCAACGTAAACATTTTTATCGGTAACGTAACTCGAATCACTCATTTCATAAACAAACATTTTATAGAACCCCAAGCCTATAAAAATTAAAGATATTCCAAAAGATGTAATTACTTTTAAGTCCCATGCTTTTTTACTACTTGGCATATTTTTTTCCATGTCCACACTCCCTTATACATGAGTATATCTTAAGTAAATTGACTATTCCATAACTAAATATAACATTAAATAAAGAAGAGGGAGCACTTAAACGACATTTTTTAAATGTCGTTCCAGCGCTCAAAGAATTAAGAGCAAAGGCGCACTTATACACGACTTCGTCGTGTGTGCTAAAACCAATAAAAAAAGACCACAATGCCTCATTTTTCAAATGGTATTGTGGTCTTTTTTTGTGTGAAAAATTTCTGCGAAATTTTAAGAACTCGCTACGCTCATGCAAAGTAAATAATCGTTCTAATCTTTATTATCTTCATAACCAGTTATACAAAGGTACTTTAGGAATATATTTTTCTTTAAAATGAATCTCTATGCTAGCAATTTTATTTCCTTTTCTAGCTTTGTTTTTAATAATTTTTAAATCATCGAAATATGCAGAAAGTTCATTCTTTATTGGTTTAAAAACACGCTGATCAATTTTACTCATTGAATAGCTGGGAGGTATATCAAGTAGGTCTCGAAAGTCTTCAACTTTTACTTTATAAAAACCTGTAGAACGATATTGCTTTAACAAACGATACATAGATTTAGCATAGCTAGACCTAATACCTGTAAACTCTTGGAGCTCAAATTTAGTAAATTCAGTCGATAATTCATTTAAAATATAATCCAAATCTGGATTAACAGAAATTTCAACAAATTGCTCTTTTTTGCTGATTTTAAATCCTGTAAATAAAGCGAATTTCTCTATTTCGTCGTTTGTTTCAGTTCTATACGTCAAACTCATCATTTTGTCATAAACATTCTCTAAATCATTTGTAAAACGTTTTACGGCTGTAGGTTTATAATCGCTAAGTTCTCTTAAATCTTCAAAGGAAAAGCGGACCTTTTTGGACCCCTTATCTTTCATTTTTGCGCAGAGAGAGAAGAATAAATTCATTTCAACACTATCAAAATTCCTCATAGGGATAAGGTTTAATTCATTTTTATACTTCACGTTTATATTAGACATCTAATCACCTCATGGAAAAGATAACATACAAGACCCTTTAAAACAAACCCGGGTCTCTTAAAAAGAGTCTTAAAACAGACAAATGGGGTCTAGTAGTCAGACAAATAGGGTCTAGTAGTCAGACAAATGGGGTCTAGTAGTCAGACAAATGGGGTCTAGTAGTCAGACAAATGGGGTCTAGTACCCTATCTGTAACCCTTGTGGGAGTAAGGGGCACAGGACCCCTAAAAGGTATTCTTAAAAGGTCTTTTAAAAAGTATTATAAAAAGTATTCCAAAAGACAATCCAAATTTGGTACATAAATTTGATACCCATACCTTATGATTTGCTACTGCAAAAGTGTTACTAGTACTGTCTAAATTTGTCTCCCTTACTGTCCAATAATGTGGCACATACAGCAGTTAAGGCTATCACTATGCTGTAAAAGACAAAATCAAGAACAAACAAGAACAAAAATGAAACCTTGCTGCGCAAGCTAAAAGATATTTT
>NZ_JBGQQS010000045.1:0-3155 GCF_045528365.1 Desemzia sp. FAM 23988
TTGTAGCTCATTAATTGATTGCTAGCGAATAAATATTCACTAATTTGTTTGTTTTGGCACTTGCCAAAACTTCCTTACACGTTTGGTTCGTCTTACTTTGTTTAGTTTTCAAAGGTCTAATTTCGTTTGCGTTGTCGCTGTGACAACTTCTTAATAATACCAGAGCGTTGACTCAATGTCAACAAGTTTTTGAAATTATTTTTTATTATCTTCCGAAACGTTTGAACAACGTCTCTGTGACAACTTCTATATATTATCATCTATTTTAATATGCGTCAACAGTTTTTCAACATTTTATTTCAAAAAAGCACAATTCTTTTTACTACTATAAAAAAAAGCCCTTCTAAATAAAGATTTTAGAAGGACTAAATATGCATTTTAAGTATGTAAAATGTATTTTTTACCACTATTTTAAAGTTAAAACATCGGAACCAGCCAATTTGTCCAGATGTAGCTCAGCGATATGACTAACAGCATAGCAAGTATCATATCGGCAACAGGGAATTCTTTTACTTTCATCATTCTAAACTCAGTCGCTATCATCAATAAACCTCTTGCAGCTTTAAAGTCATTGATCATAACTGGGGACGCCATTGGAAAAACAACTTTTGCCAACAAGAACAGGACAAGGAAGATAACAAATTGTGGAATTGCAATAATCGAAACAACATATCCTAAATTTACTGCAAATATAGCTGCTGTAAAGAAATCTAAAATAGATTTTGAAAATAGAATCGTACTGCCGCCTGTCATCCCAGCATCTAATGATCCATATATTCCTGTTCCGCTTGCACAAAACAGTACAATTACAGTTGTTAATTTAGAAATATATTCTGCAGGATCCATTCCATGTTTTGGTGTCTTAAACAAAGTAGTAATTGTCTTTTCCATCAATACGCCGCTCTGATTGATCCAAGTTCCTAAATGCAATATTAGACCTAAGCCGGTTCCTAATACTTCTGCAGGCATGTTTTCCATAATTCCTAACGTAAATATCCCAATCGATAAAGAACAAACTCCAAAAATGAGTGTGATCTGTGTTTTAAAATGAGGGCTCAGATATTTCCCAGCTAGTCCTCCTACATACCACCTAATGCAACTGACAACACATTCACAATAATCCCAATAGGCCTGGCATTCTCCTCTTTTCCTAAAGTCATTTACTAATTCCCTATGTATCTATAATACTGCCATCATTTCTATCTGAATGTGGACGCCCGTTTTTAACGACTGAACACTTGTATGGCGGGCTGGACGATTAGAAGAATCAGCAAGCATGTTGAGTCAAGCTGTATATAATTGCTTTTTATAGAATTTATCTGTTATCAGTTCGCTAAGAAGTGCAATATTCTCTGTACTGCCCCTGCTTTTTCTACTATTTCTTCGAGATAATTAAAAATTAAATCCGTTTCTTCTTCAATTGTTTCCGGTATCTTTCCTGTCTCAGGATATGTCCCCATTACAGCTGAAGTAAATACCATATTATTTACCTTAACAGCAGTTGGAATAGGCTTTTTGAGAGAAGAACCGCTTATCTCAAGTAGCAGATAAGTTTTCTATTTTGACAACGACTACACCATCGTCATCTGCCATAATCAAATCCCCACCACGAACGATTTGTCCAGCACAATTGGCCGGTGTATTTACCCATCCGCCTTTTCTTTTAAAGGTTCCGTTTGAATAAATATCTCTTGTTCGAACTGGAAATCCTAATTCACGAAGTCAACTCTACATCGCGAGTTGCAGAATCAATAACAATGCCTTGAATACCTCGTTTAATTAGAGCTGTAACGATCAGTTCTCCAACCATCCCGCCTATATAGTTGTCAGTTGTTGTGGTAATCACTAGAATATCACCTGGTTGGCACACTACGATCGCTGCATGAACCACTAAATTATCTTCAGGAGGACAAATTACGGTTACAGCAGGACCTACGATTTTTTGTCCTTGCGAGATAGGAAGAAGGTATAGCAGCATCAAGCCTGTTTTTTCTTGCGCTTCATAAACAGTCGATACATCCATTTCACGATAAGCTGTTAAAATTCCCTCAGATGGACGAGAAATGTTTTTTTACAATGTATTTTTCCATTAGTTAAACACACCTCCTACATATGGGAAGAAGTGGGTGAAGGTTTCTGTATATTGGTATTCATTTTTACGAGAACAACGGCGAGCTTGGTTCCCTCTGCTCAATGCTTTCGCACTGTAATAATCAATCAAATGTTTTTGAGATTTGAAGCAGTTCATTGCAGCTACTTTTGCTCATAAGTTTCTGTAATATCAATGATGACTTCCGGTTTGAAATCACTGATCTCAGCTTGATGTGGTTCAAATCCAAATATACTGCTTTGTTTGCTTCGTTTCATATCTTCTAAACGAACACCGTTTGAAGTAGAGAGCACACTTGCTTCAAACACAAAATTCGATACCAATTCATGATCTGGATTAAAAGCATCTTTAGGACCATGAGTCAAAATCACATATGGTTGTACTTCTCTGATTTTATGCAACATTCTTTCTTTATCTTGGCCAATCACGCTCAGATGGTAATCTTGCAAGTCCTATATTTCATAATCTTTCACGCTTAAATGTTTCGTTGCTTCTTCAATTTCTTGACGACGGTTCTTTTTGACGTTTTCCATCGTTTGATCTGGGTCGTTCCATAAATCATTGCTCTCCAACAGCGAAGGTAACAGATTCATTTTTATATTTAATTCTCTACATGCCTAATATTTAAACAAAGAAGCTCGTACTTTCATTTAATTTAGGAGTTAATATTTCCACATGAGTATAAGGAACAGATTGCTTAGCAAAATCAATAAACAATTCTCATTAATGCTGCAGAAGATAATAAGCCCGTAACCATGAACTAACAAGCACTACTGTTGGTTTGGCTACGGGCTTTTGTATTTTGAGAATGTTCTTTAATCTTTTTAATGGAAAACGTGTAGTTCTGTAGGAACGATATTTTTGGCCAGCAAGAACCCATATATTCAAAAAAATATCTTGAATTTTATACCAATTGATTGTACAAAAAAAGCACCATCCGAAGATGATGCTTTCGATTGCGCGGCAACGTCCTAGTCTCACAAGGGGAAACCCCTCACTACCTTCGGCGCTAAGAAGCTTAACTACTGTGTTCGGCATGGGAACA
>NZ_JBGQQS010000046.1:0-2987 GCF_045528365.1 Desemzia sp. FAM 23988
TGTCCTCATTTCAGTAAAAGTGCAAGGTTTTGTTTAACATCCTATAAAAACCCTTGCATCTATTATATCAATCATTAGTTGTAAAAGGCAGCAGAATAAGCATAGTTTATTATTCAGTAGACATTAAGTAAATGGATCTTTCGGTCCTCACTTAATTTCTCTGAGCGAGTGATCGCTTCATAGTTTGCTTGGAGTTCATCAACCAAACCTAACAAATTAAGATCCTCCTTATACATAATATTTTTCTTATTATAAAATATTTTTTTCGAATATGCATTATTTTAGCCTAGAAAAAATAAATATATATCAAATATTTCTTTCTTCTTCATTAAGCTCTCATTTTTCAAAGTTTTAAAAATTTCATTTGCCAGCAAACCATGTATTCTTTCCTTTTAAACATATTGGTCTAGGACGATTAAGACATATTCTCCCTTTTTTATTAAACCTATAACGATTATCGGTACATTGTGTATATTTTAACAAATAATGAGAATTCTTTCATATATACTCGCTTTTATATGTGAGTTTTTTTAGAAACATTCAAGTCATTTAAAGAAAGCATTCAAAAATACTGCATATAAAAAGAGATTTCTTATCAGAGCTATGCCACCCACAAAGAAATCTTTTTTCATATTTAACTAGTTATTTGTTTTCATGCCTGTCCATGTTTTCCAACCATTTTTTCACTGCATGCATGTCTTCATGAATCTTTGACTCTAACTGTCGATTGTAAAAGATACTGGCAGGATGGTAGGTACATAAAACTGGATACTTTTTGTCAGTCCACTGATAAGCAGTATCTTCAAGATCTGCTAAATATTGAACCGATGTCATCAGCACTTTTCCGTGAAGATCTTTTACTGCAGCTTGTTTTCCAAGCACTCGCTCAATGGCGGATGTTCCCAGCAAAATAATCAACGGTGCATCGATATGACTGATTTCATAGTCAGTCAACGGCGCGTGTGCCAATACTTCTTTACGATTTGGTTTGCGATTGTACCGCTTTAGTTCTTCCAAACCAGTACGTTTATTGAGTTTTAAGCGGTCTTTGAATGGTCGACTATGAAAAACACTGGTAATATACGTATTTTCTCTGGATAAACCAGCTGTCTCCAAAGTCCTCATCAATTCGATTCCTGCCCGTCCTGCAAATGGCGTATCTTCAACTGCCGTTACCTCAACTGCTCCCGGTGCTTCTCCAATCAACAGTGCTTTGGGGTTTTCTGGACCTTCCCCACGTATAAACCCCTCTACAGCAAAGCCTGCTGCACGTTGTTGCGCTAAGTTCAATAATTCAGTCGGCAAAATTGTTTTCAACATTTGATCACCTTCCTTGCTTCTCTTTTCAGATTAGCACATTTAAAGTTTTTACAAAAATATAAAACACAAAAAAAGCAGATCGTCTTAAACGACCTACTTTAAACGTACAATAGTTCTATTTTTATAAAAACAATCCGATAAACATTGCAGATAGTACCGGTACAATAAAGCCGCCTAACATTCCTCTAAAAGCTAAGTTGGACAAATCATTTTTTCTGTTTGGTGCAAAAACAGTTAAACCAGTCACGCAAATGGCAATACTAGAAAACGCTCCAAAACTTCCGACAGCAATGGATAACATTGCTACAGCTCTATTTGATAATTCTCCCATCATAGGCGCCAAATCGGCGTACGCCACAAATTCATTGATTGACAGCTTAGTCCCTAAGACTTGTCCTGCTATTCTTGACTCTGCTCCATTTAATCCCATCAACCAACCCAATGGCATAAAGATATAACCTAATAATTGCGTAAAACTCGTTCCTACTAATCCTAAAATACTATTTAATAAAGCTACAATAGAAATACCAGCTATCAAGCTCGCTCCGATTCCTAATACCATTTGCAATCCATTATTGATCCCTTCTGCCATTGCAGAAAAAACAGATGTATTATCGCCTTTACGGTCTAATGTTACATCAGATACTTGGCTGATTTCCGTTTCAGGCGTCAACATCTTAGCCACTAACAATGATCCAAAGGGAACCATAGCAGTTGTTACGAGAAGCCATTCCATTGGGATTCCCAATAAATTATACCCTACTAAAATAGACGCTGACATCGAACCCATTCCGGAAACTAGTACCGTCATCAATTCAGATTTCGTCATTTTAGGTAAGTACTTAGCGACCAAAAAGGGCGATTCAGTTTGTCCCAGCAGCATATTTGCTACTGCCACAAAAGATTCAGCTTTTTCGGTACCTGTTAATTTCCCTACTGCTCCGCCGATGATTTTTACGACCCAACCAACTACTCCTAAATAACCTAGAATACCTGTTAAGCCGGATAAGAAAATAATGACACCCAAAACATCAATAAAGAAATAGCCATTTCCAAATAAATCACCAAAAACAAATGACAATCCTTCGTTGGCAAAACTGAATAATTTCGTTACTCCCGCTGCCAGTTGTTTGATTAACCAGCTTCCTATAGGGACTTTAATTAAAAATAAGGCCAATACCAATTGGGCTGCTAGGGAAATACCCACTGTTTTTTTATTGATGGCTTTCTTATTATCCGATAATAAATATAAAACTCCCAACATGACAATAATACCTATTAAGGTTACTAATCTACTCATTGTTCTTGTACTCCATTTCTCTTCACAGTTCTTTTGATTGTGCATTTATTCTAGTTAATCAGTGTCCCAACGCCTTTGCCTCCAATTTGACCTTTTTACTTTATTTAGAAATAATCACAACTTCCCATACTACCATATTTTAAACAACTCTATCAAATCAATTTTAGTTCTGATTGCGTTCTCGGTCTAAAATGTCCTAAAACCAAGGCTCACATTAATGCAAGCTTTTACTTCGCAAAAGCTCACATTAATGCAAGCTTTTACTTCGCAAAAGCTTGCATTAATGTGACCGAATTTGTTAAAATTAGTCTTAAGCTGTTTGTTCAGCTTCGTACTCTTCGAGTGTTTTTCCGACACTGCGAAGATA
>NZ_JBGQQS010000047.1:0-2951 GCF_045528365.1 Desemzia sp. FAM 23988
AAATGAACTTTTCTTTTCTTCCGTTAGGAAGGAATCTAATCGATTTGTAAAAAAGAAAGAAACATTTCAGTTTCGCCTAATTTTTTGATAAAAATGTCCCTGTATAAAAATCTATGAATGATTCAGGTCTATATTGTCCGAACAAATATTTGTTTGTGAATTTTTCTGCTTTTTTTATTGTTCTTGTCTATGTTTTTACCCTTCAAGCTTATTTATTACGATACTCAAAAAAATAATTGCACAGTTACCGTCTCATCTTCTATTTGCAAGAAGCGTTCTTATAGATCCCCAGTACAATCGAAATAATATACTTCACATCGTTGAAAGAGTATAATTAGTTCAATGAAATAAGATTCACTCTTTATTGCTCACCTACACACAATCTTTTTTTATTCTTTGGTTCTTTAAAAGGAGGATCAGTCTTATGGAATTTCATCACAGACAACCTATGTTTCCCACCTTATTTTGGCTCATCCTTTATCTTCTTTTGGCTACCTTTATCGGAAATTATGCTCAAACAGATCGAGAAGTTTATTTAATTGAAGCAGTTCCACAGTTATTGTTAGCATCGCTATGTTTCCTTTATCTTTATAGAACCGGTTTAAGCACCGAAATAGGTTTGACAACTCCAGCCACTGAATCCAACAAAATAATGCTTTACTATTTGCCACTTTTTTTCATCTCTGGTATTTCACTTTTTTATGGTTTTCAAACATCACTGCCTTTACTTGATGTTCTAGCGCTCTTAGGTTTTTATACAGCAGTAAGCTTTATGGAAGAAGTCATTTTCCGTGGATTAATGTTCAATGCTTTAAGCCGTAAGTGGAAACATTTAACGGTTGTTCTCTTCATTAGTTCAACTTTTGCTTTCGGTCATATCATCAGTCTTGTTGCTACCCAGATGACAGGCTACGAAACATCTCTTCAAATTATGAACGCCTTTGTAGTCGGCTTTTTGTTTATGGTAGTCATGATTTCTTCGCGCAATTTAAAAGTCTGCATTCTAGCGCACATTCTTTACAATTTTTTGGCGAGTATTTCTAATGTAGGTTCAACTCGAATAGAAGTAGTTGTCGTTACTACAATCATTGCGGTTTTGTATACTGTTTATTTATGGAAAAATGCCATCCATCTTAAAGGTTATTTAAATGAGCGAGCTGTCTTTTGAAATGGAACAATTCTAGATACAAAAAAGTATCACGCTACCTATCAACAGCAGCGTGATACTTTTTTCTTTTTTACTTAATTTTTTGAGGGAGTTATCTTATTTTATAGCTTTTTTTTACAGCTTTTCCCCATCAAAGTTACCATCCAAAGCTTTTTGAGCGAGAACATTCAAATAGTTCCATGGACGGTTGAATCCAGGTTGGAAAAAGAAATCAGCAAATGCCAATTGTTCTAATGTCCATCCTGATGAAACAGCTACAGAAACCGCGTTGATTGAAGCTGTCACGTCATAAGTTGACATCAATTGAGCCCCAACGATGCGGTGGCTTTCTTTTTCAAAATGGATTTTCATCATCACTTTCTCGTCATCAATAAAAGTAGGACGAATGTTTTCTACTACAAAAGTACTTGCTACTTCAGCTTCGATCGAATCTTGATCAATGTCTTTCACACCTGTAGAAGCTAATTTGTAATCAAATAAAGTTAATCCTGATGTTCCAGATACTTCAGGCATTTTAACTTTTTTCTCTAAAATATTTTTAGCTGCAATCACTCCTTGGCGACGAGCATTTGAAGCTAAAGCAATCAATTTAGATCCATGATTAGGAGCAAATGGGATCTTAGTAGCATCTCCCATTGCGAAGATGTCTTTTGCAGAAGTTTCCAAGTACTCATCAACCACTACAGTTCCATCTTGATTCAATTCAACGATGCCTTGCAACCATTTCGTATTCGGACGAACTCCAACAGCCATGATAACTGTATCTGCTTCATATTCCCCTTTATCTGTCACAACTTTAGTGACTGTTCCATTTTCACCCACGACTTCTTTAACCATTTCGCTAGTGCGAACAGTCAATCCATTTTCTTGCATATTCTCATTTAGCACATCAACGAATTCTTGATCCAAGTAAGTGTTCAATACTCGGTCTAAAGAATCGATGACAGTTGTCTCAATGCCCGCTTTAGCAAATGCTTCGGCTACTTCGATACCAATGTAACCTCCGCCTACAACGACTGCTTTTTTCGATTGGCTCATACGGTTTTTAACTTTTTCAGCCCAGTTACGACCGCGTACATAAAAAATGTTATCTAGGTCAGCACCAGGAATTGGAATTTTCACTGGCATTGCTCCTGGAGAAAGAATTAATTTATCATAACTTTCTTCTGTTTCTCCATCAGTTGTTTTCACAGTAATGGTTTTCGTTTCCGGATTGATACCTACAACATCACTGTTCATATGAACAGTCACGTTTTGCTCTTTAAGAGTTTCCTCCGTAGCATAGTGTAAACTATCTAGAGATTCAGCAATACCTTCTAGGTAACTTTGAATTCCGCAAGATAAAAATGATGCTGTTGCTCCACGCTCATAAATATGTAATTCAGCATCATTGTGTTCTTTCAACAACGTTTGAGTTGCTTCATAACCAGCGTGAGATGTACCTACTACAATAATTTTCAATCCAATTGCCTCCAATAATCTTTATTTGTTACAGAGTGCACCATACCATTAATTTAGATTTTTATAAAATGATATGCATAAGATGTTCGTGTTTTATACAAAAAAAGGATTGCAAACATGGTTATAACAATAAAAAAACGTTTTATATAAATTAAATATCTGTGATTATGTATGAAATAAGAATATTATAATTGGTCACTAGTGTTGCATAAATATAGTCAGAATATTCTGAATTATTATTTTCTTGAAAAAAGTAAAAAAAATCGAATGCTTACGCAAAGGATGACTATTTCCAGAAAATTTTGCTTATTTAGCTGATTCC
>NZ_JBGQQS010000048.1:0-2396 GCF_045528365.1 Desemzia sp. FAM 23988
GTAAGCCCGTTAAAATGGACGCCGATAGCTCCAAATAAAAAAAAGCATGACAAATAGCCTGATTTCATCCATTTTTTTGAAATCAGGCTGCTTTTTTCATATTTTTGGCTGGCTGGCAGCTTTCGATAATCGCCAACGACCAAGGGAGATAGTCGTTGATTTTCTCAGGTTCCTGAATCAAATCGACTTCTGGCAATTCAATTAATAGCTTTTCCAGATATTGGCGAAAATCGATGTGATTTGCTTTACAGGTTTCCACCAAGCTCAAATAGATGGCATTGGCTTTTCCACCCGCTTCACTTGTAGAAAATAACCAATTCTTTTTGCCCAATGTTAGCGGACGAATTGCATTCTCTGCACCGTTATTATGAATCGGCAACGCAGGAACTTCCAGAAACTTCAACAGGCCGGCTTTTTGATTCAAGCAATAGGTGATCGCTTTGTCCAAGGCAGATTTTGGCGCAGCGAATTGCGTCTCCAACCAAAGATAAAAGTCTTCCAACAGTGGTCTCGCAAATTTTTGACGCAATTGATCTCGTGCCATAATTGGCATTTCTTGCCAATCCCGTTCCATACGAAAAAGCGCATCACACACCATTTTACCCAAGCGAACCGCTGGACTCGAAGCTTTCCCACCTAATTCTAAGGCTTCGACCCATTTTCGTCGAGCATGTGCCCAACAATGGGCGAACTTGATACCGGGCAACTGCCGATAGACCGAATAGCCGTCACACAAAATCAATCCCTGCCAGTTTCCAAGGAACTTTCTTAATTCGTCCCGACTTCGAGTCAAGGTAGAATCGAAGAGTGTAATGGGATGCGTTGCCCCTTCGATGGTGCGATAAACCCAGTTTTGTGATTTTGATCGACCGGATTTTCCATCCGAACGTCGTAAAATTCGCGATGGGGTTTCATCCACGGCCAATATTGTTTTGGTCAACAATTGTTTCTTCAATTCCTGATAGATTGGTGCTAACCAGTCTTCGGCCACTTTATTGACCCATTCACTCAGTGTGCGGCTGTGCAACGTCAAGCCTAATCGTTGCCAGTCTTTTAATTGTCGTTCCAACGGAACGAATTGGGTAAACTTCATATAAACGGCTTCTGTTATCATCGAGGGACTGGCGATACTCCCAGGTAATGCCCGCTTAGGGGAAGGCGCCACTCGGATCTGATTGGTGCCGCTCTTCTTACAGTTTCGACATTCATAACGATGCACAATATGGCGGCAACGAACTAATTTAGCCGGAATCAATTTGACTTCGCTCCAGTCCTTGGTACCAAGTTCTTTCATCTCGCCGTTGCAACACAAACAAACTGGTTCTTCGAGGCGGTGATGATATTCTTCAGTGGGGAGATTTTCCAACTGTTTTTCTTTCCACCCAGGGACGCGATGCTTGCGAGTGTGCGTGGAGATAACGGTTATACGGCTAATTTCACCTTCTTCCTTTTCTGGTTGGCCGAAAAAATCGGATGGCTCATCAAATAAAGACGTTTGGTTCTGAGGAATCTCTTCCTGAGAATAGCGCGTTTTTTCACTACGAGACCCGAATAACATTTTTGTTAAGTTGGCGACCTGATTGGACAGTTCCATATTTTGCTCAAGTAGTTGATCTAGTCTCGCCAGTAATTCAGCATTTTGTTCTTCTAATTCGGTATTTGTCGCCATCTGCTCAGTCCATTCTTATCGCTTTGTTTCTTCTAGTTTATCAAATGAGACCTGAATGGTCACGAACTAATTTTATCGAAGGGGTTATTAGAATGAACCACCAGTTCGTGCGTTTGTGATAGCCCTTGGCTGCTCAATTTTTAACCCTTCTAATAGCCAACGCAACTCACGTTGCGTCAATTTTTTGACCTCCAATTCATTTCGTGGCCATTGTAATTTTCCTGAATCGATTCGTTTATAAAGCAATGCGAATCCATCTTGATTCCAAAACAGTGCTTTATACCGATCGGCACGTCTACCACAAAAAAGAAATAATGAGGCCTCTTGATAGACATCTAATTCAAATTGGTTTTGAATTACGGCGGCTAAGCCATCAATTCCTTTACGCATATCTGTATGTCCACAAACAAGGTAGAGGTGGTTTATTTTAGTGTAGTCAAGAATCATGTGACTTCAACTCCTTTAACAGAGCATAGAGAATATATTTGTCAATCCCGTTATAAATTCGAACTTCTTGCTTCTTGCATTGGATTTTCGCAGCAAGTTTCATCGGAGATGATGGAGCAGGCGAGACAGTATGTTGGCTTATTTCATTTGTGAGTGAGACGGGGACGATGGTGTGATGGGGTTGTTTTGGCATAACAAAAATTCCTCCTTCTGATTAAGATAGTCTTATCATACAGGAAGAATTTCCGGCTTTCTATGCGGTTAATTTCATCGGGCTTAC
>NZ_JBGQQS010000049.1:0-2387 GCF_045528365.1 Desemzia sp. FAM 23988
GTAAGCGCAAAATGAAACGGTATATAGATATAACAAATAACCCTTGCTACAATAGTTTTGTATTACAGTAAGGGTTATTTGCAGCTTTCTTGAACTTCTTTACTCCATGGTAATAGATTTTGAAGTAATTCGGGTTCTTCTTTAAATGGAGTAGTGGGTAGTTCTTCAAATAAGTATTGAAGATACTTATATGGGCTTAATCCATTAACTTTTGCAGTTTGAATAATACCATAAACTACACCACTCGCTGTTGCACCTTTGGTGCTGGTAGAAAAATTCCAAACTTTACGACCGACCACGAATGGACGAATACTACGCTCTGCTAGATTGTTTGAGAGCTGGCATTCACCATCCTTAAGGTAGTTCATTAAGTAAGGCTTTTGATTTTTTGCATATTGTAATGCTTTTCCAAGAATTGAACTCTTCAATGCATTTGTATGCTCTACCCAATTCCAAAACTTATTTAAGATTGGAGTCGCTTTTTCTTTCCGTTGAATGAATCTTTCTTCTGGGGAAAGAAAGGTGATTTCTCGTTCAACTTTGAAGAGTTGATCACAGAAGTCTTTTCCAATCTCAGATTGAGATTTGTTTTGCATGGCGTTTTTTGGGATGCCATCATTAAACTTTCTGCGAAGATGAGCCCAACAGCCTACACGTGTTACCTCAGTAACTTTATTGTAACCTTCATAACCATCACAATGCATAAAGCCACGGTAACCTTCTAAAAACTTCCTCGCATTTTCTCCTGCTCGAGTAGGTTTATATTGGTAAAGCGCAATTTGCTCAGGTGAGTCTTTACTACTTTGGTAGAGCCACATATAAGATTTTGTTGTTGCCTTTTTACCTGGTTCTTTTAGAACCTGCATGGTTGTTTCATCTACATGGATAGCTCTCGAGTGCAGAAGCTGTTGATGTAATAGATCAAATATAGGCTTTAACCATTGGTTAGAAGCTTTTATTACCCAATTAGCCATAGTGGCACGGCTAAGTGCAATACCATAGTTTTCCCATTCTTTCTCTTGACGGTAAAAAGGTACACTCAATTCAAATTTTTGGTGCATCAACCAAGCTACTGAACTTGCGGAAGCTAAACTTCTAGGTATAACAGGTGCAGGGGTTACAGCTTTAACAATATTGTCTGCACCATCTTTCTTACAAGTTGGACACTCATAAGCATAGCGCATAATTTTTCTCACCTTTAGGTGAGCAGGAATAAATTCAATTTCTTGGCGAACTTCTTCTTTTCCAATGATTTTTAATTCTGTATTACACCATTCACAATGGCATTCGTCTTCATGTAACATACAATTAACGTTGATGATCGGTAGATTCTTTATTAATTTTTCTTTCTGTCCTACCGTACGTTTTTTTACTTTAATCTCTTGTAAGTGACTGATCTCAGATGCTTTTTTGTCTTGAGATACTTCGGCTTCATTAAAAATATTTAAATCTGCATCAGTAAATAAACTAAGTTGATTTTCGACAGGTGTATTCGTCTTAGACTTCTCACTAGAACGACCAAATAACTTTTGAGTTAACAGCTGCACTTGCTCAGTTAATAAGGCTAACTGTTCAGTTAGCTGTTTATTTTGTTCATCTGCTAATTCTAGTTTCTTCATCAACATTTGTTCCAACTCAGTCATTTTCTACACCTGCCTTTTCTCAAAATCTATAGTCTTATTATACCAAATAAGATAAGTAAAAAACAGCTAATTTCGTTGATTTGTCAACGTCTTTAGCTGTTTTTTAAATTATTGGAAATGTCCAGGTTTCACTTTTTTTATAGCCTTCGGCTGCTCAATACTTAAACCTTCTAAAAGCCACCTAAGTTCTTGTTGTGAGATATTTCGTACTTCTTCTTTAGTTCGGGGCCATTGGATAACACCATTTTCAAGACGTTTGTAAAGTAAGATAAAGCCATCACCCTCCCAATAGAGAGCTTTATATTTATTACGGCTCCCACCGCAAAATAAAAATAGGCAATTTCCAAAAACATCCATATTATACTGATTTTGTATAATGGACGCGAGTCCATCAATCGATTTACGCATGTCTGTTTTTCCACAGACAATATAGATTTGATCGACTTTTGAATAATCTATTAACATACAACTATAGTTCCTTCAAAATAGTGTAGAGAATATACTTGTCAATTCCATTATAGACATGAATGTCCCGGTTGTTGTTTACATCTTTAATTCTGCAGGCCAATTTTGGTTTTTGTGGTGTTTTGCTCTCATAATCTTTAGACATGAAATCAATTTGTTGCAATGAAACTGGTACTATATCTTGTCTTTTCATCATCATTCCTCCAACTTGTTTACTATGAAATCAAGTATAGAGCGGAAAAGAAGATATTTGAAGATACCGTTTCATTTTGCGCTTAC
>NZ_JBGQQS010000050.1:0-1670 GCF_045528365.1 Desemzia sp. FAM 23988
TGATACACTCCCTACAAAGTAGACACTAGAAATAACAAAAATTTCTAAACTATTTTGTAGGGAGTGTTTTTTATTGTCTAAACGAGTTAAATTAAGCGCAGACGAAAAATTAGCCATCATTAAACCAATACTTGACGGTTGTTCTTCATTAAGATTTGTCAGTAAAGAAATGAACCTTCACGGTTCTGTAATTCAGACATGGATCCGCAAATATAAAGCTGATGGTTTTGAAGGACTAGTGGAATCGAAGACGTGGAAAAGGTACTCGAAAAACCTGAAAAAAATGGCGGTTGAAGACGTGGTTTTTCGAGGTTACTCTAAGAATAGTACGGTGAAAAAATATCATATTTCCAGTTTTTCAGTTCTACAACGATGGATTAACCTATATAATAGTGGAAAAGAACTAAAATCAACGAGTATGGGGAGATCTAAGACCACTATGACTAAAGGGCGTAAAACAACATTTGAAGAACGATTGGAAATCACACAATTTACTATTGCCAGAGACAATGACTATCAGGGGGCTATTGAAAAGTATGGTGTATCTTACCAACAAATCTATTCATGGGTTAAAAAATACCAACTTAAAGGGTCCGACGGACTTAAAGATCTTCGTGGTCAAAATAAACCAGAGAATGAATTAACGGATACTGAACGCTTGAAATTTCGTATTAAAGAACTTGAAGCACGAAATGAATATCTTGAAATGCAGAAAGATATTGAAAAAAAGTTGTTAGAGCTCAATCAAAGGTACGACCATTTTCGCTAAGTCGTCAAGAGACACAATACATTGTCGTGTTTGAGCTCCATCAAGAAAAAGGGTATTCTGTCTCAAAATTATGTAAAGCTGTAGAGGTTAGTAGAAGTTCCTACTATAAATGGTTACATCGATGTCCATCAGACGCAGAAAAAAAGAATGAGGCATTAGCTGCATCTATTCAGAAAATATTTGACGAATCTCATGGTATTTACGGTGTAGAACGGATGAAATGGGCTGTTTATCGTGAATTGAATGAGGTTGTTAATGTAAAACGGGTTCGCCGTTTAATGCGTTCTATGGGGTTGAAATCTGAAATTCGAAAGAAAAAACCAGAGTGGACAAAATCTATTCCTCTACATATCTCAGAAAATACTATTAACCGAGATTTTGAAGCTTCGAAACCGAACCAGAAATGGTTTACTGATGTGAGTTACCTATTTTATGGCAATCATGAAAAAGCTTATATCAGTGCAGTTATAGACCGTTATGATTTATCGATTGTTTCTTATATCATTAGTCAAAGAAACGATAATAAATTAGTGATGGATACCATCAAGTTAGCTATGCAAAAAAATCCAGCTGCACATCCAATTATTCATAGTGATCGAGGGTATCAATATACTTCTAATGATTATTTTGCCCTTAAAAATCAATTTGGTTTCAAAACTAGTATGTCACGTCCAAGCAAATGCTTGGATAATCAACCTATTGAATCCTTTTGGGGATCAATGAAGGCAGAATATTACTATCGTCATGATTTTGATACCTATGATCATCTTATAAACGGAATCGATGATTACATTCAATTTTATATGCATAAGCGTTATGTACCAAAATTTAACGGTTTAACTCCTTCGGAGTACCGTTCTTTAGCCTCATAAAAAAATACCACGTTGAGCATCTTATTCAA
>NZ_JBGQQS010000051.1:0-1612 GCF_045528365.1 Desemzia sp. FAM 23988
CAGTGCTCAATTCTTTCATTCAACTCACGTAGTTCATTTTTTATGAGGGTTGTACTTTAAACTGTACTCAACACTTTATTTAACCGACCAATACTGCTGCTAGAGGAACTGATATGAAAAATAGAACCGTGGCGTACTCCTTCATGTGATTGATGAGCAACCTGTTTATGCGCAGCTTTAAGGGCTTCTTTATACTGAACGCTTTGCTGCTTATTGTATTCAGGCATTTCTTCTAAAATGGCATGCTCCAATGTTTCGTTCTTCAGTCCTTCTATCACATAAACTACGTTTCTTACACCATCCTTAGACCAGTATTTCCCGTGTCCTTTTACTCGGTAACTATAAGGTCTATGGTTACTCTCGCATGTTCCAATGCCTCTAAGATTCTCTCCAAGCCCTCTTTTATAAAGAGGCATTAAATAATCCCAATTCCGATTTAAATAGCCCTTTAATAACCGGATTTGCTCTTTTTGATGGGTTTCCACTTCTTCTTCATCTATTAAAATCGTGCTTTCTGCTGTGGTTAAAACAAGCTCAATTTCAGACCAGTCATGATGGCGGATAGCTTTCTTTAATTCTGCTTGCAGCTCAGGAACGAAGTTCAGGCGTTGCTTGATCTTTTGGTTCACATGATAGGCATCTCTTACGTGTTCATGACATAAACAACCCGTGACTATTTCATTAAATTGACTAAATTCATATCCTGATCCGCCGTCACTGTTTGAAATCACCACTGTGTTAGACAAGTCATAGTGTAGAAAAAGATAATTTTGTACCAGAGTCCAAGCATCCGCTGCGCTTTCAGTGGAAGAAAAATAGTGAGCCCCGATTAAACGAGTTCGTTTCCCATTTTTCTCTACTCCTTCGGCAATTTGAATACGATGAATTTCTCCTCGTTTCTTTTTAGTCGCCTTATACATTAAACCATCGCCTTCTATGAACAGAAAGGGAACTTTCTTTTTATGTTTTGGTTTTTCTACTTGATTGATATCCAAAAGACGATTTTCTGTATAGTTCTTTTGTAAACTACCTACTTTATCCAGTACAGATTTTACTTTTGTATGGCTAATAGAAAAGGGAGTTAACAACGATACAGCTTGTTCTGTTTTTCTTAATACCGTTCCTGAAGCTACTTCTGCAATATTTCGTAAAAGAAGGGGAGAGAAAGCCTCTCCTTTGAGAAAACCCATTTCTTTATCCAACGGATAAAGGGCTTTTTCTTCTGCCTTTTTCATTCTTCTTCGTTTAAAGTTTACTTTGCCAAAGAGAAATTGAATGGTACGAGTATCTCGTTTTTCTATTTTATAGCCCATTTTCTTATATTCTTCAGCTAAAGCATCATCCATACATTCTAAAGCTTCTCCGGTTATTTCACTGATCCACTCTGAAAAATAGGCGACAAGTCTTCTTTCTGCAGTAATTCCATCTGTAGAGTTCTTTATTAATTCAATCATTTCTGTTAAAATAGTTTCCAAGGAAGACCAACCTTTACGATTATATTTAGGCGCTCAAACCTATAATTGTATGGTAACGGTCTTCCTCTTTTTTTGTCAACTTAAAAAACGATCGTCATTCGTCTTTTATTTCTACCACCGAATATTTTACACTAAGT
>NZ_JBGQQS010000052.1:0-1564 GCF_045528365.1 Desemzia sp. FAM 23988
GAAAAGTTCAATAGAACTAAACAGCTTTTTTTCCGATTTTTCAGTTGTCCAAAAAAAGAGCGCAAGCGATTGCGATTAATGTTATCTACATTCATCGCAATGACGGATAAGGCAATCGTAGTCAAGGTAGTTTCGCGGAGTTTGGTGCGGATATTTTCCATACCGAAACAACGCTTCAGTAAACTGAAGCCGCGCTCAACTTCTACACGATCTGCATTATCGCGATATTCGATTTCTTTGTCTCTGGTTTGGTCTTTCTTTGGACGACCAAGTGATGGTCCGGCTAGGCGAATGCCTCGTATTTTGCAGTAAGACCTGTTTTCTCGATTTCGATAGATCTTGTCGGCAAGAACCCGCTCAGGATAACGTCCGTTTCGATCGTAGAAACGGCGGACAGCTTGAACCAACACAGAAGCTTCATTGTAGGCATCAAAACTGGTCTTTTCAATCCGTGCCATCCCATTTGAATCGATACTCAGATCTAACTTCGCGCCGAATTCAACTTTTGCTTTGGCTTTCCCTCGAACAATAGGTCGCAGCCATGGTTGAGAAAAGCTGACAATCCGGTCTTTTACGGAATGCGTCTTTTTATCGAACATTTCCTTCTGCTGGTCATAGATACGACAAATAACTTCGAATGTTTTTTGTTGTTTCTCGTTCAGTTTGATTCCATGCTCGAGATAGCCTTTGATGTAATCGATATCTCGGCGCACATATCCAAGCAGCTTCCGTATTTTAGGGCGCAACCATTTGGCTGACTTTCTTTTGCGGCGAACAATTGACAAATAGTCTTTTCTAGCTTTCTTGCGATACATACGAGGCTTAGAGAATCCGTTGGTTTCACAAATGTCGTCTACCATCTTTTCTGCATGCGTACGTGCTTCATTGAGCAGTTCTGTATCCGTAGGATACTTGATTTTTTGAGGTGCACAAGTTGCATCTAAGATCAATGTTCCGGCATTCCCTGAATCATTCGAATCTGTATCGTCATCAGTGTCGTTATCGTTATCTTGATTTTCTTTGTCTTTGGCTAAGGCGTACTCAGTAATTTTTTCATTGATCTCGGTCAGTGTAACAGCGTCCAAGCGTTTGCGAAAATAAACCATCGTCGAAGAGTCGAATGGTTTTTCCTCTTGATAGCCGGGCAAGCCGATAAAGAATTGAAGATAAGGGTTTTCTTGGATCTGAAGGACAGTCTCTTCATCAGAATAACCGTATTCTATTTGAATCAAAAGGGCACCCAGAGCCATACGAAGCGGTTTGGCGACATTGCCTTTTTGATTGCGAAAGTTCTTGGCATAGCCTTTTTCCAGTTCAGCCCAAGGGATCCATTCCGCTTTTTCAATCCATCTATTTTTCGGGTTCATTTTTAGTCCCATTGGTTGGTTGAAGTCTTCGAAAGCGATTTGTGAATACGGTTGTGATTTATACATGTTTCTGTCCTCATTTCAGTAAAAGTGCAAGGTTTTGTTTAACATCCTATAAAAACCCTTGCATCTATTATATCAATCATTAGTTGTAAAAGGCAGCAGAATAAGCATAGTTTATTATTCAGTAGACATTA
>NZ_JBGQQS010000053.1:0-1503 GCF_045528365.1 Desemzia sp. FAM 23988
GACAGATAATTGGGGTGAAGTCGTAACAAGGTAGCCGTATCGGAAGGTGCGGCTGGATCACCTCCTTTCTAAGGAATTAACGGAATCCTACACGGTTCGCTTTTACTTTGTTTAGTTTTGAGAGGTTTAGTCTCTCAGAATAGTGTTCTTTGAAAACTGGATATTGTCTAATAGAAACATTTAAGTAAGAAACCGAGAAACACACCGCGTTTAAAAGAGTTTTTTAATTGTTCTTATCGCAAGATAAAACAAGCAACTTCGGTTGCAACACAATTAGTAATGATAGGTTAAGTTACTAAGGGCGCACGGTGGATGCCTTGGCACTAGAAGCCGATGAAGGACGGGACGAACTCCGATATGCTTTGGGGAGCTGTAAGTAAGCTTTGATCCAGAGATTTCCGAATGGGGGAACCCAGCATCTTTAATAGGATGTTACTGCTGACTGAATACATAGGTCAGTAGAGGTAGACGCAGAGAACTGAAACATCTAAGTACCTGCAGGAAGAGAAAGAAAATTCGATTCCCTTAGTAGCGGCGAGCGAACAGGGAAGAGCCCAAACCAAAGAGCTTGCTCTTTGGGGTTGTAGGACTGAACACATAGAGTCATAAATGAACGTTGTAGAAGAAGCGTCCTGGAAAGGACTGCCGAAGAAGGTAAAAGCCCTGTATTTGAAACAACATTCACTCTGTTCAGTATCCTGAGTACGGCGGAACACGAGAAATTCCGTCGGAATCCGGGAGGACCATCTCCCAAGGCTAAATACTCTCTAGTGACCGATAGTGAACCAGTACCGTGAGGGAAAGGTGAAAAGAACCCCGGAAGGGGAGTGAAACAGCACCTGAAACCGTGTGCTTACAAATAGTTAGAGCCCGTTAATGGGTGATAGCGTGCCTTTTGTAGAATGAACCGGCGAGTTACGATTACATGCGAGGTTAAGTTGATAAGACGGAGCCGTAGCGAAAGCGAGTCTGAATAGGGCGTTTGAGTATGTGGTCGTAGACCCGAAACCAGGTGACCTACCCATGTCCAGGTTGAAGGTGCGGTAAAACGCACTGGAGGACCGAACCCACGTACGTTGAAAAGTGCGGGGATGAGGTGTGGGTAGCGGAGAAATTCCAATCGAACTTGGAGATAGCTGGTTCTCTCCGAAATAGCTTTAGGGCTAGCCTCGGAATTTAGAATCATGGAGGTAGAGCAACTGTTTGAACTAGGGCCCCTTATCGGGGTACCGAATTCTGATAAACTCCGAATGCCATTGATTCATGTCCGGGAGTCAGACTGCGAGTGATAAGATCCGTAGTCGAAAGGGAAACAGCCCAGACCACCAGTTAAGGTCCCAAAGTTTATGTTAAGTGGAAAAGGATGTGGGGTTGCTTAGACAACTAGGATGTTGGCTCAGAAGCAGCCATCATTTAAAGAGTGCGTAATAGCTCACTAGTCGAGTGACCCTGCGCCGAAAATTTACCGGGGCTAAACATAACACCGAAACTGTGGATAGAACC
>NZ_JBGQQS010000054.1:0-1471 GCF_045528365.1 Desemzia sp. FAM 23988
AACCTCTCAAAACTAAACAAAGTAAAAGCGAACCGTGTAGGATTCCGTTAATTCCTTAGAAAGGAGGTGATCCAGCCGCACCTTCCGATACGGCTACCTTGTTACGACTTCACCCCAATTATCTGTCCCACCTTAGGCGGCTGGCTCCCGAAGGTTACCTCACCGACTTTGGGTGTTACAAACTCTCGTGGTGTGACGGGCGGTGTGTACAAGGCCCGGGAACGTATTCACCGCGGCGTTCTGATCCGCGATTACTAGCGATTCCGGCTTCATGTAGGCGAATTGCAGCCTACAATCCGAACTGAGAATGGCTTTAAGAGATTAGCTTGGCCTCGCGACCTTGCGACTCGTTGTACCATCCATTGTAGCACGTGTGTAGCCCAGGTCATAAGGGGCATGATGATTTGACGTCATCCCCACCTTCCTCCGGTTTATCACCGGCAGTCTCACTAGAGTGCCCAACTGAATGCTGGCAACTAATAATAAGGGTTGCGCTCGTTGCGGGACTTAACCCAACATCTCACGACACGAGCTGACGACAACCATGCACCACCTGTCACTTTGTCCCCGAAGGGAAAGCTCTATCTCTAGAGTGGTCAAAGGATGTCAAGACCTGGTAAGGTTCTTCGCGTTGCTTCGAATTAAACCACATGCTCCACCGCTTGTGCGGGCCCCCGTCAATTCCTTTGAGTTTCAACCTTGCGGTCGTACTCCCCAGGCGGAGTGCTTAATGCGTTAGCTGCAGCACTGAAGGGCGGAAACCCTCCAACACTTAGCACTCATCGTTTACGGCATGGACTACCAGGGTATCTAATCCTGTTTGCTCCCCATGCTTTCGAGCCTCAGCGTCAGTTACAGACCAGAAAGTCGCCTTCGCCACTGGTGTTCCTCCATATATCTACGCATTTCACCGCTACACATGGAATTCCACTTTCCTCTTCTGCACTCAAGTTCTCCAGTTTCCAATGACCCTCCCTGGTTGAGCCAGGGGCTTTCACATCAGACTTAAAGAACCGCCTGCGCTCGCTTTACGCCCAATAAATCCGGACAACGCTTGCCATCTACGTATTACCGCGGCTGCTGGCACGTAGTTAGCCATGGCTTTCTGGTTAGATACCGTCAAGGGATGAACAGTTACTCTCATCCTTGTTCTTCTCTAACAACAGAGTTTTACGATCCGAAAACCTTCTTCACTCACGCGGCGTTGCTCCGTCAGACTTTCGTCCATTGCGGAAGATTCCCTACTGCTGCCTCCCGTAGGAGTCTGGGCCGTGTCTCAGTCCCAGTGTGGCCGATCACCCTCTCAGGTCGGCTACGCATCATCGTCTTGGTGAGCCATTACCTCACCAACTAACTAATGCGCCGCGGGTCCATCTACAAGTGACAGCCGAAGCCGTCTTTCTTCCCAATGCCAGGAGGCATTAAGATCTATGCGGTATTAGCATCCGTTTCCGAATGTTATCCCCCGCTT
>NZ_JBGQQS010000055.1:0-1380 GCF_045528365.1 Desemzia sp. FAM 23988
CACTAGTGTTGCATAAATATAGTCAGAATATTCTGAATTATTATTTTCTTGAAAAAAGTAAAAAAAATCGAATGCTTACGCAAAGGATGACTATTTCCAGAAAATTTTGCTTATTTAGCTGATTCCATTAGCATCCAACAACAACGTTTTATTGTAGTCAATTGGGCACTAAAAGTTCAATCCATTTTTCTGCAGGTTGAAATAGGAGGTAACGAAAAAGTCGTTTAATTTGGAAAATAGACTGTCCAGTCTTTGTTTCTAACTGAATCAAATAGGTTAGTAAACTGGCAATCAAGGCTAAAATCAATTGATTTACGACTCCCTGTTCGCTTCTTGAAAAAAACTTTTTGATTGTCATATGCTGTTTAATGTGTTTGAAGAACAGTTCTATTTGCCAACGAGCTTTATACATTTCTGCAATTTCAGCAGAGGAACAGTCAAAACGATTCGTGATGAACTGAAGAACTTTCCCTTTTTGATCTTGAATAGTCACTAAACGAAATCGGGAAGTTAGATAGTTTTGAGCACCTAATGCGACCAATTGGTCGCTGATAATAGAGTCTTCTTTGGAAGCTGCTAATGTTTCCAAAACATGAACCTTTGTATTCTTTTTGATTCTCGTCACAAAGAAATAACCATTCCAGTGCATTTTATCCATTCGTTCGAAATCTAGGTAACCACGATCGAATACATAAGTTGCCTCAGGTTGATTGACCAACACTTCCAACTGGTTTGTATCATGTTCAATCGCATTAGTTAGTGTAAAATCATCTGGATAAAGATGGTCATTATCCATAAAGCAGAGTTTTAAGTGAAGCTTAACTCCTGATTTCGTTTTACGAAAATCAGCCCATTGATAAAGATTTTGATTCAATGAAAAGGTCGAAGAGTCAATTAAATAGAGACTATTTCGCTTATCCACGGGCATTTTCTTTTTAACCTGACTGAGAAGCTGGTAAAAAATAGCTAAAAGAATTTCTGAATCCATTTTGGGAAGAACTCTAGAAAGCTGAGAATAACTGATGCTTTCAATCCCAATCTCTTTTTGAAGTTCTTTGGAAACAAAAGCAGTATCCATATCTCTGAGACTTTCTTTCTCTTCATTGATCGCATGAAGAAAAAGCTGCAGAGCTCGAAAGAAACTAAGTTTCTTATGGTATTTATCAAAGGCAAAAATCTTTTCACGAATAGGAATCGGTAATTTTTCTAACTTAATTGCCGAAAACCATTTATTAAAAGCAGAATTTAGTTTATACTTATCCATAAGTTGGGTCCTTTTTATTGGTCTTGGATAAGTCATCCAAGTTCAGTATAAAGGACTTTTTTGCATATTGGAATAGGATACATAACATTGTGAAACATATTATGTTTCATGCAACA
>NZ_JBGQQS010000056.1:0-1100 GCF_045528365.1 Desemzia sp. FAM 23988
CAAAGCGAACAGATTGATACTGCGTTTTACACTCATTCTTTTAAAGGACATTGGATAGGATATATGGTTCAAGCATTACCTGGTGCAGACGTTGGAGAAGTTGAAAAGATTATAAGTAATCTAAAATTCTCTCACTCAGAAGGTCATTTGCAACAGTTTGAAGCAGATTGGCTATTCCTCACAAATTTCTTTTTCACTACAGAATGTTATTGTACAAAAGAAATGTATGGACAACTTTTATTGTCTTGGTCACACACTGACCTAATTGATTCAATTGAAAATAAACGTTCAGAAGAAACGGTTTGTACAAGTTGTGGGAAAAAATATCACTATACTCCAGAGGAATTATCGTTATTACTAGGAAGGGGAAAGTATAGCTCATGAAAGAAACATTTAGAATTGGAGAATTATCAGAAATGACTGGAGCTTCGATACGCACACTCCATTATTACGATGAAATAGGACTTTTAAAACCGTACAATATTACAGAATCCAATCATCGTATTTATGATATCACTAACTTAGAGCAACTCTATATTATTTTAGGTTTAAAAGAATTAGGATATTCATTAGATGAAATTAAAACAATTATTCTGAAAGATAAAATTTATCTTTCAGAGTACGTATATGTACAACGTGCTTTATTAGAAAAGGAAATCTCTTCACAACAAAAAAAACTAGATAACCTGTTAAATTTTGAAAAAACATTAGCAGACTATACCGCTATTGACTCTACTCTACTTGCAGAATTACTTACCTTTTATCGTACCAATGCACATTCTCATTTTACGATTCAAGAATTTAATTCAATGCGAACTTTAGTAACAGAAAAAGATAGTTGGAAAGAACATTATTCTGAATGGTCTAAATTTATAACTACTTTAGAAGAAGCCTATAAAGAAAAATTTCCTTCTACCCATCCTAAAGTAATTTATTGTAAGACATATTGGAAAAAATTAATATCAATGACTGATAAAGAACTACCAAATGTATACGAAAAGACAGGTTATTTTCATGCTGAAGAATCGTCTAAAGATCTTTCATTCGGTTTAACAACAGAGTTATACGTATATTTATTAAGACAAATGAACGAGGATGTC
>NZ_JBGQQS010000057.1:0-1045 GCF_045528365.1 Desemzia sp. FAM 23988
AATCCATCGCGTGTCGATTTTATCACTACTCTTTGAGGTTTCTTCCATGATTTTGCTTGATAATCGATGTTAAAGTACTGAACTTCTGTTTCTTCCCAATTCGTATCATCACCATAGGTGATCAGATGTTCTGCAATCGTTTGAAGTTTCGTATTAGCTTTTAGCCGGATCACAAATTGAACGGAGTAATCGTCTGCTAGTTCATAAACTTCAGGTGTGGCAAATCCGCTGTCTCCACGTACCAGAATATTTAACTCAGTTGTACGGTCTTTATAGGAATCTAGTAAATCACGGACAAAAGAACCGACACCTTTTGAGGTATATTGGTTTCCAGAACGCAGCTTAGCTCCAAGAAAAAGACCTGTAAGTCCATCAAAAGCAAGCAATGGATGGTAGCCAGTTGTCCCATAGTGAGCATTATAATCAGTAGACTCTTGGTTACCAAATGTATCAGAATGAGTAGAATCTAAATCTAAAACCATTTCTTGTGTAGCTTGAGATTCATGAAACAGCTTGATTAAGGCTTGTGTCAAGTCATTCAATTCATCTAAATTTTTTTCTGTCGATTCTGAAAAGAACCGAGAGATAGTTGGCTGTGAACTGCCTTCTTGTTCATCTAAGATGAGCTTAAAAACGGGATCATGCCGCAAGGCATTGGCTGCGCTATCCGACTTATAACCTGAAATGAGTTGATACAGTACCTGAAGAAACGTTGTGTTCTTTGAATGGGTAAAGAATTTCCGCTTGTCTTCAAAATGCACATTTTTCTTCACTAATTTATTAAACTGAATTTTTTCGAGGAACTCACGAACCAAAATCAATCCGCCATGGGAAGATAGCTTTTCACTTTTTGAGGAAATTTGAACATTTTTATTGAAACTTAGTCGATTATCGCGTAAATTTGACATATAGAACACCTCTGTTTTGTATTTTCGTCAAATCTACATTAACAGAAAGGTGTTCTTTTTTCACGCACCAAATGGGTGAAAAAAGAAACTCTTTACAAATGTTGAAGAAATACGGTTTTAGAGCGCAAACTCATAAA
>NZ_JBGQQS010000058.1:0-994 GCF_045528365.1 Desemzia sp. FAM 23988
AAATGAACTTTTCTTTTCTTCCGTTAGGAAGGAATCTAATCGATTTGTAAAAAAGAAAGAAACATTTCAGTTTCGCCTAATTTTTTGATAAAAATGTCCCTGTATAAAAATCTATGAATGATTCAGCTATATTTTAATTTATTAAAAATATGTAACTTTTATAGAAGTTTACCCTGCTGACTTATAAGTCATAAAATATAAGGAGAGTGTAAAATATTTTGTGTAAATGAATAAAATCCATAAGTTGTAACACATGAAATTACATAGAATCGTGTACTGAAAGCCTTGTTAGTTTAGCATGAGTTTCTATAAAAAAATTATTCATAAAGATAAAATAATGCTATGGTTATTTTAAGTAAAGGAGTTGATTAAGGAATGAAAAACAAAACTATTTATTTTAGAGAATTTAATAAAAATGATTTATCAGAAGTTGTAGACGTTTATATTAAAGTATTTTCAGCTGAGCCATGGAACGATAAATTAACATATGACCAAATTACATCTTACGTTAATCAAATAACTGAACTAAATACATTTAAAGGGTATATCGTTAGAGAAGAAGATACAGATAATTTATTGGGTGCTGCGTTAGGTTTTATTAAACCGTGGTATATGGGAAAAGAATACCAGTTGGATTCCTTTTATATTTCAAATGATTATCAAGGAAAAAGAGTAGGTACCCAATTTTTGAACTTTATCAAAGAACAATTAAAAGATATCAATATCCCCACCATCATATTAGATACCGATCGAGGCTACCCAGCTGAATACTTTTATTTGGATAATGGTTTTGAGCCTTCCAATTCATCTATCATACTTTATGGTGATACTTCTAATGAGGTTTAAAAATAGGATATATGAAATTAGATAAAGTCATGTATACAAAAAAATGATTTGATAAGGTTCTTTTGTGAAAAAATAGTCCCACTTTTGTTTATTTTGATAGAGATATAGAAAAATACACTCCCAAAACTATGAACTATTTTGTTCAGTA
>NZ_JBGQQS010000059.1:0-964 GCF_045528365.1 Desemzia sp. FAM 23988
AATGTACTTTCATACGTATCCAACCAAATAGTTAATTCATCTAAATCATGCGTTTTTAATGCTTGACGGACATGCTGTTTAAAAACGTTAGTTTGCGATCCAAACGCGCGGTTTAAGCCTTGGAAGACATGATAAGAGTCTAGTTGATTTAAAACAGGATAGTTCGATTGAGAAAAAGCTTCTTGGAATTTGTCTGCGGTATACCCTTGTCCACCGTCACTATTGGTAATGATTTGAGCTTGCTGTAAGGCATAATGATTCGCTGTAAAAGCTTGGACTTCTGCCCAAAAACCAGCGGTTTTTTTAGTCGTCATGATGGCTTTAGGTTCTTTTAAAGAAACGCGCTTTCCGTTTTTCTCCCAGCCTTCGTAAAGGATGGCATGACGAACTTCTAAGCTTTTTTTCTTTTCTGTCCCACGTACAAAAACCCCATCCGCTTCGGCGTAAAAATAGTCCACCTTTTTTCCTTCGGGCAACTCCGTGGCTTCTTCTAGTTCCAATACATTTTCTTCATCCTCACGTGATTGTGCTGCTCCAACGCGTTTAAGAAGACTGCCGACTGTTTGATGACTCAGCGTAATGGCCGTCCATTCGTTTAGAATAGCTGCGGTATCTCGATAAGTAGCTTTACTCACCAACTCTGACACTTTTACTTCTACTAGTGGGCTATGGCGTTGATATTTTCGAATGCCTAACCATTCATCTAGTGGATAATGGTTCTGATTATTAGTATCCACCATTAGCGTACGCCGGTACCGAACGGGACCGAAAATAAATTGAACCGTTTTCCAATCTGCTCGTTTTACTTTCCAACCTTCACGTTGTTTTTCCTCTTTGATCACTTCGTTGAAGTTCGACAAAATCTGACCCATTAACTGAGCGAACACATCATACATATAGCCTTGAATCGCTTCTTCTGTTTCTATTAAGTTGCTTGAATCCTTTATTATTTGATAAACCTTTG
>NZ_JBGQQS010000060.1:0-714 GCF_045528365.1 Desemzia sp. FAM 23988
CGGTCGAAGAAGATACCTTTACCCAGTTTGGTTTTGCCTGTCATCAACTCGGTATTGAGATTAAAACCTCCTCTATTCCACAAGCTAAAGGCCGCGTAGAGCGCTTAAACGGGACTGTTCAATCACGACTTCCTGTAGATTTAGACTTAGCTGGAATACAATCTATGGAGGAAGCCAATCACTTTTTAACGAAATGGATTAGGACTTTCAATAAGAAGTTTGGCAATAAAACGAAGGAATCCATCTATGAAAACGCACCAACTAAATCAGAAATCAATTTATTATTAGCACGAGTAGCGAATAGAAAAGTGGATAGTGGGCATCATATTCGGTATCAAAACAACTACTACCTGCCTACGGAAGGCAGTGAAGAGCACTACTTCACGCGAAGATCAAAGGTGTTGGTTATCGAAGCGTTTAACGGAGATATCTATGTAAATATAGCTGAAAAAATATACACAACAAGGAGACTGAAAGAACATGACTACTACTCACAAGAGTTTGATCCGATTCCAGAGCAAAAAAAAGAAAGACGCCAGTATATTCCCCCACAATCTCACCCGTGGAAACTAGAATCTTTCAAAAGATATCTTCGCAGTGTCGGAAAAACACTCGAAGAGTACGAAGCTGAACAAACAGCTTAAGACTAATTTTAACAAATTCGGTCACATTAATGCAAGCTTTTGCGAAGTAAAAGCTTGCATTAATGTGAGC
>NZ_JBGQQS010000061.1:0-702 GCF_045528365.1 Desemzia sp. FAM 23988
ATTTTAGATTACTTATAATCTTTTCAACTTCTCCAACGTCTGCACCAGGTAATGCTTGAACCATATATCCTATCCAATGTCCTTTAAAAGAATGAGTGTAAAACGCAGTATCAATCTGTTCGCTTTGTTGAAAATAATGCTGAATTATCTTATCAGGATCAGTTTCATTAAATGGAATTGTGCTAGTAGATTGCCCAAAGTTATTGCTTCCTTGCGTTGCGGTTAATATAGCTTCTTTTTTCCTCATTAATTTATTTACAGATGTTTCTAAACTCGCTAAACGTTCTGAAGCTAAAATGTTTACAAAACCACTGCCCTCAATACTAATAGAAATTGTATTTGAAGTTCCTGGAAATTTCATTCGGATGCTAATACGTTGATAGTCATTGAGTAGCCCTTTCATTGAACACCCACTAATTAGCAACTTTGTACAGAATAGTTTAAATTCATCATTAGAATAATTAGTGACATGAGAAGGGACAGAGGCACAAGGGATTTCTACTTTATAAATACGAACTGTTTTATTAGCTGTTAAAAATTTTTTTCCAGTTAAATTTTTCATATCTTCACTCCCTACAATTACCATATACCGTTACGTAACGTTAGGTTCAAGTAAAAAGATCTAATACACTAAATTAGATAAAAGAGTGAGTAGTAAAAACCTTGCTAGCACAAGTCTTTTACTACTCACGCTTTTACATG
>NZ_JBGQQS010000062.1:0-596 GCF_045528365.1 Desemzia sp. FAM 23988
TAACTGTTAATGCGACTAAATCGAAAGTCATTAAACCAAATAATCCAACATTTAAATTTCTGGGATTTGGATTCTATTGGTCGAAAGCAGACAAAGGCTATCGAGCAAAGCCCCATGCCATATCAATCGAGACGTTTAAATATAAACTTCATCAGCTAAGCAAGAAAAGCTGGGGAATTGATATGGCTTACCGTATCGTTAGACTGAATCAAGTCATCAGAGGATGGGTGAACTATTTCAAAATAGGAGATATGTATACAAAACTCAAGAAAATAGCGAGTCATCTTCGTTATCGACTGAGAATGTGTATTTGGCACCAATGGAAAACAGCTAAAAAGCGAAGGAAAGCTCTCGTTAAACTAGGAATGAGCGACTACAATGCCTATGTGAATAGCCACAGTTCCAAAGGAACTGCCCGAATAGCCCAGTCCTGGGTAATGACAACAACAGTAACAAATAAGATACTAGCCCTCAAAGGTCTAGTATCTCCCGATAGTTACTATTTAAAACAAAAGCATGTTATATAAAATTGAACCGCCGTATACCGAACGGTACGTACGGTGGTGTGAGAGGACGGTAAATAAATTAATTATTTA
>NZ_JBGQQS010000063.1:0-584 GCF_045528365.1 Desemzia sp. FAM 23988
ACAATTACCATATACCGTTACGTAACGTTAGGTTCAAGTAAAAAGATCTAATACACTAAATTAGATAAAAGAGTGAGTAGTAAAAACCTTGCTAGCACAAGTCTTTTACTACTCACGCTTTTACATGAAAACTATAATTTTTTACTTAATATTTCTCCAGGCAATCCGTCAATTTCACATACAATTTCAGATATGAAACCTTGATTACTTAATATTTTTCTAGAAGCAACGTTTTCTGGATCAATGATAGCTTGTATTTTCTCTAACCCTAGTCGACTTGCTATCTCAATTAATTGATTTGCTACACCAGTTCCATAACCTCTTCCCCAATATTTTGGAAGTATCATATAGCCTATTTCTGCTTCGTTAGGTTGTTTTTCATTTAAAGTTAAATGAGCAAGTCCAATAAATTTTTGATCTAAATCTATAGATATTTTGTATGAACCATAATTGTTATTTTTTTTTATTATAGGTTACTAATTTTTGGAAATTTGTTTTGGCTTCTTCATAGGGAATAGCTCTTTCAGTGATTTGAGACATAACACGATCATTTGAAACAAGTTGATAATAATAGTCAAAATCAT
>NZ_JBGQQS010000064.1:0-576 GCF_045528365.1 Desemzia sp. FAM 23988
GGAGGTTTAGCTCAGTTGGGAGAGCATCTGCCTTACAAGCAGAGGGTCAGCGGTTCGAGCCCGTTAACCTCCACCATGAGTCATTAGCTCAGTTGGTAGAGCATCTGACTTTTAATCAGAGGGTCGCAGGTTCGAATCCTGCATGACTCATAATAACTTTTCGAAGTTATTTTAGTTAATACAATCTATTTTAATCACACTATTAGCCGGCTTAGCTCAGTTGGTAGAGCATCTGATTTGTAATCAGAGGGTCGAGGGTTCAAATCCTTTAGCCGGCATCCTTTGCGGAAGTAGTTCAGTGGTAGAACATCACCTTGCCAAGGTGGGGGTCGCGGGTTCGAATCCCGTCTTCCGCTTCTAGCAAAACTAGAGTTTGATAACTTGTTCAGAAAGCCGGGGTGGCGGAACAGGTAGACGCACAGGACTTAAAATCCTGCGGATAGTGATATCCGTGCCGGTTCGATTCCGGCCCTCGGCACCATTATTAGCACCCATAGCTCAATTGGATAGAGTACTTGACTACGAATCAAGCGGTTGCAAGTTCGACTCTTGCTGGGTGCATCTCTTTTAAAGAGT
>NZ_JBGQQS010000065.1:0-522 GCF_045528365.1 Desemzia sp. FAM 23988
GTACCAAAACCGTGGGACTATGGAAAACTTTATTAAAGAAATCAAGTCAGGCTTCTATTTTGATAAAACAGATAGTTCTGCGTTTTTGACGAATGCCATCCGGATGACTATTAGCGGAATTGCTTATGATCTTATTCAGTTAATGAAATACTTAGTATTTCCAAAAACAGAAATAAAATCTCTTATCGATACCATTCGTTTTCGGTTCATTAAGGTTGCTTCTCGACTGACACATCATGCTCGTCGAGTTCAAATCCAATTCAGTTGTGCAAATGTGTATGACAAAGAGTTTGAAACGATTCTTCAGAATTTAACTTACCTATGATTCGAGTGTTAAATCGATAATTTTAAAAATTATTCAAAAAAACAAGGGGAAAGTGCGCTCTTTTTTAGTAGAAATGAACTTTTCTTTTCTTCCGTTAGGAAGGAATCTAATCGATTTGTAAAAAAGAAAGAAACATTTCAGTTTCGCCTAATTTTTTGATAAAAATGTCCCTGTATAAAAATCTATGAATGATTCAG
>NZ_JBGQQS010000066.1:0-492 GCF_045528365.1 Desemzia sp. FAM 23988
ACCGAAGTTGCTTGTTTTATCTTGCGATAAGAACAATTAAAAAACTCTTTTAAACGCGGTGTGTTTCTCGGTTTCTTACTTAAATGTTTCTATTAGACAATATCCAGTTTTCAAAGAACACTATTCATTTGCAACTAAGTTGCAATGGAGCCTAGCGGGATCGAACCGCTGACCTCCTGCGTGCAAGGCAGGCGCTCTCCCAGCTGAGCTAAGGCCCCGGGTTTATCTTTAAAATGAAATTTAATGGGCCTAAATGGACTCGAACCATCGACCTCACGCTTATCAGGCGTGCGCTCTAACCAGCTGAGCTATAGGCCCAATTCAGCACTTCATTTAAAGAATGCAGTTTAAATTGAAAGATTGATTAAACCTCTCAAAACTAAACAAAGTAAAAGCGAACCGTGTAGGATTCCGTTAATTCCTTAGAAAGGAGGTGATCCAGCCGCACCTTCCGATACGGCTACCTTGTTACGACTTCACCCCAATTATCTG
>NZ_JBGQQS010000067.1:0-438 GCF_045528365.1 Desemzia sp. FAM 23988
TAAAGAACTACCAAATGTATACGAAAAGACAGGTTATTTTCATGCTGAAGAATCGTCTAAAGATCTTTCATTCGGTTTAACAACAGAGTTATACGTATATTTATTAAGACAAATGAACGAGGATGTCTGAATGAACGTCAAAAAGAGGCTAGGACAAAAGGGCTCTCAAAAAATACACTCCCACTACTGAACAAAATAGTTCATAGTTTTGGGAGTGTATTTTTCTATATCTCTATCAAAATAAACAAAAGTGGGACTATTTTTTCACAAAAGAACCTTATCAAATCATTTTTTTGTATACATGACTTTATGTAATGCCTACTGAACAATTGGGCTAATTTGAAATGGAGAAAAGTTCAATAGAACTAAACAGCTTTTTTTCCGATTTTTCAGTTGTCCAAAAAAAGAGCGCAAGCGATTGCGATTAATGTTATCTAC
>NZ_JBGQQS010000068.1:0-401 GCF_045528365.1 Desemzia sp. FAM 23988
TTAGTGATAAGTGCTTGACCCATGAGAAGTCAGCCGAGGTCGTAGTAGTGAAGACAGCTAGTGAAAGCTAGAAAGAGCGAAGGACTGAACAATTTTATCGTTACAAACATCTTTATTGGAGGTCGCCAAAGACTACTGGCTATAACAGCGTAAAAGTAGATAGCTGCCTTACGAGAACAGAAAAGGAGTAACAAGCATGCATGAAAACAGGACACTGGATAGAATCCTATCCAGAAATAATTTAAACGAAGCTTTTCGACAAGTGAAACGGAACAAAGGTGCCGCAGGCATTGATGGTATGTCTATAGAAGTGGCTAAAGAATATCTTCGTCAACATAAAGAAGAACTTGTTCATGACATTCGTCAACGACAATATCAACCTAAACCTGTGAGAAGAGTAG
>NZ_JBGQQS010000069.1:0-397 GCF_045528365.1 Desemzia sp. FAM 23988
AATCTACATTAACAGAAAGGTGTTCTTTTTTCACGCACCAAATGGGTGAAAAAAGAAACTCTTTACAAATGTTGAAGAAATACGGTTTTAGAGCGCAAACTCATAAAACTATGAATTATCTAGGATAGAATATTTTCTTTACATGTACGTATAAGTGAGATATAATTCTTTTTGAAAGCGCTATTATAATAAACAGAAGGAGGTAAATTCTGAACCACTCCCCGTCAAGTAGACAGGTTAAAAAACAAAATAATTGTTTACCCTACCACATTGAATAAGATGCTCAACGTGGTATTTTTTTATGAGGCTAAAGAACGGTACTCCGAAGGAGTTAAACCGTTAAATTTTGGTACATAACGCTTATGCATATAAAATTGAATGTAATCATCGATTCCGT
>NZ_JBGQQS010000070.1:0-370 GCF_045528365.1 Desemzia sp. FAM 23988
GACAGATAATTGGGGTGAAGTCGTAACAAGGTAGCCGTATCGGAAGGTGCGGCTGGATCACCTCCTTTCTAAGGAATTAACGGAATCCTACACGGTTCGCTTTTACTTTGTTTAGTTTTGAGAGGTTAATTCTTCTCTCAATTAAATAGTTTGGGGCCTTAGCTCAGCTGGGAGAGCGCCTGCCTTGCACGCAGGAGGTCAGCGGTTCGATCCCGCTAGGCTCCATTGCAACTTAGTTGCAACTGAATAGTGTTCTTTGAAAACTGGATATTGTCTAATAGAAACATTTAAGTAAGAAACCGAGAAACACACCGCGTTTAAAAGAGTTTTTTAATTGTTCTTATCGCAAGATAAAACAAGCAACTTCGGT
>NZ_JBGQQS010000071.1:0-350 GCF_045528365.1 Desemzia sp. FAM 23988
AAATCATGAAAAGGATAATACTAACGATGAATGAAGATAAGAAATATAAAGTAATAAAAGCTGTGGCAGAAAAAAGAAAGGAAAAAAAGAGAGCTTGTGTTGAACTTGGGCTCTCGATGAGGCAAGTCAACAGATTGATTCAAGACTATCAAGAAGGAGGAAAAGCTGTTTTTTCACACGGCAACAGAGGAAAAGCAGCTAGGCACGCCGTGCCAGAGGAAATAAAAAGACAAGTGATCGAGCTCTATCAAAGTTTTAAGATAAAGCCTAACGTGAAGCATTTTACTGAAATTTTGAAGGAGGATCATGCTATCTGTTACACCGATACGACCATTCGTCATATTTTATAT
>NZ_JBGQQS010000072.1:0-347 GCF_045528365.1 Desemzia sp. FAM 23988
GGCGCTTCAGCGCTTACGATTCCGTTTGAAGCTTGAAAGTCTGGAGACTACAGGCTCCAGACGGTCCCATGGCTTTCCACAAGCAAACCCGTCCATTCCGGAGGAAATTTCACCCCATAGAGCCGCCCCTACTTATTAAGAGAGCGGTTTAAAAAGAAGACCTTAATTTATGGGAGAAAGTACTTTTCATGCGTATAACGTGTATCACGACATTTAGTTGTGTCAAGCGAAAGTTAAAATGTCCTAAAACCAAGGCTCACATTAATGCAAGCTTTTACTTCGCAAAAGCTTGCATTAATGTGACCGAATTTGTTAAAATTAGTCTTAAGCTGTTTGTTCAGCTTCGT
>NZ_JBGQQS010000073.1:0-338 GCF_045528365.1 Desemzia sp. FAM 23988
AGTGAGGGGTTTCCCCTTGTGAGACTAGGACGTTGCCGCGCATATAGTTATTCCGCAATAGCTCAGTTGGTAGTAGCGCGTGACTGTTAATCACGATGTCGTAGGTTCGAGTCCTACTTGCGGAGTTTTGATTAAAATTATTTTTAATCTGAAAAACGGCACTACTCATTAATGAACTAGTGGTAGTTGTGTGGTTTTTCTTTTTCATTGCGGAGGTTTAGCTCAGTTGGGAGAGCATCTGCCTTACAAGCAGAGGGTCAGCGGTTCGAGCCCGTTAACCTCCACCATGAGTCATTAGCTCAGTTGGTAGAGCATCTGACTTTTAATCAGAGGGTCGC
>NZ_JBGQQS010000074.1:0-338 GCF_045528365.1 Desemzia sp. FAM 23988
TCACTGATTAAGCGATAAGCAGCATGTGGTTTTAATAAACCTGCCATATCTTTAATGGCAATGATATGCGCCCCTATTTGTTCTAGCTCAATTGCCATATTTTTATAATAATCCATTGTGTATTTTGTTTGAGAAGGATCATTTAAGTCTCCCGTATAGCAAATTGTGGCCTCTGCAATTTTGTTGTTATCTCTAACATACTGGATGCTTTTTTCCATTTGAGGAATCCAGTTTAGACTATCAAAAATACGAAAAACATCTATCCCATTTTTAGCCGCTACTTGAATGAAAGTTTCCAAAACATTATCAGGATAGTTTTCATAACCAACACCATTTGA
>NZ_JBGQQS010000075.1:0-336 GCF_045528365.1 Desemzia sp. FAM 23988
AGAAGCAAGCATTTGACTCACTTCAAGACTTGTTGCTTGGACGTGCATATCCAGCAGCACGCATTCCTTAGCCTCCTGTGTCCCTCCATTGTTCAAACAAAACAAACAGGTACAGGAATATCAACCTGTTGGCCATCGCTTACGCCGTTCGGCCTCAGCTTAGGTCCCGACTAACCCTGGGAGGACGAGCCTTCCCCAGGAAACCTTAGTCATTCGGTGGACGGGATTCTCACCCGTCTTTCGCTACTCATACCGGCATTCTCACTTCTAAGCGCTCCACTAGTCCTCACGATCTAGCTTCAACGCCCTTAGAACGCTCTCCTACCATAGAACCTA
>NZ_JBGQQS010000076.1:0-323 GCF_045528365.1 Desemzia sp. FAM 23988
ATCTGATCACCTATGGTGATGATACGAATTGGGAAGAAACAGAAGTTCAGTACTTTAACATCGATTATCAAGCAAAATCATGGAAGAAACCTCAAAGAGTAGTGATAAAATCGACACGCGATGGATTGCTTTTTCGCCATGAATTTGTGACAACTAATCTTTCTACTGTTATTCGCAATGACCAAGTGTTTAAGATGTACCAAAACCGTGGGACTATGGAAAACTTTATTAAAGAAATCAAGTCAGGCTTCTATTTTGATAAAACAGATAGTTCTGCGTTTTTGACGAATGCCATCCGGATGACTATTAGCGGAATTGCTTAT
>NZ_JBGQQS010000077.1:0-321 GCF_045528365.1 Desemzia sp. FAM 23988
TCCAGTACTAGTATGGCCCGGGGGATCCTTGGACCGTTAATTCATATATCGAAGTAGCAGGTTGTTGCCCCGCCTGATGTTGCCACTACTTGCTCATGACAGTTTTTTTAGGCAATGCAAACTACTATTTGATATTTTTTTCCAAGTACAGTTGTAGGGTACTCCTTATACTGATTCTTCTGAGCCTGTACGGGGAGCATTAGGTACTGATGTAGTAGGAGTTGAGCTTCACAAATTCACCAGGTAAGCCCAAATTTATTTTCTGCTTGGACAGGTCCACCTCACATGGGTCTGTCTAATATATTAAAAGAGGGATTTTCT
>NZ_JBGQQS010000078.1:0-313 GCF_045528365.1 Desemzia sp. FAM 23988
TACTTATCCATAAGTTGGGTCCTTTTTATTGGTCTTGGATAAGTCATCCAAGTTCAGTATAAAGGACTTTTTTGCATATTGGAATAGGATACATAACATTGTGAAACATATTATGTTTCATGCAACAGTAGTGATAATTGGTAAAAAAAGGCTTTTGAACAGCATTACACTGTACAAAAGCCTTAAATAATGCCTACTGAACAATTGGGCTAATTTGAAATGGAGAAAAGTTCAATAGAACTAAACAGCTTTTTTTCCGATTTTTCAGTTGTCCAAAAAAAGAGCGCAAGCGATTGCGATTAATGTTATCTAC
>NZ_JBGQQS010000079.1:0-305 GCF_045528365.1 Desemzia sp. FAM 23988
GTCAACGACAATATCAACCTAAACCTGTGAGAAGA
This sequence comes from Desemzia sp. FAM 23988, assembly GCF_045528365.1. Taxonomy (NCBI): domain Bacteria; kingdom Bacillati; phylum Bacillota; class Bacilli; order Lactobacillales; family Carnobacteriaceae; genus Desemzia; species Desemzia sp. FAM 23988. The sequence goes on from NZ_JBGQQS010000079.1 coordinate 36, forward strand.
GTAGAGATACCTAAAGCATCGGGTGGGGTCAGATTACTGGGGATACCGACAGTGATTGACCGGGTTATTCAACAAGCGATTGCACAAGTTCTCACACCTGTTTTTGACGAACATTTCCACAACAGTAGTTATGGATTCCGTCCAAATCGTAACGCTCATATGGCTATAGCCCAAGCGCTAAGAGATATAAACGAAGGGTACCGTTGGATTGTCGACATTGATCTAGAGAAGTTCTTTGACACAGTTAACCATGACCGACTGATGAATCTG
>NZ_JBGQQS010000080.1:0-304 GCF_045528365.1 Desemzia sp. FAM 23988
AGTTGTTCCTCTAGTTAAGCCAAATACAGAACCCCTTGCATCTTGATCCCAATACGGAGCGCCTAATCCTGTAAATGCCGGAACAACATAGACACCATCCGTAGTGTCTACTTTGTTAGCAAGATCTTCAGACTCTGGGGACTCCCGGAACATATCCATTCCATCTCTTAGCCATTGTAAAGCTGATCCGGCTACAAATATAGAGCCTTCTAATGCATAATAGACTTCACCATTCAATCCATATGCTAAAGTAGTCAGTAATCCGTTTTTAGATTGAATAGGCTCTTTTCCAGTATTCATAATA
>NZ_JBGQQS010000081.1:0-297 GCF_045528365.1 Desemzia sp. FAM 23988
TTTTGTACAATCAAATAAAAGCACAGAGAAGTTTTTATTTTTCCTTAGCTTTTTCCTCTAAACATAAGTAAAAGGAGTTGTATCTACATTTATGAATAATGAAATATTATCACCAAAAGTATTACATATAAGTGACTTAGAAAATCAAAAAGCAGTGGAACACAATGATTTAATCACCAGTGTAGCTAAAATGGATAAAATACCACTCAAAATTTTTGAATTAGCGGTCTCTTGTTTAGATACAGAAAATATTCCACAAGATAATACGGTTTACCTATCAAAAGAAACATTATTTTC
>NZ_JBGQQS010000082.1:0-292 GCF_045528365.1 Desemzia sp. FAM 23988
TGGGATACTAGCAATTACAATATAACTGCAGTAGGAAGACCCACACATACTCTTAGCGCTTTACAGTGGGGCGTTGCTTTCTCTCCCTACGCGTCTAATGTAACACGTCAAGATTCATTTACTACAGGAGCAAATTCAACGTTTTGATAGAAAAGAGTGTCTGAATGTATAGAAAAATTATATTAGGCGATATTCTAGTTTTTATGATATTTATTATTACTTTCATTTTTCTACGTAATAGTATCTCAATGCCTGGATCTTTAATTCTTCTTAGTATTGCCATTTTTACGAG
>NZ_JBGQQS010000083.1:0-286 GCF_045528365.1 Desemzia sp. FAM 23988
CAATTCTTCTGTAAAGTCAGTTAGTCCAACGTGCGTGATTCCGATGTGTTGTATATCGCCGCGGTCTTTCATCGTTTGGACAATTTCGTTGAATTTTTTCTTCAAAGCTTTTAACCCTCGCCCTTTGGTTACAGGAACTAAACTTTCATCAGTTACTTCCAACATCAATTTCACATTCAGCAGAGTTGAAAAATGACCCAGTACTTTTCCTATACGTCCACCTTTGATCAAGTTTTCCAAATCTACAATTCCTACATAGAAAGCAATAGTTTCTTTTAATTTATCC
>NZ_JBGQQS010000084.1:0-282 GCF_045528365.1 Desemzia sp. FAM 23988
GTTCTATTTTTCATATCAGTTCCTCTAGCAGCAGTATTGGTCGGTTAAATAAAGTGTTGAGTACAGTTTAAAGTACAACCCTCATAAAAAATGAACTACGTGAGTTGAATGAAAGAATTGAGCACTGATTTAAAAGCAGATTGGATGATGGCGCTAGTCGCATAGATGCATGCTTAGATGAGTAGGCCGAATACACGTAGACTCCTGGGGGATCTAAAAGGCAATGGTGAGACCCCACAGTGCGCTAGCACGAGGAGGCTCACCGCCGCCCCCGGAAAGCGA
>NZ_JBGQQS010000085.1:0-282 GCF_045528365.1 Desemzia sp. FAM 23988
GAAGCATTAGCTGAGAACATTTGTACGAATCCAGTTCGTGTTCGCAGAGTTCTGGCAAAATGCCGAAAAAGAGGATTAGTTCAAACAAAAAAAGGTGTGCATGGCGGATACTTTCTAACCGATAATTTAGAAGCTATCACTTTAAAAAATGTTTATGAGGCGATAAAGATCCCAATTATCCAAAATACTTGGCATTCAGGTTATATCAATGAACAATGTATGGTTTCGTCTGGTATGTCAGAAGCTATGGATGATCTTTATGATGAGCTGAATAAAGATGCA
>NZ_JBGQQS010000086.1:0-279 GCF_045528365.1 Desemzia sp. FAM 23988
TCTTCCAAGGCTTAAACCGCGCGTTTGGATCGCAAACTAACGTTTTTAAACAGCATGTCCGTCAAGCATTAAAAACGCATGATTTAGATGAATTAACTATTTGGTTGGATACGTATGAAAGTACATTTATCGTCGTTATTGCATGAGAAAATACGGCAATCAGTTGGTGCAAAGAATGGGACGATTCCATTATATGCCTCTCATTCATCGGCAATAGGACAATTAATCAAAAGTTTTCGTTAATTCCTGTCTTTTGGGAGAAGGTTCCTGGTTTTAGGA
>NZ_JBGQQS010000087.1:0-277 GCF_045528365.1 Desemzia sp. FAM 23988
GGGGATCCTACGTTCCAAATGCAGCGAGCTCGTATAACCCTTTAAGAGTTGCTCTTTTTGTTTGGTAAGTTGCAAATCGAAGTTTTAGATTGAGTTCTACGTCGAGCGGCCGCGATATCCTGCAGATGCATCCAGTACTAGTATGGCCCGGGGGATCCTACGTTCCAAATGCAGCGAGCTCGTATAACCCTTTAAGAGTTGCTCTTTTTGTTTGGTAAGTTGCAAATCGAAGTTTTAGATTGAGTTCTACGTCGAGCGGCCGCGATATCCTGCAGAT
>NZ_JBGQQS010000088.1:0-268 GCF_045528365.1 Desemzia sp. FAM 23988
ACGAAGCTGAACAAACAGCTTAAGACTAATTTTAACAAATTCGGTCACATTAATGCAAGCTTTTGCGAAGTAAAAGCTTGCATTAATGTGAGCCTTGGTTTTAGGACATTTTAACTTTCGCTTGACAAAACTAATTTTGAAGAGTTAGTGTCAATATTTTCTCGGTAAAAATTTTTTTTAAAAGTTCAAAGAGAAATTATTCCATTTTTCCAAACAATTATACGTTGATTTGCCTTTTTTGTTCTGTTTTTGTGCTATATAAGATGAA
>NZ_JBGQQS010000089.1:0-260 GCF_045528365.1 Desemzia sp. FAM 23988
CATATGTGTGGTGACGATGGCAAGAAGGTCACACCTGTTCCCATGCCGAACACAGTAGTTAAGCTTCTTAGCGCCGAAGGTAGTGAGGGGTTTCCCCTTGTGAGACTAGGACGTTGCCGCGCATATAATTTTTGGAGGTTTAGCTCAGTTGGGAGAGCATCTGCCTTACAAGCAGAGGGTCAGCGGTTCGAGCCCGTTAACCTCCACCATGAGTCATTAGCTCAGTTGGTAGAGCATCTGACTTTTAATCAGAGGGTCGC
>NZ_JBGQQS010000090.1:0-256 GCF_045528365.1 Desemzia sp. FAM 23988
AAGAACTTGAGAAAAGAGGATTACACTTTGTTCGATACGCAGATGACTGTATTATTTTCGTTAAGAGCGAATTCGCAGCAAGGCGCGTGATGCGTTCGGTTACACGATATATTGAGGAAACACTGGGTTTAACTGTTAATGCGACTAAATCGAAAGTCATTAAACCAAATAATCCAACATTTAAATTTCTGGGATTTGGATTCTATTGGTCGAAAGCAGACAAAGGCTATCGAGCAAAGCCCCATGCCATATCAAT
>NZ_JBGQQS010000091.1:0-255 GCF_045528365.1 Desemzia sp. FAM 23988
TTCTCTCCTCGACTACCTGTGTCGGTTTGCGGTACGGGCTGTTTGTTTCTAACTAGAAGCTTTTCTTGACAGTGTGACATCAGGAACTTCGGTACTTAATTTCCCTCCCCATCACAACTTGTCCTTAGAGAAGCAAGCATTTGACTCACTTCAAGACTTGTTGCTTGGACGTGCATATCCAGCAGCACGCATTCCTTAGCCTCCTGTGTCCCTCCATTGTTCAAACAAAACAAACAGGTACAGGAATATCAACCT
>NZ_JBGQQS010000092.1:0-255 GCF_045528365.1 Desemzia sp. FAM 23988
GTCACTAGAGAGTATTTAGCCTTGGGAGATGGTCCTCCCGGATTCCGACGGAATTTCTCGTGTTCCGCCGTACTCAGGATACTGAACAGAGTGAATGTTGTTTCAAATACAGGGCTTTTACCTTCTTTGGCAGTCCTTTCCAGGACGCTTCTTCTACAACGTTCATTTATGACTCTATGTGTTCAGTCCTACAACCCCAAAGAGCAAGCTCTTTGGTTTGGGCTCTTCCCTGTTCGCTCGCCGCTACTAAGGGAA
>NZ_JBGQQS010000093.1:0-255 GCF_045528365.1 Desemzia sp. FAM 23988
ATAAGCAATTCCGCTAATAGTCATCCGGATGGCATTCGTCAAAAACGCAGAACTATCTGTTTTATCAAAATAGAAGCCTGACTTGATTTCTTTAATAAAGTTTTCCATAGTCCCACGGTTTTGGTACGTCTTAAACACTTGGTCATTGCGAATAACAGTAGAAAGATTAGTTGTCACAAATTCATGGCGAAAAAGTAATCCATCGCGTGTCGATTTTATCACTACTCTTTGAGGTTTCTTCCATGATTTTGCTTG
>NZ_JBGQQS010000094.1:0-255 GCF_045528365.1 Desemzia sp. FAM 23988
AGACAACTAGGATGTTGGCTCAGAAGCAGCCATCATTTAAAGAGTGCGTAATAGCTCACTAGTCGAGTGACCCTGCGCCGAAAATTTACCGGGGCTAAACATAACACCGAAACTGTGGATAGAACCAGTAGGTTCTATGGTAGGAGAGCGTTCTAAGGGCGTTGAAGCTAGATCGTGAGGACTAGTGGAGCGCTTAGAAGTGAGAATGCCGGTATGAGTAGCGAAAGACGGGTGAGAATCCCGTCCACCGAATGA
>NZ_JBGQQS010000095.1:0-255 GCF_045528365.1 Desemzia sp. FAM 23988
CCAGTTATAGGAGCTGGCATCCATTTGAATAAGCTCCCCCTGATATTTCTTTCTAGGACGGCTAGGGTGACTTTTTTCGGGTAACTCCATTTGATCTTCGGCTCTTGGAACCAGTGGGTTATAAGACCCTTTTTTACCTTTCATTGATTTAGCTTTGATTCGAGCATTTATTTTCTTACGTGTTTTTCTTTGAGCCTTAGGTGATAGAATATCAGCTTGATATAAAATATGACGAATGGTCGTATCGGTGTAACA
>NZ_JBGQQS010000096.1:0-255 GCF_045528365.1 Desemzia sp. FAM 23988
TTCTCTCCTCGACTACCTGTGTCGGTTTGCGGTACGGGCTGTTTGTTTCTAACTAGAAGCTTTTCTTGACAGTGTGACATCAGGAACTTCGGTACTTAATTTCCCTCCCCATCACAACTTGTCCTTAAAGAAGCAAGCATTTGACTCACTTCAAGACTTGTTGCTTGGACGTGCATATCCAGCAGCACGCATTCCTTAGCCTCCTGTGTCCCTCCATTGTTCAAACAAAACAAACAGGTACAGGAATATCAACCT
>NZ_JBGQQS010000097.1:0-255 GCF_045528365.1 Desemzia sp. FAM 23988
ATATGACGAATGGTCGTATCGGTGTAACAGATAGCATGATCCTCCTTCAAAATTTCAGTAAAATGCTTCACGTTAGGCTTTATCTTAAAACTTTGATAGAGCTCGATCACTTGTCTTTTTGTTTCCTATGGCACGGCGTGCCTAGCTGCTTTTCCTCTGTTGCCGTGTGAAAAAACAGCTTTTCCTCCTTCTTGATAGTCTTGAATCAATCTGTTAACTTGCCTCATCGAGAGCCCAAGTTCAACACAAGCTCTC
>NZ_JBGQQS010000098.1:0-254 GCF_045528365.1 Desemzia sp. FAM 23988
GACATCCTCGTTCATTTGTCTTAATAAATATACGTATAACTCTGTTGTTAAACCGAATGAAAGATCTTTAGACGATTCTTCAGCATGAAAATAACCTGTCTTTTCGTATACATTTGGTAGTTCTTTAGTAAGCCCGTTAAAATGGACGCCGATAGCTCCAAATAAAAAAAAGCATGACAAATAGCCTGATTTCATCCATTTTTTTGAAATCAGGCTGCTTTTTTCATATTTTTGGCTGGCTGGCAGCTTTCGAT
>NZ_JBGQQS010000099.1:0-254 GCF_045528365.1 Desemzia sp. FAM 23988
CATTCGGTGGACGGGATTCTCACCCGTCTTTCGCTACTCATACCGGCATTCTCACTTCTAAGCGCTCCACTAGTCCTCACGATCTAGCTTCAACGCCCTTAGAACGCTCTCCTACCATAGAACCTAAGGTTCTATCCACAGTTTCGGTGTTATGTTTAGCCCCGGTAAATTTTCGGCGCAGGGTCACTCGACTAGTGAGCTATTACGCACTCTTTAAATGATGGCTGCTTCTGAGCCAACATCCTAGTTGTCTA
>NZ_JBGQQS010000100.1:0-254 GCF_045528365.1 Desemzia sp. FAM 23988
GTGAGACGGGGACGATGGTGTGATGGGGTTGTTTTGGCATAACAAAAATTCCTCCTTCTGATTAAGATAGTCTTATCATACAGGAAGAATTTCCGGCTTTCTATGCGGTTAATTTCATCGGGCTTACCTTCGACCGCTTTCATGGCTTTTGATGTGTATTCGAAAACCGTTCGTTTATCTGTTAAAAAAGCTAAAGGGATGCCTTGTTTCGTTAGGATCTGATTGAGCACATGATAATAGCCATTGAGTGTTTC
>NZ_JBGQQS010000101.1:0-254 GCF_045528365.1 Desemzia sp. FAM 23988
CATTCGGTGGACGGGATTCTCACCCGTCTTTCGCTACTCATACCGGCATTCTCACTTCTAAGCGCTCCACTAGTCCTCACGATCTAGCTTCAACGCCCTTAGAACGCTCTCCTACCATAGAACCTAATGGTTCTATCCACAGTTTCGGTGTTATGTTTAGCCCCGGTAAATTTTCGGCGCAGGGTCACTCGACTAGTGAGCTATTACGCACTCTTTAAATGATGGCTGCTTCTGAGCCAACATCCTAGTTGTCT
>NZ_JBGQQS010000102.1:0-253 GCF_045528365.1 Desemzia sp. FAM 23988
TTCTTCGAATCCACCTAAAAACTTTGGTTAAGTCCTCGACCGATTAGTATTGGTCCGCTCCATCTATCACTAGACTTCCACTTCCAACCTATCTACCTGATCATCTTTCAGGGGTCTTACTCACTGACGTGATGGGAAATCTCATCTTGAGGGGGGCTTCACGCTTAGATGCTTTCAGCGTTTATCCCTTCCACACATAGCTACCCAGCGATGCTCTTGGCAGAACAACTGGTACACCAGCGGTGTGTCCATC
>NZ_JBGQQS010000103.1:0-253 GCF_045528365.1 Desemzia sp. FAM 23988
GATGGACACACCGCTGGTGTACCAGTTGTTCTGCCAAGAGCATCGCTGGGTAGCTATGTGTGGAAGGGATAAACGCTGAAAGCATCTAAGCGTGAAGCCCCCCTCAAGATGAGATTTCCCATCACGTTAGTGAGTAAGACCCCTGAAAGATGATCAGGTAGATAGGTTGGAAGTGGAAGTCTAGTGATAGATGGAGCGGACCAATACTAATCGGTCGAGGACTTAACCAAAGTTTTTAGGTGGATTCGAAGAA
>NZ_JBGQQS010000104.1:0-253 GCF_045528365.1 Desemzia sp. FAM 23988
TTCTTCGAATCCACCTAAAAACTTTGGTTAAGTCCTCGACCGATTAGTATTGGTCCGCTCCATCTATCACTAGACTTCCACTTCCAACCTATCTACCTGATCATCTTTCAGGGGTCTTACTCACTGATGTGATGGGAAATCTCATCTTGAGGGGGGCTTCACGCTTAGATGCTTTCAGCGTTTATCCCTTCCACACATAGCTACCCAGCGATGCTCTTGGCAGAACAACTGGTACACCAGCGGTGTGTCCATC
>NZ_JBGQQS010000105.1:0-253 GCF_045528365.1 Desemzia sp. FAM 23988
ATCACTTCGTTGAAGTTCGACAAAATCTGACCCATTAACTGAGCGAACACATCATACATATAGCCTTGAATCGCTTCTTCTGTTTCTATTAAGTTGCTTGAATCCTTTATTATTTGATAAACCTTTGCACTAGTGTTGCATGAAACATAATATGTTTCACAATGTTATGTATCCTATTCCAATATGCAAAAAAGTCCTTTATACTGAACTTGGATGACTTATCCAAGACCAATAAAAAGGACCCAACTTATGG
>NZ_JBGQQS010000106.1:0-253 GCF_045528365.1 Desemzia sp. FAM 23988
TAGTTCTCGAGAGCCAATAATTTTACTGGAAAAAAGAAAGAAGGCACTTTATCATAAATGTATGCTTTGCAGGGCAAATACATAAATGAAAGAGGCCTTCTTATGGATAAGATTATATCAAAGGTTTCACTAGTGTTGCATAAATATAGTCAGAATATTCTGAATTATTATTTTCTTGAAAAAAGTAAAAAAAATCGAATGCTTACGCAAAGGATGACTATTTCCAGAAAATTTTGCTTATTTAGCTGATTCC
>NZ_JBGQQS010000107.1:0-253 GCF_045528365.1 Desemzia sp. FAM 23988
ATCGAAAGCTGCCAGCCAGCCAAAAATATGAAAAAAGCAGCCTGATTTCAAAAAAATGGATGAAATCAGGCTATTTGTCATGCTTTTTTTTATTTGGAGCTATCGGCGTCCATTTTAACGGGCTTACGGTCGAAGAAGATACCTTTACCCAGTTTGGTTTTGCCTGTCATCAACTCGGTATTGAGATTAAAACCTCCTCTATTCCACAAGCTAAAGGCCGCGTAGAGCGCTTAAACGGGACTGTTCAATCACG
>NZ_JBGQQS010000108.1:0-250 GCF_045528365.1 Desemzia sp. FAM 23988
TGATGAAAAATGGAGTTTGAACATCAAGAGAAAAATTGCCATGATGAAGAATGGAGTTTGAACATCAAGGAGAAAATTGTCTTGATGAAGAATGTAGTTTAAACATCAAGGGGAAAATTGCCTTGATGAAAAATGGAGTTTGAACATCAAGAGAAAAATTGCCATGATGAAGAATGGAGTTTGAACATCAAGGAGAAAATTGTCTTGATGAAGAATGTAGTTTAAACATCAAGGGGAAAATTGCCTTGAT
>NZ_JBGQQS010000109.1:0-226 GCF_045528365.1 Desemzia sp. FAM 23988
GACTCTCGTAGAGTTCATCTCCTCCTTTTAATTGGGTGCTTTTCCCAAATAAAAGGAGGAGTGAAATCATAGAGAGTCTGGCTTGCATAACGCGTCTAGTAAGAGCGTGACGCAAGCCGTTTAGACTCTCGTAGAGTTCATCTCCTCCTTTTAATTGGGTGCTTTTCCCAAATAAAAGGAGGAGTGAAATCATAGAGAGTCTGGCTTGCATAACGCGTCTAGTAAG